>NZ_JBEYIX010000034.1:0-61527 GCF_040636055.1 Micromonospora sp. NPDC006766 | reverse complement strand
GCCCAGGCGAGGGCCTGGGCGGCGGCGCGCAGCGGCTCGGCGAGGCTCGGCGGGGCGTACCGGTAGCCGATCCGCAGCCCGGGCGCGAGTGTCTTGGTGATGCCGGTGAGGTGGACGGTCCGCCGGTGCCAGGCGGCGACCGGTGGTGGCCGGTCGGTCAGCAGCGCGCCGAACGGGTCCTCCTCGATGACGGTGAGGTCGTGGGCGGCGGCGACGGCGGCGAGTTCCTGGCGGCGCTGCGCCGGCATGGTGAGCCCGGTGGGGTTGTGCAGGGTGGGGTGCAGGTGCAGCGCGGCGACCCGGCGGCGGGCGCAGAGCCGGTCGACCGCGTCCGGCCGGGCGCCGGCCGCGTCGCTGGGCACGGTGGCCAGCTCGACGCGGAGCAGCCGGGCGGCGGCGAGCAGCCCGGGGTTGGTCAGCTCGGTGGTGATCACCACCTGCCGGGGCTGGGCGAAGGCGGCCAGGGCGGCGGCGAGGCCGTGCTGCCCGCCGGCGGTCACCTCGACGCTGCCGGGCTCGGGTCGCCAGCCGGCGTGGGCCATCCAGCGGGCGCCGGCTATTCGGTGCCGGACCGCGTCGGCGTCCTCGGCGCCGACCGCCAGGGGGTCGGCGGCGATCCGGTGCAGGATCGGCGCGACGGCCCGGTGCACCGGCCCGTGCCCGGGCGGGTGCACCGCGGCCACGTCCAGCACCGGCGCGGCGGCGGGGGCCGCCGGGGCGGGGGCGGGGGTGACGAAGGTGCCCCGGCCGACCTCGCCGGTGAGCAGGCCGCGCCGGGCGGCCACCTGGTAGGCACGGCCGACGGTGCCGATGGTGACGCCGAGTCGCCGGGCCAGCTCCCGCTGCGGTGGCAGCCGGTCGCCGGGGCCGAGCCGGCCCGCCGCGATGTCCGCGCCGATCGCGTCGGCGAGCGCCAGGTAGCGGGGCCCGACCCCGGACAGCCCCGCCGGCTCCCAGATTGTCACCGTGACAATGTAGCCGCCGGGCCGGCCGGTCGCCGTCGGATTGTCACCGTGACAATCCGGTCCACCCGACACTTCGGGTACGCGGGCGAGGCTGCCCGCATGACCGTCACCCCCGCCGCCGCCCCTCTGTGGCGGCACGCCACCTTCCGCCGACTCTGGCTCTCCGACGCGGTCAGCACTCTCGGCACCCACGTCACCACGGTGGCGCTGCCGCTCGCCGCGCTGACCGTGCTCGGCGCCGGGCCGACCGGGGTCGCCACGCTGACCGCCGCGACCACCCTGCCGTACCTGCTGCTCGGCATACCGGCCGGGGCGATCGTGGACCGGCTGCCCCGCCGCGCGGTGCTGGTCGCCACCGACCTGGCCCGGGCGCTGCTGCTGGTCAGCGTGCCGCTCGCCTGGGTGGCCGGGCTGCTCACCCTCACCCAGCTCGTGGTGGTGGCGCTGCTCGCCGGATGCGCCACGGTGCTGTTCGACGTCGCCTACTTCGCCGCGGTGCCGGCGGTGGTGCCGGCCGCGCGGCTCGCCGACGCGAACGCCCGCCTGGAGGCGACCCGGGCGGTCGGGCAGACCGCCGGTCCGGGGGTGGCCGGCGTGCTGGTCGGCGTGCTCGGCGCGCCGGTCGCGCTGCTGGTCGACGTGGCCAGCTTCGTCGTCTCGGCCCTGTTCCTGGCCGGTACGCCCCGGCTGGCCCGCCAGGCCGCTCCCGAGAGCGGCGGCATGTGGCGGGACGCCGTCGGCGGCATCCGCTTCGTGTTCCACCACCCGGTCGTGCGGGCGCTGACCCTCTGCTCCGGGCTGACCAACCTCTGGCACGCCGGCTTCCTGGCCATGCTGTTGGTGTACGCGGTCCGCGAGCTGCACCTGCCCGCCGTCACGGTCGGCCTGCTGATCGCCGGCGCCAACGTCGGGTACCTGCTCGGCGCGGCCGTGGCGGGCCGGGCCCGCACCCGCCTGGGCGTCGGGCGGGCGATCACCGGGGCGGCCGTGCTGCAGGCCGGCGCGGTGCTGGTGCTCGTGCCGCACCCGCTCGGCATGGGTGCCGGGCTGGCGGTGAGCGCCTTCGCCAGTGGGCGCTACAACGTCAACGCGGTCAGCCTCCGGCAGGCCGCCACACCGCCGTCGATGCTGTCCCGGATGACCGCGACCAGCCGGTTCGTGATCTGGGGGGCGATGCCACTCGGCGCGGCCCTCGGCGGCGCGCTGACCGGGTTGCTGGGGGCGCCGGCGTACCTCGCGCTGGCCGCGGCGGGGATGGCCGCGGCGGCCCTGGTCACCCGGTGGTCGCCGGTGTGGCGAACCCGGGAGATTCCGACGCCGGAGCAGCGACCGGCTCCGGCCGAGACCCACGAGACGGAGACCGATGCGCTCAAGACCCACGCGACGGTGGCCGTCGGCCGGTGACGGCCGTTTGTCCCCGTTGGGCGTGGGTAAGCCTCGACGGCTCCAGGCACTCTGCGGTGCCTGGAGCCGTCTGAGGCCGGGCGGTGGGCGGCCGTTCCAGACCCGGCGGCGGGCGGCGACGACACAGGAGGCGGCGTGCGGTTTCCCCGATTCGTCGAGGCGGTGGCCCGCCGCGCCGAGTTGCCCACCGGGCAGGCGGCGACGATCTCCCGCGCGGTGCTGCAGACCCTCGCCGAGCGGGTGACAGCGGGCGAGGCGGACGAGTTGGCCGCGCAGCTGCCGGACGAGCTGGGTGGCTATCTGACCCCGGCCGGCGGCGGCGCGACCGGGGGAATGCTGACCTTTCTGCACCGGGTGGCCGAGCGGACCGGGATGGATCCGGCGGTCGCCGAGGTGGGCACCTTCGCCGTGCTCGCCACGCTGCGCGAGGCGGTGACGGTCGGCGAGTTTCACGATCTCGTGGCGCAGCTGCCGAAGGGATTCGACGCGTTGGTCGATCCGATCCCGCGTTACGATGACCGGTGACTGCTCCCCGGCAGCGGGTTGAGCTGCGGCGACGGAGGCCGCGCCGGTGAAAATTCCACGGTTCTAGCGCGGTTTTACCGGAAAACGTACTCGACAGTAGACACTTACGCGGGAAATCGTCTACGCGCTAGAGGGATGATCGGACGAATTCCTCCGTCCGAGGTGGTGCCGGGTGTCGGACCTTCGGCCCGACCCTGATCGATACCCTTCCCATCGGGAAAACGAGCCATATTCTGCTTCCAGTGTGCAGTCCTGGGGGGGATCATGATCACATTGGCTGACTCCTGCGCGCCTGCCGCCGGTGAGGAAACGCCCGACCGCTGACATGACTCAACCGATGATTGTCAATCGCTTCGCCGAGGTCGCGGCACGTCAGGCCGATCGTCCGGCGCTGCTCGGCGAGGCCCACGAGGTCAACTACGCCGAGCTGGCCGGCGCGGCCGGCGGGCACGCGGCCGTCTTCGTCGCCGCGGGCGTCCGACCCGGTGACCGGATCGCTTTGCTCACCACGCACGGCGCGCCGACCGTCGCGGCGCTGCTCGGCGCCCTGGCCGCCGGCTGCGCGTACGTGCCGCTCGACCCGGGCTTCCCGGTCGACCGGCTGCGCCACATGCTCGCCGCCGCCGGGGTCAGCGCGCTCGCCTGCGCCGCCGAGCACCGCCAGTTGGCCGGCGAACTCGCCGACGGCCGGACCGTGGTGTCGCTGGACGACGTGCCACCCGCCCCGCTGCGGCCCGTCACCGTCGACCCGGACACGCTCGCGTACGTGCTGTTCACCTCGGGCTCCACCGGGGTGCCCAAGGCGGTCGGGCAGACCCACCGCAACCTGGCGCACGTTGTCGACAACCAGATCGCCGCGCTGGCCATCGCCCCGACCGACCGGCTCAGCCTGCTCGCCTCGTTCAGCTTCGACGCCGCCATCCCGGACCTGTACCCGGCGCTGCTCACCGGTGCCGCCGTGGTCCCGGTCGACCTGCGCCGGCAGGGGCTCGCGTACGCCCTCGACCACCTTGCCCTGCACCAGGCGACCGTGCTGCACTGCACGCCCACCGTCTACCGGCACCTGCTCGACACGCTCGGCGAGCGGCGGCTGGACGCGGTTCGCGTGGTGCTGCTCGGCGGCGAGCAGGCCACCTGGGCCGATGCGATCCGCGGCCGGGACCGCTTCGCCGCCGACTGCGAGCTGATCAACGGCTACGGCGCCACCGAGATGACCTTCGTCGCCCGGTTCGCGCTGCGACTGTCCGAAATAGACCCGAATGTCCTCGGCCCGCTGCCGATCGGCGCCCCGTTCCCCGGCTACGAGCTGCGCCTCGCGCCGGACACCGGCGAGCTCGTTGTCCACAGCCCGCACCTCGCCCCCGGATACCTCAACCAGGACAGCGACCGGTTCACCGTGGACGCCGACGGGGTGCGCGCGTACCGCACCGGCGACCTGGGCCGGCGGCTGCCCGGCGGCGAGCTGGTCTGCCTCGGCCGGCTCGACCGGCAGGTCAAGGTGCGCGGCCACCGGGTCGAACTGACCGAGATCGAGGCGGTCCTCGCCGCCCAGCCCGGGGTGGCCGGCGTACGCGCCATCGCCCGCGACGGTGAGCTGCTGGCGTACGCCCGTCCGGCCGACGGGATCCGGCCGGACGCGGCGGCGCTGCGGGCCGCCCTCGCCGCGGCGCTGCCCGCGTACGCGCTGCCCCGCGCCGTGGTGGTGCTCGACGAGTTTCCGCTCACCGTCACCGGCAAGGTGGACGAGCGGGCCCTGCCCGACCCGGTCGGCGTCGTGCCCGCCGGCGCGACCCCGGCCACCGACACCGAACGCGTCGTGCACGACATCTGGTGCGCGGTGCTCGGCCGGGACGCGGTCGGCCGCACCGACAGCTTCTTCGACGTGGGCGGCCAGTCGCTGCTGCTGGGCCAGGTGCAGCAGCGGCTGGCCGAGCGGTTCGGCGTGCGACTGCCGATGCTGCGCCTCTTCGACCACCCGACGGTGGCCGGCCAGGCGGCGCTGCTCGACGCCCCGCCCGAGGCGGTCCCGGTGCCGCCCGTCCCGCCCGAGGTGGTCCGGGTGCCACCCGCCCCGGCCGCTCTGGTCGCCCCGGCGAGCGCGGCCCGGGAGTACACCGGCGACGAGATCGCCGTGGTCGGGCTCGCCGGCCGTTTCCCCGGCGCCCCCGACGTGGCCACCTTCTGGTGGAACCTCTGCGCCGGCGTCGACTCCGTCCGGGACCACACCGACGAGGAACTGGCCGCCCTCGGCATCGGGCCGGGGCTGCGTGGCGATCCTCGGCACGTGCCGGCGACCGGCTGGCTCGACGGGGTGACCGACTTCGACGCCGAGTTCTTCTCCTTCGGCGCCGAGGAGGCCGCCCGGACCGACCCGCAGCACCGGCTGTTCCTGGAGACCGCCTGGGAGGCCCTCGAGGACGCCGGGCACGACCCGCAGCGGTTCCCCGGCCTGGTCGGCGTCTACTCGGCCACCTCCGCCAACCGCTACTTTCTCTTCCACCTGCTCGACAACCCGGCCGTGGTCGGCGACGTGGACCCGGACGACTGGGAGGCCCGGCTGGTCGGCCGGCAGTTCACCGACCACCTGCCCGGGCAGGTCGCCTACCGGCTGGGGCTGACCGGGCCGGCCCTCGCCGTGCAGAGCGCCTGCTCCAGCTCGCTGGTCGCGGTCTGCCTCGCCGCGCAGAGCCTCGCCGACTACCAGTGCGACATCGCCCTGGCCGGCGGGGTCACCGTCACCTGGCCCCGACACCGGCACACCCCCGGCGGCATGGCCTCCCCGGACGGCCGCTGCCGCGCCTTCGACGAGCGCGCCAACGGGTCCGGCTTCGGCTCCGGCGTCGGCGTGGTCGCGCTGCGCCGGCTCGCCGACGCGCAGGCCGACGGGGACCGCGTCTACGCCGTCCTGCCCGGCTGGGGGGTCACCAACGACGGCCCGGACCGGGCCGGCTTCGCCGTACCCGGCCCGGCGGGGCAGGCCGCCGCGGTCGCGTCCGCCCTCGCCACCGCTGAGGTCGCGCCCGGCGAGGTCCGGTTCATCGAGGGCCACGGCAGCGGCACGCCGCTCGGCGACGCCATCGAGGTGGCCGCGCTGCACGAGGTGTACGCCGGGACCGCTTCCGCCAACTCCTGCGCGCTCGGCACGGTGAAGACCAACATCGGCCACCTCGACGCCGCCGCCGGGATCGCCGGGCTGATCAAGGCGGTGCTCGCCGTCCGGCACGGCGTCATTCCGCCCAACCTGCACTTCACCCGTCCGCACCCGGAGATCGACTTCGCCGCCGGCCCGTTCTACGTGCCGACCAAGGCGCGGGACTGGCCGCAGGTGCCGCGCCGAATCGCCGGGGTCAGCGCGTTCGGGCTCGGTGGCACCAACGCGCACGTCATCGTCGAGCAGCCGCCACCGGACGATCCGGCCGAGGCCCCGGATGCCGGGCCGTGGCTGCTGCCGGTGTCGGCGCGTACCCCGGCGGCGTTGCGTGCGGCGCTCACCCGGCTGCGCCGCCACCTGGCCGGCACCGCCCCGGCGCTGCCCGAGGTGGCCGCGACCCTGGCGCTCGGCCGGCGGGCCTTCGCGCACCGGGCCGCCGTGGTCGCCGCGGACCTGCCCGGCGCGCTCGCCGCGCTCGACATGCTGCTCGACACCGATGCCCGGATAGCCGGCGAGGACGGCCCGCTCCGCGAACTGGCGGCCGACTGGGTGGCCGGGCGGGACGTCGACTGGGACGCCCTGCATCCCGAGGGCACCGTCCGGCGTACGGGGCTGCCCACCTATCCGTTCCAGCGCCAGCGGTACTGGATCGACCCCGTGCAGAAAGGTACGCGGTGAACTGGTTCCTCTCCGCCGGAAGCCGACCCCAGGCACCGGTGCGGTTGTTCTGCCTGCCCTACGCCGGTGGCGGCGCGAGCGTGTTCCGGCGCTGGCAGCAGGGGATCGGCCCGGACGTCGAGGTGCTGCCGGTGCAGCTGCCCGGCCGGGAGAACCGGATCGGCGAGGATGCCCGCTTCGACATCGCCGACGTGGCCGCCGCCATCGCCTCCCGCGCCGACCGCCCGTACGCGATCTACGGCCACTCGATGGGCGGCCGGGTCGGCTTCGAGGTCGTCCGGGAACTGCTCCGGACGGGGGCGCCGCTGCCGCTGCGGCTCTACGTCGGCGGCGCTCGCGCGCCGCACGTCACCGCGGCCAGCCTCTTCGACGGCCTGTCCAAGGTGGACGACGATGAGCTGCTGCGCCGCCTCGGCGACGGCGGCGGCCTCCCCGCCGAGCTGCTGGAGCACCCCGAGCTGGTGGAGCTGCTGCTGCCGCTGCTGCGGGCCGACTTCGGCCGGGTCGACAGCTACCGGTACGTCCCCGGCGAGCCGCTGCCGGTGCCGATCGTCGTGTTCAGCGGCCGGCACGACCGGGCGGTGACCCGCGAACACAGCCTCGCCTGGGCGGAGCACACCGCCGCCGGCTTCACCCTGCACGAGATCGACGGCGGGCACTTCTTCCTGCTCGACCAGCTCGCCGAGCTGCTGGCCGCGCTCCGCACCGACTTGGCCGCCGCGGTCGCCGCCGACCGCGCCGACCCCGCGCCGCCGTCCGCCACTGCCGCGTCGTCCGTCGCCGTCGACGTGCCGGCCGCGCACCGGGTGCCGCTCGGCGACACCAACTGGTCGGTGTGGCGGGACGCGATCCTGCGCGGCACCGGCTTCCCGGCCGACGGGCTGACCCTGTTCCACGCGCCGTGCGCCGCTGCCGCGGCCGACGAGCTGCTCGCCACCGGCACGGGCGAGGACCGGTTCGACAAGGAGTTCGACGAGGCGGTCCGGGCGGCGGCCCACCGGATCAGCGAGCTGGCCGCCGATCCGCTGCTGCGCGAGGCCGTCACCTGGCAGAACCCGAGCGCGCTCATCGCCCTCGACGGGCTGCTGCGGTCCGACCCGGAGGTGCGCAACAAGCCCCGCCGCAAGCGGGAGATCGCCCTGCTCAAGTACTGGCAGCGCTACGCCGGCAAGAACGAGACGGTCGGCTTCTTCGGCCCCAGCTGCTGGGCCACCGTGGACCCCGGGCAGCCGGAGGCCGCCCGGATCAGTCAGGGGCCGGGGCTGACCCGCCGCCGCTGGGTCTGGTTCGAGTCCTGGGCGCTGACCGCGTACGCCGACACGCTCGGCGCGGACCCGGCCGTGCGACGCTGGTGGCCGCCGATGCTCGGCGCCCAGCTGAGCCTGCGCGACCGCGCGGTGCTGCGCCCCGGCCGGCCACCGGTGCCGCTCTCCGTGGTGGAGGCGGCGCTGCTCGCTGCCATCGACGGCCGCCGCCCCGCGCGCGAGCTGGTGACCGACCCGGCGATCGGGCTGCGTCGACCTGAGGACGGCTACGCGCTGCTGGACCGGCTGGTGGCCCGGGAGCTGATCACCTGGGACGCGGCCCTGCCGGTCAGCCCCGACGCCGAACAGGTGCTCACCGGCCGGATCGAGGCCATCGGCGACGAGCCGCTGCGGGCGGCCGCGCGGGCCGGGTGGGACCGGCTGCGCGCCGCGCGGGACGAAGTCGCCGCCGCGGCCGGCGATCCCGACCGGCTGCGTGCCGCACTCGAGGCGCTCAACACCACCTTCACCGAGCTGACCGGGGCCGCGCCCCGGCAGCGGAACGGCCAGATGTACGCCGGTCGGACCATCTGCTGCGAGGACACCAGCCGAGAACTCGACGTGGTCTTCGGCGCGCCGCTGCTGGCCGACCTCGCGGCCCCGCTCGATGTGCTGCTGCGCGCTGCCCGGTGGATGGTCGCGGCCCTGGCCGAGGCGTACGGGAAGGTGTTCCAGGGGCTCTACGAGGAGCTGCGGGCCGAGGCCGGTGACGCGCCGGTACTCCTGTCCGACCTCTGGTTCCTCGTGCAGGGCCTGTTCTGGGGCGTCGGCGAGCGGCCGGTCGACGCGGTGTCCGCCGAGTTCGCGGCGCGCTGGGCCGGGCTGTTCGGGCTGGACGCGCTGCCCGCCGACACCACCGAGGTCCGGCTGCGGGTGGCCGACCTCGCCGAACGGGTCGACGAGGTGTTCCCCGGCGCCCGGCCGGACTGGTCCAACGCCGTGCTGCACAGCCCCGACCTGCAGATCTGCGCGACCGACGCGGACGCGCTGCGGCGCGGCGAATACACCGTGGTGCTCGGCGAACTGCACGCGGCCTGGTCGTCGTTCGACTGCGTCGCCCTCACCGCGTCGCATCCGGATGTCGAACGGCTGCGCACGGCGCTCGCCGCCGACCTGGGCGAGCGACGGATCCGGCTGCTGCTCCCGGACGGCTGGCCGCGCCGGAGCAGCCGCACCGCCCACTCGCTGACCGGACCGACCGACCGGCACCTGGCGTTCCAGCCGGCGCCCGGCGGAGACCCGGCCCGGGTGCTGCCCACAGTCGACCTCACCGTCACCGACTCCGACGGCCGGCTGGTCGTCACCGCCCCCGACGGCCAGCGCTGGCCGCTCACCGAGGTCTTCGCCGAGCTGCTCAGCGCCCACGCGGTCGACGGCTTCAAGCTGGTCGCCGCCGCGCCGTACACCCCCCGGATCACGCTCGACAACCTGGTGGTGGCGCGGCAGACCTGGCGTACCACGGTGGGGGAGAGCGGCCTCGCCACGGCCGCCGGGGAGCGGGAGAACTTCCTCGCCGTCCGAGCCTGGCGTCACCGGCTCGGGCTGCCGGAGCAGGTCTACGTCAAGCTCGGCACCGAGACCAAGCCCTGCTTCGTCGACCTGGCCAGTCCCGCCTTCGCGAACATGTTCTGCGCCATGGTCCGGGCCGCTCGGGTCGACGGCGGGGACGGCGTGTCGCTGGTGGTCAGCGAGATGCTGCCCACCCCGGATCAGGCGTGGGTGCCGGACGCCGCCGGCCGGCGGTACTTCAGCGAGTTGCGCCTGCAGATCGTGAACGACCATCGGGAGCCGTCCGTATGAGCGAGCGAATCAGCAGGCTCAGTCCCGTGGTGTCGCATGACGCCACGCAGCGAAGCGAAGGAGTCCCGGTGACCACGAGCCCGCCCACCTCCACCCTGCACGGCGTGCCGCTGCCGTACCCGGAGGCGACGCTGGTCGAGCTGATCACGGAGCAGGCCGCCCGTACCCCGGACGCGGTCGCCGTCCGGCAGTGGGAGGACGTGCTCAGCTACCGGCAGCTCGTCGAGCGGGCCGGCTGGCTGGCGGCGGTCCTGCGCGAGCAGGGCGTCGGGCCGGAGACCCGGGTCGGCATCTGCGCGTCCCGCCGCCCCGAGCTGGTGGTCACCGTGCTGGGCGTGCTGATCGCCGGCGGATGCTACGTACCGTTGGACGCCGGTGGGCCGCGGCGGCGGATGCTCGACGTGGTGGACGACGCCGGCCTGTCCGTCGTGGTCGGGGACCTGGCGGAGGCCACCTTCGCCGGCGTGCCCGGGATCCGCGCGGTGTCGCCACCCACCGGGGCGCCGGCCGGCCCGCCGCCGCACCGCCCGGTCACGCCGGACGACGTGGTGTACGTGCTCTTCACCTCCGGATCCACCGGGCGGCCCAAGGGGGTGCTCAACACCCACCGCAACCTCGTGCAGTTCGTCACCGGCCTGGCCGCGGTGACCGCGGCGGACGCCGAGGTGCGTACTTTCGGCGTCTCGTCCCTCGGGTTCGACGTGGCCGCGATCGACCTGTTCCTGCCGCTGACCGTCGGCGGGTCGGTGCAGCTCGTCGGCGACGAAGACCGGAGTGACCCGGCCCGCATGCAGCGGTTCCTCGCCGCGCACGAGGCCAACTACGGCTTCATCACCCCGACGGTGCTCGCCCTGCTCGACCCCGACGCCGTCCCGAGCTGGCAGGTGGTCCTCTGCGGCGGCGAGGCGGTTCCCGCCGAGCTGGCCGCCCGCTGGGCGCCGGGGCGGCGCTTCTTCGACGCGTACGGGCCGACCGAGGCAACCGTGCTGGCGCTGGTCGACGAGGTGACCGGGGTGCCGGCCGACCCGATGCCGATCGGCGTACCGATGCCCAACGGCCGGGCGTACGTCGTCGACGCCGATTTCCGGCCCGTCCCGCCCGGCCAGACCGGTGAGCTGCTGCTCGGTGGGCCGGGCCTGGCCACCGGTTACCTCAACCGGCCGGCCCTGACCGCCGAACGTTTCGTCCCCGACCCGTACTCCGGCGAGGCCGGGGCCCGGCTTTACCGCACCGGCGACCTGGTCCGGCAGGCCCCGGACGGCCGGATCGTCTACCTCGGCCGGGCCGACCGGCAGGTCAAGGTGCGCGGCCAGCGCATCGAGCTGGGCGAGATCGAGGCGGTACTGGCCGGGCACCCCGGCGTGGACGCGGCCGCCGTCGAGGCGGTCCCCGGCCCGCTCGGACCGGAGCTGGTCGGCTTCCTCACCCCGGCGGACGCCCCGGACGACGAGGAGGTCCGCCGGTACGCCGCCACCAGGCTGACCACCGCGATGCTCCCGGCCCGACTGTTCCGACTGGCCCAGCTGCCGGTCAGTCCGGTCAGCGGCAAGCTGGACCGGGCAGCGCTGCGCGAGCTCGCCGTCGCCGGCCGACCCGCCGCACCGGCGTCGGCGTCCGAACCGGACGACCCGCTCGGCCGGGCGTTGTCCCGGATCTGGTCCCGGCTGCTCGGAGGCGTCCCCGGGCAGGGCACGGACTTCCTGGCCGCCGGGGGCAACTCGGTCGCCGCGATGCGACTGGTCGCCGCCGTCCGTGCCGAACTCGGCCGGGACGTCGAGGCCCGGCACGTCTTCGCCAGCCGCACCTTCGGCGCCTTCGCCGAGCGGGTCCGCGCCGCCGGCTCCTGCACGGGGGACACGCTGCGGACCGGCAACCCGCCCACCCTCTCCCCGCCGCAGCGGCGGTTGTGGTTCATGGACCAGATCGCCCCGTCCAGCGCGCCGTACAACATCGCCCTCGCGCACCGGCTGCACGGGCCCCTCGACGTGTCCGCCCTCGGAACGGCCCTGCGTGCCGTCGCCGACCGGCACGACGTGCTGCGCTGGCGGATCCCGCAGACCGGCGGCGTGCCGTACGCGATCTGCGCCGAGCCGACCGACCTGCCGGTGCCCGTGGTGGACCTGGCCGGCGCCGGGGCCGAGGCGGAACTGGCGCGGCTGCTCGCCGACGGGGCCGCCCACGCCTTCGACCTGGCTACCGGCCCGCCCTGGCAGGTCACCGTCTACCGGCTCGGCCCGGCCGAGCACGTGCTCGCGGTCACCTTCCATCATGCGGTCTTCGACGGCTGGTCCGAGGCGGTCTTCTCGGCCGACCTGGCCACCGCGTACGCGGCCGCCGTCGGCGGGAAGCCGGTCGAGCTGGCCGCGCCGGCGGCCCGGTACGCCGATTACGCCGTCTGGCGGGCCGAGCGGGACCGCCGGCAGGGGGCGGACGATCTCGCCTGGTGGACCGCACACCTGACCGGCGCGCCGACCGTGCTCGATCTGCCCCGCGACCGCCCGCGCCCCGCCGTGCAGACGTACGCCGGGGCGGAGGCCGCGGCGACGCTCGACGAGGCGGCCGACGGGGCCGTCCGGCGGCTCGCCGAGGCCCGCGGGACGACCCTGGCCGCGGTGCTGCTGGCCGGCTTCGGGGAACTACTCAGCCGGCTCACCGGCGGCGACGACCACGTGCTCGGCGCGGTCATGGCCGACCGGCGGCTGGCCGCCTTCGACGACGTCGTCGGCTTTTTCATCGACACCGTGCCGGTCCGGGTCCGCACCGGCGGGGCCAGCTTCGCCGACCTGGTCGACCGCTGCGCGGCCGAGTTGCACGAGGTGACCGAGCACCCGGGCGCGCCGCTGGAACGGATCGTCGACGCGCTCGGCGTCGGCCGGGACACCTCCCACTCACCGCTGGTGCAGGTGCTGTTCAACGTGCTGAACTTCGTCCAACCCCGGCTGGCGCTCACCGGGCTGACCGGCGATCCGGTGCCGGTGCCCCGGCCCGGTTCGCCGTTCGACATCACCGTCTACGTGGTCGAGCGGGCCGGCCGGCTCGGCGTCGACCTGGTCTACAACCCGGACCTCTTCGACGCCGACCGGATCGACGGGCTGCTGGCCGACTTCGTCACCCTGGTCGGCGCGCTGGCCGCGACGCCCGACGCGAAGACCACCGAGATCGCCGCCGAGCTGCCCCGGGCCGAGGTACGAGGGGCGGCGCTGGGCGCGATGACCGTCGCCGGACAGCCGACGCGGGCTCCGCTGCCCGCCGGACCGGACGCGCCGACCGACACCGAGGAGCTGATCGCCGGCATCTGGCGGGACGTGCTCGCCCGGGAGCGGGTCGGCCTCAGCGACAACTTCTTCGACATCGGCGGTCACTCGATGGCCCTCGCCGCGGTGCACGCCCGGCTCACCGAGGCCACCGGCCGCTCGATCAGCATGCTCGACCTGTTCCGCCATCCGACCGTGCGGGCGCTCGCCGCCAGCCTCGACGGCGCCGCCGACCGGCCGGAACTGGCCCGCGCCGCGCAGCGCGCCGCCGCCCGCCGGGGCCGGGCCCGCCGAACCCCGCCTCGACGGCCGAACCAACCATGACGCCGCAACCCTTCCCGCCGGCACCCCGGCACCCGCGCAACGAAGGACGACCCCGATGAACAACGACATGGCCCCCGAACATCCCGCCGACAACGGCATCGAACCGATCGCCATCGTCGGGCTCGGCGCCCGCCTGCCCGGCGCCGCCGACGTGGCGGAGTTCTGGCGCAACCTGGTCGACGGCGTGGAATCGGTCACCGAGCTGACCCGCGAGGAGCAGCTCGCCCGGGGCGCCCTGGTCGAGGAGGTGGACGACCCGGGCTGGGTGAACCGGGCCCCGCTGGTCGACGGTTACGACGAGTTCGACGCCGGCCTGTTCGGGATGACCGCCCGCGAGGCCGAGGTGACCGACCCGCAGCACCGGCTCTTCCTGGAGATCTGCTACACGGCGCTGCAGGACGGCGGCTACGACCCGAGCCGGTACGACGGTGCGATCGGCGTCTACGCGGGCACCGGCGGCAACACCTACCTGAACGAGTTCGTGAAGCGCAACAAGCGGGTCGGCGGCAACCCGCACGGCTCTGTCTCCATCGCCACCGCCACCTCGCCGAACTACGTCGCCACCAACGTGTCGTACCGGCTGGACCTGCGCGGGCCGAGCCTGACCGTGCACACCGCCTGCTCCAGCTCGCTTGTCGCGTTCCATCTGGCCTGCGAGGCGCTGCGCAACGGCGAGTGTGACATGGCCCTGGCCGGCGGCGTGAACATCGAACTGCCGCACGTCGGCTACCTCGGCATGGACGGCTTCACCTCCCCGGACGGCCGGTGCCGCCCGTTCGACGCCGGCGCCAACGGCACGGTGTGGGGCAGCGGCGCCGGGGTGACCCTGCTCAAGCGCCTCTCCGACGCGATCGCCGACGGCGACACCGTCCGCGCGGTGGTGCTGGGCAACGCGATCAACAACGACGGCGCCAGCAAGGTCGGCTTCACCGCCCCCAGCATCGACGGTCAGGTGGAGGCGGTGGCGCAGGCGGTCGAGTTGGCTGCGATCGACCCGCGCACCATCAGCTACGTCGAGGCGCACGGCACCGGCACCGCGCTGGGCGACCCGATCGAGGTCGCCGCCCTCTCCGCCGTGTACGCCAGGGGCACCGACGACCGGGGCTGGTGCGGCATCGGCTCGGTGAAGTCCAACATCGGCCACCTCAGCCAGCCCTCCGGCATCATCAGCGTGATCAAGACGGTGCTCGCCATGGAGCATGGTCTGATCCCGCCCACCATCAATTACGAGGCGCCGAACCCGGCGATCGACTTCGCCGACACCCCGTTCTACGTGGCCAATTCCCTGACCAAGTGGGACACCGACGGCGTGCCGCGCCGGGCCGGGATCAGCTCCTTCGGCATCGGCGGCACCAACGCGCACGTGGTGCTGGAGGAGGCGCCGGCCGCGTACCGGGCCGAGCGGCGGGTCCGTCCCGCGCACCTGCTGCAGGTGTCCGCGAAGACCGCCACCGCGCTGGACGCGGCGGTGCGACGGCTCGCCGACCACCTGGAGGACGGCGGCCGAGGCGGCGCCGAGGTCAGCGCCGGAGGCGGCGCCGGGCTGCTCGCCGACGTCGCGCACACCCTGCGCGTCGGTCGTCAGGAGTACCCGCACCGCGCCGCCGTGGTCGCCACCGATCCCGCGACGGCGGCCGCGCTGCTTCGTGATCCGAAGCGCGGACATCGAGGCCTGACCGACCGTCCAGCCCCGAAGGTGGCTCTTCTCTTCTCCGGCCAGGGCTCCCAGCACGCCGGCATGGGCGCCGAGCTCTACGCCGAGGACCCCGGCTTCGCGGCCACCGTGGACGAGTGCGCCGAGCTGCTCCGCCCCGAGCTGGGCCTGGACATCCGCGACCTGATCCTCGGCCGCGACCCGGAGGCGGGGGAGAAGCTCACCGAGACCCGCTACACCCAGCCCGCCCTGTTCACCGTCGAGTACGCGCTCGCCCTGCTCTGGCAGCGGTCCGGGGTCACCCCGGCCGCGATGATCGGCCACTCCATCGGCGAGTACGTCGCCGCCACCGTGGCCGGCGTGCTCACCCTGCCGGACGCGCTGAAGGTGGTGGCCGCCCGGGGCCGGCTCATGCACTCCCTGCCCGCCGGGTCGATGCTGGCCGTGTCGCTGGACGAGTCGGTGGTCGCCGACCGGCTACCCGAGGGGCTCTCCGTCGCCACCGTCAACGGCCCGGGCACCTGCGTGGTGGCCGGTGAGACCGCCCTGGTCGAGGAGTTCGCCGCCACCCTCAAGGGCAAGAGCAAGCTGCTGCGGACTTCGCACGCGTTCCACTCGCCGATGATGGCGCCGATCCTCGACGAGTTCACCGCGCTGATGGCCACCGTGCCGCTGCGCCCGCCGGCCGTGCCGTTCCTGTCCAACGTGACCGGCACCTGGATCACCGAGGCGCAGGCCACCGACCCGGCGTACTGGGCGGCGCACCTGCGCCGGCCGGTCCGCTTCGGCGCCTGCGTGGCCGCCCTGCTCGCCGAGGGCACCTGGGCGCTGGTCGAGTGCGGTCCCGGCCGGCAGCTGGCCAACCTGGCCCGGATGCAGGTGGCCAAGGCGTCCGAGGCGCAGCGGAAGCTCACCCCGCTGGGCAGTCTGCCCGGGCCGGGCGAGTCCACCGGCGACCTGGCCACCCTGCTGGGCAGCGCCGGCGCGCTCTGGTGCGCGGGCGTGCCGGTGCGGCCGGCCGCCGACCCGGACGCCCGCCGGGTGCCGCTGCCCGCGTACCCGTTCGAGCGCCGCCGCTACTGGGTCGACCCGGACCCGCAGGAGCAGGTCGCGGCGGCCCCGGTGGAGACCGGCCCACGGCCACTGCCGGAGTGGTTCGCGGTGCCGGTGTGGCGGCAGGCCGCCCCGGCCCGGTCCGTCGCGCCGCTGGGCCGCTGTCTGGTGCTGGCCGACGGCCCGCGCGGCGAGGCGCTGGTCGCGGCGCTGCGGGCCGCCGGGGACGACCCGGTCGAGGTACGCGCCGGCGACGCCTTCGCCGCCACGCCGGCCGGCTTCCGGCTGCGCCCCGGCGTCCGCGAGGACCACGAGGCCCTGGTCGCCGCGCTCGGCGCCGACCTGCCGCGCCGGATCGTGCACGCGTACGCGCTGGACGGGGAGCCGGTCGGGACGGACCTCGCCGCCGCCTGGGCCGCCCAGGACCGGGGGTTCTTCAGCGCGCTGCACCTGGTGCAGGCGCTCGCCGGCGCCGGCCTGACCGCCGACGAGCACGGCGTCACCCTCGACCTGGTCACCGCCGGCATCGGCGACGTACGCGGCGACGACCTGGTCCGCCCGGAACACGCCACCCTCGCCGGCCTGGCCCGGGTGCTGCCGGTGGAACTGCCCGGCCTCACCGTCCGGATGGTCGACGCCGACCCCGCCGCCCGCGGGGTCACCGCCCTGGTCGGCGAGCTGCGCGGCCCGGTCGACCCGGAGCACCCGGAGGTGGCGCTGCGCCGCGACCGGCGCTGGGTGGCCGGGTACGAGCAGGTCACCGTCGACGACGAGGCTGAGCCGGGCGCGCTGATCGAGCAGGGGCGCTACCTGATCACCGGTGGCCTCGGCGGCATCGGCGTCACCCTGGCCGAGGACTTCGCCCGGCGGGTACGCGCCAAGCTGGTGCTGCTGGCCCGGTCCGGCCTGCCCGAGCGGGACCGGTGGGACGAGCACCTGGCGGTGCACGGCGGCGCCGACCGGGCCGGCCGGGCCATCGCCGCGATCCGCCGGATGGAGGCGGCCGGGGCCGAGGTGCTGGTGCTCGCCGCCGACGTCACCGACCCGGCCGACCTGCGCCGGGTCCGCGAGGCCGCCCAGGCACGGTTCGGCGGGCTGGACGGCATCGTGCACGCCGCCGGCCTGCCCGGCGGCGGCATGGCCGAGATCAAGGAGCGGGCCGAGGCCGAGCGGGTGCTCGCCCCGAAGCTGGCCGGCACGCTCGCCCTCGCCCAGGTCTTCGGTGACCTGCCGCTGGACTTCGTGGCGCTGTGTTCCTCGATCACCGCGGTGATCGGCGGCTTCGGCCAGGTCGACTACTGCGCGGCGAACAACTTCCTGGACGCGTTCGCGCGGGCCGGCGCCGGCTTCCGCGCGCCGGTGGTCGCGCAGAACTGGGGCGGTTGGGCCGAGGTCGGCATGGCCGTGGAGACCGACTCCCCGGCCGGGTTCCGGGCCGCCGGCCGGGACGTCGTCACCACCCCGGTGGACCACCCGGTCCTCACCACCAAGGTGGTCGGGCCGGACGGCACGGTGCTGCACGGCCTGGTCTCCGCCGGCACCCACTGGCTGCTCGACGAGCACCGGATCGGCGGGGTGCCGGTGGTGCCCGGCACCGCCCACCTGGAGTCGGTGCGCGCGGCGGTGACCGCCGCGCTGCCCGCGCCCGGCCCGGAGGCGGCGGTGGAGCTGCGGGACGTGGTCTTCCTGGAACCGTTCTCCGTGCCGGACGGCACGGTCGCCCAGTACCGGGTGGAGCTGACGCCCACCGAGGACGGGGTGGATTTCACCGTCGCCAGCCTGGCCGCCGGTCAGCTTCGGACCCATGTGCGGGGCGCCGCCGGCTGGACCGAGGAGTCGGCCCCGCCGGCGGGCGTGCCCACCGTGGGCGGTCGCCGGGTCGACGACGACGCGTCGTTCGGCCGGGGGCGCACCAGCATGCTCACCTTCGGGCCGCGCTGGGCCGCGCTCACCGAACACCACCTCGGCGAGGGGGAGGAACTGGCCCGGATCGACGCGCCGGCCGCGGCCGTGGACGACCTGCCCGCCTGGGGGATGCACCCGGCGCTGCTGGACGTCGCCACGGCGTTCGGCCGGGGCCAGGGTTCCGGCACCTACCTGCCGCTGTCCTACGGCCGGATGGTGGTGCGCGGGGCGTTGCCGGCGGCCTTCCACAGCCACCTGCGGCACCGGGCCAGCGCCACCGACGAGGTGGTGGCCGCCGATCTGTCCCTGGTGGACGTCGAGGGCCGGGAACTCGTCGCGATCAGCGACTTCGTGCTGCGCCGGGTCGACCAGAGCGCGGTCACGGGAGGTCTCACCGACACCCCGGCCGCCCCGGCCGAGGCGGGCCCGGCCCCGGTGACCGAGGACATCCGGCCGGTGGACGGGGCGGAGGCGTTCCGCCGCAGCCTCGCTGCCGGGCTCGGCGCCCAGGTGGTCATCGCCACCCGTACCGTCGCCGACATCCGCCGCCGGGCCACCCTGGTGACCACGGAGAGCCTGGAGGCGGAGGCCGAGCCGACGGTCTCCGCGCCGACCGCCGTCGGCGGCGGCTCGGCCGCGCCCTCGACGGAGCTGGAGAAGACCATCGCCCAGGTCTGGCGGGACGGGCTCGGCGTGACCGACGTCGGCGTGGACGACGACTTCTTCGGCCTCGGCGGCAACTCGCTGGTCGCGGTCCAGCTCATCGCCGCGATGCGCAAGGCCACCGGGGTACGGCTGCCGATGCGCAGCCTCTTCGAGACCCCCACGGTCGCCGGGCTGGCCGCCCGGATCGAGGAACTGCGCGCCGCTCAGCCCGCCGACGAGCCGGCCGCGCCAGCGACCATCCCGGCCATTCCGCGCCTGCCTCGCGCATGACCACGAGGAACAGGAGACATCCATGAGCAACGTCGAGCCGTACATCCCGACCCCCTTGGAGCGAACTGAGATGGCCGAACCCCGATTCCTGGTCGTGCGCAACGACGAGGAGCAGTACTCGATCTGGTCGGCCGACCGGGAACTCCCCGCAGGTTGGTACGACGCCGGTTTTGTCGGCACCCGCGAGGAGTGCCTGGCCCACGTCGACACCGTCTGGACTGACATGCGTCCCCGCTCGGTTCGCGAGGCAGCGCAGTGAGCGCGAGGAGCACGGCGGAGCGGAGCCCCGCAGTCGCGAACGAAAGGGGGCAACGATGAGCGAGCGTCAGGAATGGGCCTTCCCGGCCTCCTTCGCCCAGGAGCGGGTATGGCTGGCCAATCAGCTCGACGCCGACTCGCCGGTCTTCAACATCGCTGTCCCGATGCGCTTCCCGGCCGGCGTCGACGCGGAAACCGCCATCGACATCGTGAACAAGATCCTGGCCCGGCACGAGTCGCTCCGGACCCACCTGCGGGTCGACGACGGTGCCCTGGTGCAGGTGGTGCGGGCCCACGAGCCCGTCACGATGCCCACCGTCGATCTGCGTCACCTGCCGGAGGCGGAGCAGACCGCCGCGTTCGACGCACTCCGCACGGAACTGGCCCGCACGCCGATCCCGCTGGACGCCCCGCCGCTGTGGCGGGCCCGGCTGATCCGCCTCGACGACAGCTGGGCGGTGACGTTCGTGGTGCACCACGCGGTCTTCGACAGCCACTCGGCGGTGCTGCTGTACCAGGAGGTCCAGGCGTTCGTCGAGGCCGCGCTGACCGGCGGCGAGCCCGCCGTGCCCGAGCTGCCCATCCAGTACGCCGACTTCGCGGTCTGGCAGCGCGATCAGCTCACCGGCGCGGAACTGGACCGCCAGCTCGCCTTCTGGACCGGCCACCTGACCGGCGCGCCGGCGGTCACCGGCCTGCCGCTGGACCGCCCCCGCCCGGCGCAGCTCGGCTACGCCGGCGACGAGGTGCGCTTCGACCTGCCCACGGGGCTGCTCGACCGGATCAGGACCGTCGCGACCGGGGCGTCGGCCACGCCGTACATGGTGCTGCTGGCCGGCTGCGCGGCGCTGCTGTCCCGGATCTCCGGCGACACCGACGTGGTGATCGGGGTGTTGACCGCGGGTCGGGACAGCACCGAGACCGCCCCGCTGATCGGCATGTTCGTCAACCCGGTGGCGCTGCGTTGCGATGTCTCCGGCGACCCGACCTTCGCCGAACTGCTCGGCCGGGTCCGCGACGGCCTGGTTGACGCGATGGAGCACGGGCAGACGCCGTTCCAGAAGATCGTCGAGGCGGTCGCCCCGCAGCGCGACCCGTCGGTGCAGCCGATCTTCCAGACCACGCTGAACTTCATCCCCGACTCCGGTTTGGACCCGGTGGAGCTCGGCGCCACCAAGGACGACCTGACGTTCGACATCACGACCGGCGAGAGCCGCCTGATCTACCGGACCGGGCTGTTCGATCGGGCCACCGCCGAAGCGGTCGTCGACCGGTACCTCCGGCTGCTCACCGCCGCCGTAGCCGACCCGGACCGGACGGTCGCCGCGCTGCCGCTACTCGCCGACACCGAACGCGACCTGGTGCTCGGCCTCGGGCTGGGCACCGCGCCCGAAGTGCCGCCGGCCACCGTGGTCGACGAGGTGCAGCGGCAGGCAGCGACCACCCCGGACGCCGTCGCGCTGGTCTGCGACGGGACGTCGCTGACGTACGCCGAGCTGAACGCCGCCGCCAACCGGCTCGCCCGGCTGCTGGTGACCCGCGGCGCCGGCCCTGAGGCCCGGGTGGCGCTCGCCCTGCCCCGCTCCCGGGAGCTGCTGGTAGCGATCCTCGCCGTGCTCAAGACCGGCGCGGCGTACGTGCCGATCGACACCGCGTACCCGGCCGGGCGGATCGCCTACCTGCTGGAGGACGCCGAGCCGGCCCTGGTGGTGGCCACCCCGGACACCGCCGCGCTGGTGCCGTCCGGGGCGCTGGTGCTGGACGGAGCGGCGGGCTCGGATCAGCCCGAGACCGACCTCACCGACGCCGACCGGGTCGCCCCGCTGCGCCCCCACCACCCCGCGTACGTGCTCTACACCTCCGGCTCGACCGGCCGCCCGAAGGGCGTGGTGGTGGAGCACCGGGCGGTGACCGCCTACCTGGCCTGGGCCCGGCACACCTACCCGGGCCTGTCCGGCACGGCGCTGCTGCACTCGCCGGTCTCCTTCGATCTCACCGTCACCGGTCTGCTCGGCACCCTCACCGCCGGCGGCACCGTCCGGCTCGCGGCGATCGACTCTCCGGCCGCCCGGGTCGGTGGCCGGCCGACCTTCCTCAAGGTCACCCCGAGCCACCTGCCGCTGCTGGACGGCGAGCTGTCGCCCACCGTCGACCTGGTGATCGGCGGCGAGGCGCTCACCGGCGAGCAGCTCGCCACGTGGCGGGCCGCCCACCCCGACGTCGCCGTCATCAACGAGTACGGCCCGACCGAGGCGACCGTCGGCTGCGTCGCCGCGCGGATCGCCCCCGGCGAGCCGGTCCCGGCCGGCCCGGTGACGATCGGCACGCCCACCTGGCACCTGCGGGCGCTGCTGCTCGACGCCGCCGGGCAGCCGGTGCCGCCAGGCGTGGTCGGCGAGCTGTACGTGGCCGGCCCGCAGCTCGCCCGCGGCTACCACCGCCGTCCCGGCCTCACCGCCGAGCGCTTCCTGCCCTGCCCGTACGGGTCCCCCGGGGAGCGGATGTACGCCACCGGTGACCTGGCCCGCCGGCGTCCCGACGGCAGCCTGGACTATCTGGGTCGCCGCGACGACCAGGTCAAGGTGCGCGGCATGCGGATCGAGCTGGGCGAGATCGAGGCCGCCCTGCTGGCCCACCCGGACGTCCGGGCGGCCGCCGCGGCGGTGCGTACCGACTCCGGCGAGCCGATGCTGGTCGGCTACCTGGTCGGCCCGGCCGACGAGGAGGCGGTCCGCGCCGCGCTGGCCCGGGAGCTGCCCACGCACCTGATCCCGGCGGCGCTGGTGCGGCTCGACGCGCTGCCGCTGACACCGAACGGCAAGCTGGACCGGGCGGCGCTGCCTGCGCCGGCCGCCGCCGCGCCGGCCGAGGACGCTTACGTGGCCCCGCGCACCGAGGCCGAGGCCCTGGTCGCCGAGGTGTACGCCGAGGTCCTCCAGGTGGAGAAGGTCGGTGCCCTGGACGACTTCTTCGCCCTCGGCGGCAACTCGCTGCGCGGCATGCGGGCGATGGCCCGGCTGCGGGCAGAGGTGGACGTCGAACTGCCGATGCGGGCGCTTTTCAAGAGCCCCGTGGTGGCGGACCTGGCCGCCCAGATCGAGCAGCGGATCGCCGCCGAACTCGACGGGCTTTCCGACACCGAAGTCGCCGCGCTGCTCGCGGCGGAAGAGGAACGCGACTCATGACCGATCTGAAAGATCCGACCCGCGAGGCTGCCCGGCAGGCGCTGATCGCTAAGCGGCTGCGCGCCCGCCAGGCCGCCCCCGCGGTCGGGATCAGCCCCCGGCCCGCCGACGCCGAGGTGCCGCTGTCGTACGCCCAGGAGCGGGTCTGGTTCATGGACCAGATCGCCCCAGGTGAGGCGGCATACCACATCCCGGTGCCGCTGCGGGTGCGCGGCCCGCTCGACGTCGACACGCTGCGCGCCGCCCTGGCCGCGCTCAGCGCCCGGCACGAGTCGCTGCGTACCCGGTTCCCGGCCGATTCGGACGGCCGCCCCACCGTGGTGGTGGAGGAGTTCGTCGAGGTGCCGCTGACCGTGGTGGACGCCCCCGACGAGGAGGCCGCCCAGGCTTTGGTCGACACGGCCGCCGCCGAGCCGTTCGACCTGGCCCACGGGCCGCTGCTGCGCGCCCTGCTGATCCGGCTGAACGTCGACGACCACGTGCTCTTCCTCGGCCAGCACCACATCGTCAGCGACGGCTGGTCGGTGGACGTGCTGCTGCGCGACCTGATCACCCTGTACCGGGGCGGCGAACCGCCCACCCTGCCCATCCAGTACGGCGACTTCGCCGTCTGGGAGGCGCAGGAGTTGAACAGCCCGCAGGCCCAGACGCACATCGACTACTGGAAGCAGCGCCTCGCCGGGATCACCCCGCTGGAGCTGCCGCTGGACCGGCCCCGCCCGGCCACCCAGACCTACCGGGGCGACTACGTCGAGTTCCGGCTCGACCAGGCCACCACCGACCGGCTCAACGCGCTCACCCGCGCCGGCGGCAGCACGCTGTTCATGACGCTGCTGGCGGCGTATCAGGTGCTGCTGGCCCGGCACGCCGGCCAGCACGACTTCGCCGTCGGCGCCTCGGTGGCCGGCCGGTCCGCGCCGGAGCTGGAGAACGTGGTCGGCATGTTCATCAACATGCTGCCGCTGCGGGCCGAGCTGGCCGGCGACCCGACCTTCACCGAGCTGCTCGAACGCACCCGGCGCAACGTGCTGGACGGCTTCGAGCACGCCGAGGTGCCGTTCGCCAAGGTGGTCCACGAGCTGGGACTGCCCCGCGACGTCAGCCGCTCCCCGGTGTTCCAGGCCATGTTCGCGCTGCAGAACTACGAGATGGGCCGCTTCCGGGAGGTCTCCGGAACCGACGACGTGCGTTTCGGGTGGACGCCGATGGAGCTACGGGCCACCCGGTTCGACTTCGAGCTGCACGCGGTGGAGACCGTCGAGGGGCTCTGGGGCAAGCTGGTCTTCAACACCGACCTGTTCACCCGGGACACCGTCGAGCGAATCGCCCACCGGTGGACCACCCTGCTGACGTCGATCGTCGCCGCGCCGGACACCCCGGTCTCCCGGCTGGAGCTGCTGCCCGCGCCGGAGCGGGCGCTGCTGGCGGCCTGGAACGACACCGCCGCCGACTTCCCCCGCGCGCAGACGCTGCACGGGCCGATCGAGGAACGGGCCGCCACCACCCCGGACACGGTCGCGGTCACCATCGACGGCAACAGCCTGACGTACGCCGAGCTGAACGCCGCCGCCAACCGGATCGCGCATCGGCTGCGCGCCGCCGGCGTCGGCCCGGAGACCCTGGTCGGGGTTTGCGCGGAACGTTCCCTCGAGCTGGTCGCCGGCCTGCTCGGCGTGGTCAAGGCCGGCGGCGCGTACCTGCCGCTGGACCCGGAGTACCCGGCCGACCGACTGGCCTTCATGGTCACCGACGCGAACGCGCCGGTGGTGCTGGTGCAGCAGCACCTGCGCGAGGTGCTGCCGGACACCGCCGCCACCGTCCTCGCCCTCGACGACGCCTCGGCCTGGGCCGACCAGCCGACCACCGACCCGCAGCCGGTCGCCGGCCCCGAAAACCTGGCGTACGTCATCTACACCTCCGGTTCGACCGGCCGGCCCAAGGGGGTGCCGAACACCCACCGGGGCATCGTCAACCGCCTCGACTGGATGCAGAAGACCTACCGCCTCGGCGTCGACGACGCGGTGCTGCAGAAGACCCCGGCCAGCTTCGACGTGTCGGTGTGGGAGTTCTTCTGGCCGCTGCGCGAGGGCGCCCGGCTGGTCCTGGCCAAGCCCGGCGGCCACAAAGACGCCGGCTACCTGCGTGATCTGCTGGTCGCCGAGCGGATCACCACCACGCACTTCGTGCCGTCCATGCTGACCGTCTTCCTCGCTGAGGACGGGATCGAGGCGGCCACCGCGCTGCGCCGGGTGATCTGCTCCGGCGAGGAGCTGCCGCTGGCCTCGGCGCTCGACTTCACCGCCCGGTTGCCCTGGTGCGGGCTGCACAACCTGTACGGCCCCACCGAGGCGGCCATCGACGTCACCGCCTGGCCCTGCGACCCGGCGCTCCTCGCCACGATGACCAGCGTGCCGATCGGCGCGCCGATCGCCAACCTGCGCCTGCACGTGCTCGACCCGGCCGGCCACGAGTGCCCAATGGGCGTCGCCGGTGAGCTGCACATCGGCGGCGTCGGGCTGGCCCGCGGCTACCACCGCCGGCCGGCGCTGACCGCTGAGAAGTTCGTTCCCGACCCGTTCTCCGGCGAGCCGGGTGCCCGCCTCTACCGCACCGGCGACCTGGCCCGCTGGGTCGTCTCCGGGGACGGGTCGGGCGTCATCGAGTTCCTCGGCCGGATCGACCACCAGGTCAAGCTGCGCGGGCTGCGCATCGAGCTCGGCGAGATCGAGAGCGCGCTGCGCGAGCAGCCCGGGGTGACCGAGACGGCGGTGATCGTCCGCGAGGACAGCCCCGGCGACAAGCGGCTCACCGCGTACCTGGTCGGCTCGGCGGAACACGCCGCGCTCAAGGCCGCGCTGAAGGAGAGCCTGCCGGAGTACATGGTGCCGGCCGCGTTCGTCACCCTGGACGCGCTGCCGTTGACCCCCAACGGCAAGCTCGACCGCAAGGCGCTGCCCGCGCCGGTGGTGACCCGTGAGGCGTCGGTGGCGTTGGTCGAGCCGCGCGACGACACCGAGCGTACCCTCGCCGCCATCTGGTCCGAAGTGCTCGGCGTCGACACGCTCGGCATCGACGACGATTTCTTCGACCTGGGCGGGCACTCGATGCTCGCCACCCAGGTGGTCGCCAAGATCCGCAAGGTGGAGCTGGGCGGTCGGCCCGTCGGGGTGATGGACCTGTTCCAGCAGCGGACCATCCGCGAGTTGGCCGCGTTCATCTCCGGTGACGCCGCCGAGGACGGGCCGCGCCGGCTGCTCTACGAGCTGACCAAGCCGATTCCCGCCGGCAAGCGGGTGCTCTCCTACGTCTGCGTCCCCTACGGCGGCGGCAGCGCGATCGTCTACCAGCCGCTCGCCGACGCCCTGCCGGCCGGGCACGCCCTGTGGTCGCTCGCCATCCCCGGGCACGACGTCGGCCTCGCCGAGGACGCGCTGCCCTTCGACGAGCTGACCACCCGGGTCGCCGACGAGATCCTGGAACGGGTCGAGGGGCCGATCGTCCTCTACGGCCACTGCGGCGTCGGCAGCGCCATCGCGGCCGAGGTGGCCCGCAAGGTGGAGGCGGCCGGACGCGACCTGGAAGCCGTCTACATCGGCGCGATGTTCCCGTTCGCCCGCCCCAAGGGCCTCTTCGCGACCCTGCGCAACCGGCTCGAACAGCTGCGCAGCAACAAGCACTATGCGAGCTGGCTCAAGTCGATGGGGGTGGACACCGACGAGCTGGACCCGGAGCAGGCCGACCGGATCATCAGCAACATGCGGGCCGACTCCCGCGCCTCGGAGGAGTACTTCACCCGGCTGCTCGACCAGCAGGCGACCAAGCTGCGCGCGCCGATCATCTCGGTGGTCGGCTCCGAGGACCCGGTCACCGACTACTACCGCGAGCGGTACGCCGAGTGGCAGTTCCTCAGCGACACCCTCGGGCTGGTGGTCCTCGACCAGGCCGGGCACTTCTTCCTGAAGTACCGCGCCGAGGAACTGGCCGAGATCGTCACCCAGGTTCACCCGGCGGTGGTCGGCGGGGACATCGCCGCGCTCACCCCCGAGGCCCGGGGCGAGGACGCCAGCTGGGCGGCCCTCGACCAGCTACGGATCGGCGAGGAGGCGGGCCCGGCCAAGGCGACCGTCAAGCCGAGCATGGGCCGCTTCCTCGCGGTCACCAGCGGTCAGCTCGTGTCCAGCACCGGGTCCGCGCTGACCGCGTTCGCCCTGCCGATCTGGTTGTACAACCGGACCGGGTCGGTGGCCGACCTCGGCCTGCTCTGGTCGCTCGCGCTGATCTGCGGCGTGCTGATGCTCCCGATCGCCGGCGCGCTCGTCGACCGGGTCAGTCGCCGCCGGATCATGATGCTGGCCAGCTCCATCGCCGGGTCGATCCAGCTGGTCCTCGCCGCGCTGCTGTGGACCGACAACCTCCTGCTCTGGCACATCTACCTCCTGGTCTCGCTCAGTTCCGTCGCCGGGTCGTTCCAGCGGATCGCGCTCCAGTCGGCGGTGCCCCAACTCGTGCCGAAGCGCTACCTTGGCCACGCGCAGGGCATCACCCAGCTCTCCACCGGCGTCGCCACCCTGCTGATGCCGGCCTTCGCGGCCGGCCTGTTCGCCACGATCGGACTCAAGGGCATCCTGCTCGTCGACGTGGCCAGCTACGTGGTCGCGGTGGCCACCCTGGCCGTGGTCCGCTTCCCCGACCTGCTCGGCTGGCGGCCCCGGGAACGGCTGCTGGTGGCCATCGCCAACGGCCTGCGCTATTCCTGGCACCACCGGGGCTTCCGGCTGATGCTCGGCTACTTCGCGCTGGGCAACATCTTCCTGGCCCCCGCGCTGGTGCTCACCACCCCGCTGGTGCTCTCCCGCGGCACCCCGACACAGGTGGCGCAGGTGGCCATCGCCGAGGCGGTCGGCGCGGTGCTCGGCGGCATGCTCATGTCGTTGTGGGGCGGCCCACGTCGGCGGCGGATGATCGGCGTGCTGATTGCCAACCTTGGCACCGCGATCGGCTGTGTGCTGATCGGCCTGGACGCCTCGGTGGCGATGATCTGCGTCGGCGCCTGCTGGCTGGCCCTGGCGATGACCACCGCGCAGTCCATCTACGCGACCATCGTCCAGGTCAAGGTGCCGCAGCGCTTCCACGGCCGGGTGTTCAGCCTCAACCAGACCATCTCCTGGTCGACGCTGCCCATCGGCTTCGCGCTGCTCGCGCCGTGGGCCACCGCCCTGTTCGAGCCGAGGCTCGCCCCGGGCGGGTCGCTCGCCGGGTCGGTGGGCGCGGTGATCGGCACCGGTCCCGGCCGGGGCATCGGCTTCGCGTACGTCTGCTTCGGGCTGGCCCTCGTGCTGGTCACCCTCGGCGGCTTCTCGCTCCGGCTGCTGCGCCGCTTCGACATCGAGGTGGAGGACTCGCTCCCGGACGACCTGATCGGCGCTCAGGAACGGGAACGCCGCCTCGCCGCCCGCGCCGCCGAGCGGTAAGGAAGGGCCCCCTGTTAACGCCTGCGGTAGAGAAGGTTCCCTTCTCACCCGCGCGGCGCGGGGGTCTCCGGCAGCACAGCCGGAGGCCCCCGCGCTCATCACCGCGTCGGCGGATCCGCCAGCTCGTCCTCGGGCAGTTCCGCCGGCTCCGCCACCCACGCCGAGTAGACCGGTAGGCCGTGCCACGGGCCGCCCGCACTGTCGGTGGCCACTGCCACCACCGCGTACGGGTGCCCGAACCGCAGCTCCGCGACCCGGGCGATGCTTTCGGGCGGCAGTCCGGTCGCCACCATGAACGCGGTGACCGCAGCGGCCTCGAAGCCGTACCGCCCGTAGCGGGCCACCGCCGACTGGACCGCCTCGTACGGTGGCTCCCCGAGCCCCAGCAGCGCGCCGAGCGCCCGCGCGGCGGGGCCGAAGCCGACCGGTGTCAGGTTGTGCCGGCTCTCCGCCGACCAGCACGGCAGCACCGCGCCGATTCGCTCCTGGCGGCCGAAGGCCCGGACCGTCTCCTCCCGCAGCGTCCACAGCGGCGTGTCGCCCAGCGGCAGGTCGTACAGCGAGCGCTGGCCCGGCGCAATCCCGTCCGGAGCGGTGGCCGCGCCGGCCGCGATCTTCTGCGCGGCGGCGAGCACGTCCGCCGCCGGCACGTCCGGCGCGGCGGCCACCGAGACCACCAGCATGCCGGCCCTCCCGTCGGCGGCGGCCACCGGCCGGGCCGGCGCGGCGTGCACTGCCACGTCACCGGCCCGCGCGGTCGCCGTGATCCAGCACCGGTGGCCGTGCCCCGGGGTACGCAGCACCCGCTTCAGCTGGCCCGCCCACCGGCTGCCCGGCCCGAGTTGGTCGGCCGGCGCCACCTGGAACGGCTCGGCCCAGGACACCTTCGTGGCCAGCGCGCTGGCCAGGATCAGCAGGACGTCCGGCGTGACACCGATCGGGAAGCGGTCGATCAGGCCGTAGGTGTGTTCCCGCGCCCACGCGTCCAGCGTCGCCTGATCGGGCAGCGGACCGGTCTGCGTCCGCTCCGGCAGGGTCGCCCGCCAGCCGGCCAACTCCTCGAAGGGCGTCCGCTCCCACAGGGCGGTGGCCGCGGCGACCAGCGGATGCGGCGCGGCCAGCAGCGCATGGGCCGCCGCGGCGGCGCTGCCCACGTCGGTACCGAGTGCTTCCGCCAAGCTGGTACGGGTGTCGCCGGTGGCGGCGGGGCCGGTGAGCGCGAGCAGCAGCCAGGCGCCGAGCGGGGAGGCGACGTGGTGCGTGTCCCCGGCGATGTGGTGCAGCCGTTCGGCGTACTGGGCGAGAGGTCCGTAAAGAGGGTTCACCGTTCCACTGTGCCGGTTGGCGGTGCACTTCGTCAGGACCACAGCTCGAACGGTTCGTCGATCTCCTCGCCGGCCAGGAACGCCGGCAGCAGTTCCGGCAGCCGCCCCGGGTAGCAGCGCGGCCGGCTGGCCACGATCTCGGTGACCGGCCACCACCGGAAGGCGAAATAGTCCTCCACCTCGTAGGCGAGCCGTTCGGTCCCGTCCACGTCGGGTCCCGGCCCGGCCAGCCGGACCGGCACGACCACCTCGTCCTGCAGGTGGCGTAGGTGGCGGTGGATGAAGCTGGCCCGTCGCCGCCAGGTCGGCGCGCCCACGTCCGCCGGCCCGACCACGATGCCGGTCTCCTCGCGCAGCTCCCGCACCGCCGCCTCGATGTACGTCTCCCCGGGGTCGAGCCCCCCGCCGGGCAGCTCCCACCAGGTGCCGAGTCGGGGGTAATCCGGGTCGCGGGTGTGGAACAGCAGCACCCGCCCGGTGGCGTCGAGTACCACCACCCGGACCGCGCGACGCTCGATCACCGGCAGGTCGTGGGGCAGTTCCGGGGTCATCGTCCCTCCCGACGGGTCAGCGGCGGCCGGTCCACCCTGCGACGATGACGGTCGTGTCGCAACTTTTCGGTGAAGTGGCCGGCGGTTATGACGAGGCCCGCCCAGGCTATGCGCCGGCGCATAGCCGGCGCGATGGCCTGGCACTGGCTGGAGCCGGCCACCCGCAACCGGCGGGGGTACGACGCGCTCATCCCCGGCGGCACCCTGGCCGTCTTCGGGCACCGCTACGCGTACGTGGACCCGGCGCACGCGGCGGCACTGCACGGGGCGTTTGAGTCGGCCGACCCGCAGCAGTACCGCGACCGCCTACCGGCCTGACCCGCCGGGGCGTGCGCCTGGTGGACGGTGACGGTGCCGGTGTGTGCGAGATACGCTGCCGACCGTGCTTGGTCTGTTGAGGAATGCGGCGTCCCGGCTCGGCTGGATCACCGGGGGCGGGACACCGCCCGCCCCTACCGCCGGGCGCATCCCGGCCCAGGTCACCCGGCACCATGAGGTCGCCGAGCTGCAGCAGCGCGAGTTGTCGTACGCCCCGGAGCCCGACGGGCAGGCCGACCCGGGGGAGATCGTCTGGACCTGGGTCCCGTACGAGGACGACCCCAGCCAGGGCAAGGACCGCCCGGTGCTGGTGGTCGGCCGGCAGGGCAGCTCGGTGTTCGGGCTGATGCTGTCGAGCCAGAGCGACCGGGACGGCCAGCGGCACTGGCTCGCCCTCGGCCCGGGGGAGTGGGACCGGGACCACCGCCCGAGCTGGGTACGCCTCGATCGGGTGCTCACCATGCCCGAGGACGGCATCCGGCGGGAGGGAGCGGTGCTGGACCGGCCGCGGTTCGACCGGGTGGGCCAGGCGCTGCGTGCCGGCTACGGCTGGCGCTGAACGAGCGGCCGATGGATGACCGGCTCGCCGCCCGGGTCGCCGAGGAGTTCGGGCTGACCCTGGTCACCGCCGTGCCGGTGGAGTTCGGCGCGGATCCGACCGCCACGCTGTGGCGGGCCACCACCCGCGACGGCCACGAGTACGCGGTCAAGCTTGCGGTGAGTCCACGAGCTGGCGGGGACGCCGGGCCGCGCCGACGCTCTTCGCCTGGTACATCGCCGCGTCGGCCCGGCAGAGCGCGTCGGTCAACTGGGTCGGGCAGTGCACCGGGGCGAGCCCGACGGAGGCGGTGACCTGCACGGTGCGGGCGCCGAGCGGGATCGGCGCGGCGAGCGCCTCGCACAGCCGTCGGGTGGCGTGCTCGATCCACCGCCGGTCGACGGTGGGACTGGCCAGCAGCCCGGCGAATTCGTCACCGCCGAGCCGGGCGACCAGATTGTCCCCGGCGAACGCGGACAGCCGTTGCGCCACGCAGACCAGCACCTGGTCGCCGGCCGCGTGTCCGTAGCGGTCGTTGACCAGCTTGAAGTCGTTCAGGTCGAGCACGATCGCCACCAACGGCTTGCCGGCGGCGTCGGTCAGCAGCGCCGCGGCCAGTCGGTAGAAGGCCCGCCGGTTCGGTAGACCGGTGAGCGGGTCGTGGCTTGCCGCGTGCCGCTCGGCTGCCAGCTCGGCCTGGAGCAGGTCGATCTCCGCCTCGGCCCGGAGGGCTCGGCGGCGCATCTGCCAGGCGGAGACGAGGGCGCCGGCGGCGGAGATTCCGGAGGCGACGGTCATCGGATCCGGCACGCGCACTCCTTCACCCCGCTGTCGGCCTTCGCCCGGCGGCACCTGGACCGACCGGGCCAGACCGTGATTTTCCTGGTCATAACCGGTATCAGGGTGACCCACAGTAAACGGATGGGTACACCTCAATGCGTGTATCATGCTCGCTGTCCATTGCAGATGCAATAGCAGATGCACGTGCATTTTGATCCACAGTCGACACGCCCGTCGCCACCCACCGCTCCTTCCCGCGGGCATCGGCGCCTCTGCACAGAAAGACGCCCCATGCAGCAGCCCCAGAACGGCGTACCCATCAGCGAGTTGCCACCGCTGCGGTGGCAGAAGAGTCGCCGCAGCAACCCGAGCGGCAACTGTGTCGAGTTGGCCGAGTTGCCCGGCGGCACCGGCGTCGCGGTGCGCAACTCCCGGCATCCCGAGGGCCCGGCGCTGATCTACACAGTGGAGGAGATCGCCGCGTTCGTGCTCGGCGCCCGAGACGGCGACTTCGACAACCTCATTGCCGACCTTGCGTCCCATCGACGAAACTGACTCGGCCGTCCGGGGGAGTTCACCTCACTCAGAGTCCATGGCATGCTTACACGTCGGCCGGGCCTGAGGTGTCCGGCCGGGACAGTCGGCAGGCGAAGGACGACAGGTGACGACGGTGTCCGTCGAGCAGGGTCCGACCAGCGGGCCGACAGTGCTGCGCATGCTGCTCGGCGCGCAGTTGCGCCGGCTGCGCGAGGGTGCCGGGGTGAGCCGGGAGAACGCCGGCTGGGAGATCCGTTCCTCCGAGTCGAAGATCAGCCGGATGGAGCTGGGGCGGGTCGGCTTCAAGGAGCGCGACGTCGCCGACCTGCTCACCCTCTACGGCGTCACCGCCACCCAGGAGCGTGGCGCGCTGCTCAAACTGGCCCGCGACGCGAACAGCCCCGGTTGGTGGCACCGTTACGGCGATGTGCTGCCGACCTGGTTCCAGTCCTACCTGGGGCTGGAGGCCGCGGCCGTGCTGATTCGCACGTACGAGGTCCAGTTCGTGCCCGGCCTGCTTCAGACCCCCGAGTACGCCCGGGCGGTGATCATGCTCGGCCATCGGGGCGCCCCGGCCGCCGACCTCGACCGCCGGGTGGGCCTGCGCATGGAGCGCCAGCGGGTGCTGCGCCGCAGCGACCCGCCCCAGCTCTGGGCGGTGCTCGACGAGGCCGTCCTGCGCCGGCCGATCGGCGGCGTCGAGGTGATGCGCGATCAGCTCGACGCGTTGATCGAGGCGACCGCCGCACCGCACATCCGGCTGCAGATCGTCCCCTTCGACGCCGGGGGCCACGCCGCCGCGAGCGGTGCCTTCAGCATCCTGCGCTTCGGTGACGAGGACCTCCCGGACATCGTCTACATCGAACAGTTGACCAGCGCCATCTACCTCGACAAGCGCGACGACCTGGACTATTACGCGCTGGCCATGGCGCGGCTCTGTGTGGAGGCGGCACCCCCGGAGCGGACCCGCGAGCTGCTCACCCGGATCCGCGACGAGCTCACCGCCGGCTGACGGAATTCCCCATTGACCCCCGCCAGTTCGTGCGGGTAGCCTCTGAATCGATCCAGTAACTGAATCGATTCAGAAGGGGGGTCCCGTGAAGCCAACCCTGCAGGACGTCGCGGAGTCGGTGGGCGTGTCCCGGAGCACCGTCTCCAACGCCTACAGCCGACCCGACCAGCTCTCGGCCGCCCTCCGCGCGAAGATCCTCGAGGCGGCCCAGCGGCTCGGCTACCCGGGCCCCAACCCGACCGCCCGCTCGCTGCGCCGCGGCATCGTCGGCGCGGTCGGCGTCCTCTTCACCTCCCAACTGTCGTACGCCTTCACCGACCCGTTCGCGGTGCGCTTTCTCGCCGGGGTCGGCGAGGCGGCCGAGCGGTACGGCACAAACCTCCTGCTGCTGGCGCTGCCCACCGAGCGGGCTCGGGTCCGCGCCGCCATCGAGAACGCGGCGGTCGACGGCTTCTGCGTCTACTGCGCCGGCGACGAGGACTGGGCCCTGACCGCCATCCGTGACCGGGGGCTGCCGTACGTCACCACCGCCCCCCGACCGGACGCCGGCCCGGCCGACCGCTACGTCGGCATCGACGAGCGGGCCGCCGCCCGGTCCGTCGCCGACCACGTCGCCGCGCTCGGTCATCGCCGGGTGGCCCTCCTCGGCGACACCGTGCTGCCCGACGCCCCGTGCGGACCGATGCGCCTGGCCGCTCCGACCGACGCCCCGCACCCGACGACCCGCGGCCGACTCACCGGCTTCGCCGAGGCGTTCGCCGCCGTCGGCGTGGACTGGCCGGCCGTCACCGTGCTCAACGCCACCGGCAACAGCCGGGCCGCCGGCGCAGCCGCCGTCACCGCCGCCCTGGCCGGCGACCGACCGCCCACCGTCGTGCTGGCCTGCTCCGACGTGCTCGCGCTCGGTGTGCTCGACGCGCTCGCCGAGGCCGGCCCACGGCTGGCGCATCCCGTCTCGGTCACCGGCTTCGACGACATCGCCGAGGCTGCCCCCGCCGGCCTCACCACCGTTCGACAACCCGCCGAGGAGAAGGGCCGCCTCGCCGCCGCACTGCTGCTCCAACCGCCGGCCGACCCGGCCGACGGACATGTCCTGCTCCCCACCGACCTCGTCGTCCGAACCTCCACCGGTCCCGCCCCAAGGAGTTGACCATGGAACATTCCACCGGATTCGTCCTCGCCGTCGACGCCGTAACCCGCCACGTCAACTCGGCCCGCCCCGACGCGCCGATCCGCCTCGACCGGCCCGCGCGCCCCCGGCTGGCCCCCACCCGCCTGGCCGCCGCGGGTGCCCTGCGCCGGCTCGCCGACCTCATGGAACCCCGCCCGGCCTCCGCGCCCTCCTGCTGCCCCTGATTCGCCGCCGACGGGTCGTCCGGATGGCCGCCACCGGACGACCCACCCCGGTTCCGCCCCACAATGCGGAACCGGGTACCGGGTTGCTGCGGGGCGTGGGGTGCCAGGCAGACTGGATCACCATGTCGCCGTTCACGCCCGCCCTGCGGCTGCACGATCGGTACGTCCTGCACGAGCGCATCGGGCTCGGCGGGATGTCCGAGGTGTGGCGCGCCGACGACGAGGTGCTGCACCGCCCCGTCGCGGTCAAGGCCCTCGCCACGCAGCTCGCCGCCGACCCGCAACTGCGCGCCACCATCCAACGCGAGGCCCGCGCGGCGGCTCGGCTCACCCACCCGCATGTCACCCAGGTGTACGACTACGCCGAGGCCACCCTGCCCGACGGCTCCCTGGTGCCCTACCTGGTCATGGAACTGGTCGAGGGGCACACCCTCGCCGACCGGCTGGCCGGTGGGCCGCTCGCCTGGCCGGAGGCGATCCGGCTGGCCGGTCAGGTCGCGGCCGCCCTCGCCGCCGCGCACCGGATCGGCGTGGTGCACCGGGACATCAAACCCGGCAACGTGATGCTCACCGAGACCGGCGCGAAGGTGCTCGACTTCGGCATCGCCACCCTCGCCGGGCCCCGGCACCCCCTCGCCGGTCAGACCGGTGAGCTGTTGATGGGCACCCCTGCCTACTTCGCCCCGGAACGGATGAAGCCCGGCCCGCCGAATCCGGCCAGCGACGTGTACGCCCTCGGCGCGCTGCTCTACCGCACCCTCACCGGACGGGCCCCGCTGCCGGTGCAGACCTGGCAGGACGTGCTCGACGTGCAGGCCCGGCAGACGCCCGTGCCGCCGCTGTACGTTCCCGGGCTCCCCGCCGACCTGGCCGAACTCACCCTGGCCTGCCTGTCCGTGGACCCGGACCGGCGGCCCAGCGCCGCCCAACTCGCCGCCCGGTTCGGCGCCGGCCAGCCGGTCGATCCGCCGACCGCGATCCTGCCCACGGTCACCCGACCCGCGCACCCGCCGACGCTCATCGACCGGGCCGCCGCGCCGGTGCGTCCGCCCGTGACCTCGTCCCGCCCGCCCGCCCGGTCGAATCGGCTTCTCGTCGGGCTGGTCGCGGCCGGGGTGGCGCTCCTGCTCGGCCTGGTCGGCACGCAACTGCTCGGCGATCACGTGGATCAGCCGCAGGGCGCCGGCGCGGCCACCACGGCACCCGCCGACGAACCGCCCGCGTCGGATCCATCGGACGCCGCGCCGGAGTCGGCCGCGACCGAGCCGTCCGCCGCGTCGGAGCCGCCGGCCACCACGACCCGGCCGGTGCCGGTCACCGCACGTCAACTCGCCGCCCAGTTCGCCGAACTGCTCGCCCAGGCGCAGACCACCGGCAAGATCGACCGCAAGACCGCCGACAGCCTGCGGAAGAAGGCCGCCGAGCTGGACCGCGGCAAGCCGAAGGATCGGGGCAAGCGCCTCGCCGACCTGCGCCAAAAAATCGACAAGGCCGCTGACGAGGGCAAGCTCGACGCCGGCGCCGCCGCCAACCTGCAGGGGCTGCTCGACGTCTACGAACAACTCCGCGGCGACGGCCCCGACGACGACTGACAGAACCACGTCGGCGGTGCGGACGGATGCCTACGTCAAGCTGGGCACCCGTCCGCCCACTACCGCGGTCGCTCAGACCAGCCCGTGCGCGAGCATCGCCTCCGCCACCCGCCGGAAACCGCTGATGTTCGCGCCGGCCACGTAGTCGCCGGGTAGGCCGTACTCCTCGGCCGTGCCCCAGCAGCGGGCGTGGATGTCGCGCATCATCTCCCGCAGCCGCTGTTCCGACTGGGCGAACGTCCACGAGTCCCGGCTGGCGTTCTGCTGCATCTCCATCCCGCTCACCGCCACCCCGCCGGCGTTCGCCGCCTTGCCCGGAGCGAACTTCACCCCGGCGCCGGCCAGGATGCGGACCGCCTCCGGAGTGGTGGGCATGTTCGCCCCCTCGACCACCGCGACACAGCCGCCGGCCACGAGCGCCGCCGCCTCCGCGCCGCCGATCTCGTTCTGCGTCGCGCAGGGCAGCGCCAGGTCGCAGGGCACCTCCCAGACGCTACGACCGGAGACCGCGACCGCGCGCGGCAGATGCTTGACGTAGTTGTCGAGCCGGACCCGGCGCTCCTCCTTCAGCTCGCGCAGCACCTCCAGCTCGATGCCCTCCTCGTCCAGCACGTAGCCGTCCGAGTCGGAGCAGGCCACCACCGTGCCACCGAGCTGGTGCACCTTCTCGATGGCGTAGATCGCCACGTTGCCCGAGCCGGAGACCACCACCCGCTTGCCCTCCAGGCTGTCCCCGGCCTGCCTCAGCATCTCCTCGGCGAAGAAGACCGCGCCGTACCCGGTGGCCTCGCGGCGCACCTGCGCACCCCCGTACGCCAGGCCCTTGCCGGTCAGCACCCCCGACTCGTACCGGTTGGTGATCCGCTTGTACTGGCCGAACAGGTAGCCGATCTCCCGGGCGCCCACCCCGATGTCGCCGGCCGGCACGTCGGTCTCCGCGCCGATGTGCCGGTACAGCTCGGTCATGAAGCTCTGGCAGAAGCGCATCACCTCCCGATCCGAGTGCCCCTTCGGGTCGAAGTCCGACCCGCCCTTGCCGCCGCCGATCGGCAGGCCGGTCAGCGCGTTCTTGAAGATCTGCTCGAAGCCGAGAAACTTCACGATGCCCAGGTACACGGACGGGTGAAAACGCAGTCCGCCCTTGAACGGGCCCAGGGCGCTGTTGAACTCCACCCGGAAACCACGGTTCACCCGGACCCGGCCGCGGTCGTCCTCCCACGGCACCCGGAAGATGAGCTGCCGCTCCGGCTCGCAGATCCGTTCGATGATCTGGGCGTGCGCGTACTCGGGGTGGTGGGCCAGGGCCGGGCCGATGCTCTCCAGCACCTCCCGTACCGCCTGGTGGAACTCCGGTTCGCCCGGATTGCGCCTGACTACGTCTGCGAACACACTTTCGACCGTCTCCGGCATCGCCGACACGTCCCTTCCGGTTACCGGGCATGTGCCCGGTTCTCTCACCGCATCGGTCCGCGCTGACCGTCACCGGATACCATAATCACGCCCATCGGGTTGACTTGTGCGGGTGGACGAGTTGATCTGAGACACAGTCCGAACCGTCGGTGGAGCTGCGCGGCCAAGGTGCCCGCTCGCCTGACCGTTGAGGGCGCCAACGCGTAGAGTCGGGCGGTGGACCGTACCGAGTCGCTGCCGGCGCAGACCGTTCCACCCGGTGCGGCGCCCACCGACCCGGGCAGTGTGCTGCTGCCCGGCCACGACGTGCCGCTCGGCCGCTACACCACTGTGCGGCGGCTGCTGCCGCAGCGGCAACGACGGATGGTCGGGGCGTGGTGCTTCGTCGACCACTTCGGACCGGACGACGTGACCGAGCGGCCCGGCATGGAGGTGCCGCCGCACCCACACACCGGGCTGCAGACCGTCACCTGGCTGCTCGACGGCGAAATCGTGCACCGAGACAGCCTGGGCAACGTGCAACCCATCTGCCCGGGGCAGCTCAACGTGATGACCTCCGGTCACGGCATCGCCCACTCGGAACGATCCCCGGCGGCGCGTCCGCCGGTGATGCACGGCGTCCAACTCTGGGTGGCGCTGCCGGACCCGGCTCGCGCCGGCGCGGCCGATTTCGCCCACCACGCCGAGCTTCCCGCCTGGCGCGACGGCGACCTGGACGTGATCCTGCTGGTCGGCGAGCTGGGCGGCGAGCGTTCCCCGGCGGTCGTGCACACGCCGCTGGTGGGAGCGCAGCTCGAAACGCGGGGGTCGGCACCGGTCACCCTGCCACTGCGCCGCGACTTCGAGTACGGGCTGCTGGCGATGTCGGGTTCCGCCGAGGTGGACGGCGTGCCGTTCGACCCGGGCGCGTTGCTCTACCTCGGGGCCGGTCGGAGCACCCTGACCCTGCGCGCCGCCCCGGGCTCTCGGCTGATGCTGCTCGGCGGGACACCGTTCGAGGAACCCCTGGTCATGTGGTGGAACTTCGTCGGGCGCTCGCACGAGGAGGTCGCCGCAGCCCGGGAAGACTGGATGGCGGGCCGCCGCTTCGGCACGGTCGCCGACGACCCGGCACAGCCGCTGCCCGCACCGGTGCTGCCCACCGTCCGGCTGAAGGCCCGGAATCGGCACGGCGGTGTGCTCGGCTGAATGCCCGGCCCCGGTCCGGGTAGACGCCGACATGCCGACCAGTGTGATTTCCAGCGTGGAGGACAAGAAGCGGCTGGTCCGCCGGCTCGCCGGGGACAACCGCGGGTTCGCTGAACGGTACGGATTTCAGGTCGTCAACAATCCGTCCCACCTGTTCCAGGTGCTCTACCTGTCCGTTCTGCTCGCGCGCCGGGGCGACTTTCGCAAGGCGGTCGACAGCGCGCTGGCGTTGCGGGACAACGGGTGGGACAGCGCCGCGCGAATGGCCCGGTCGCTGCAGGCCGACCGGGTACGCGTACTGCGCGGGGCCGGCCTACGGGGCGATGTGGACGCGCTCGCGGACACCCTCGGCGACCTCGCCCGGATCGTGGTTGACCGCTACCGTGGCGACCTGCGCCGGCTGCGGACGGCCGCGCAGCAGGATCCGGCACGCGAGCGACGACTCCTCGCCGATCTGCCCGGAGTGGACGATCAGGTGATCGACCTGTTCCTCCGCGAGGCGCAGGCGGTGTGGCGCGAGGTGGCGCCGGTCGCCGATCGGCGAGCGCTCGCGGCGGCCCGCCGCCTCGGGCTCGGACGGACCGCCGACGAACTCGCGGGGCTCGCCGGAAGCGGCGAGTCGGAGCGGCTGGCCTGGCTGGTGGGGGCACTGGCCCGGGTGGACCTGGAGAAGCGCTACGCGGAATTGACCGGCTGATTGCGACGTGCGACCGGCCACACTTTCCCGAATATCACCCGTTCGGTCGATCCCATCTCGTATGATGATCGTGGCAGCGAGATGCTCGCCTGGTTCGGGCGAGCACAATTACCGCCTGCCGGTCGCGACCCGATTCGGGCGCGGACCGGCGGGGGCAGATGCTGCGTGGCGCCCCAGGTCACGGTTCGTGACCCGGGGCGCTCGCCTGCCCACCGCCCTCGCGCTCCGGTGAGGTCAGATGCCGCGCAGGTGCTGCGACACCCGGGTGTGTCCTTCCCGGGCCTGCGCCGCGCGCTGGGAGCGGCCCACCTCCGGCGCGGCGTCGATGCCGGCCGAGCGGGCCACCTGGGCGCCGTTGGCGTAGTCCACCGGCGGCAGCGCACGCAACGCCTGCAACACGTCGGGCGGCGCGCCCTCCCGCTCCGCCTCGCGGATGACGTCGTCCTTGCCGGCCGGGTAGTCCAGCGCTGACAGGTACTCAAGGACGTCCGTGTAACTCGCCATGGGTCGGGCTCCTCGCGCCTGTTGGTTGCGGTTACGACCGGCGGCGATTACCCCGCCAGCGGCTGGTCACGCACCGTCAGGAGGGAATTCCGCCGGCCGTTTCCGTTCCGCCTCTGTGGGTAGGCGGCAGGCGCGAGGCAGCCACCGACGCCGCCGCGTGCGCGAAGGGGGTACACCCGATGAAGTACGACATCTTCGTCGACAAGGTCGCACAGCGGGCCGGGACAGCCCCGGAACGGGCGGTCGAGCTGACCCGGGCCGCGTTGGAGACCCTGGCGGAGCGGCTGACCGGGGGCGAGGTGCTGGACCTGGCCGCGCAGTTGCCGAAGCCGCTGCAACGAATGCTGAAGCCGCATCCCACCACCGAGGCGGCAGACCGGTTCGGGGCGGCCGAGTTCATCGCCCGTGTGGGACGACGGGCCGGCATCGACGGCAACGCCGCCCGGAACGCGGTGCGGGCGGTCTTCACCACCCTGCGCGAGGCCGTCACCGGCGGCGAGTTCGAGGACGTGGTCGTCCAGATGCCGCGCGACTACCGGGACATGGTGGAGCCGGCCCTGGCCCCCGGCGCGACACGCCGCTGACCGGCCGCGACGGTCGGTCCGCGCCCGATCAGACGACCGCCCCGGCGGCGCGCAACTCGGCGATCCGTTCGGCGTCGTAGCCGACCTCCGCGAGCAGTTCGTTGGTGTGCTCGCCGGGCTGCGGCGGCGGTCGGCGTACAGAGGTGGGCGTGCCGGAGAAGCGTGGCGCGGGGGCCGGCTGGGCGACCCCGTCGTGGTCGACGAAGACACCCCGGGCAGCCAGGTGCGGGTGCTCGGGCGCCTCCGCCCAGTCCAGCACGGGCGTGACGCAGGCGTCGGTGTCGGCGAGCAGCTCCGTCCACTCGTCCCGGGATCGGCTGCGGAACAACCGCGCCCACGCCGCGCGCAGCGCCGGCCAGTTCGCCGGGTCGTTCCGGTCCGGGGCCTCGTCGCCGTCGAGCGGGAAGCCGGTGAGCCGCACCAGTTCGGCGTAGAACCGGGGCTCCAGCGCGCCCACCGCCAGGTAGCGGCCGTCGGCGCACTCGTACGTGTCGTAGAAGGGCGCCCCACCGTCGAGCAGGTTCAACCCGCGCGCGTCCTGCCACATGCCGGCCTGGCGCAGCGCGTGGATCTGGGTGGACAGCACCGAGACACCGTCCACGATGGCCGCGTCAACGATCTGGCCGGGTGCGCCGGCGCGGACCGCGTACAGGGCGGCGACGACGCCGAGGGCCAGCATCATGCCGCCGCCGCCGAAGTCGCCGAGCAGGTTCATCGGCGGCACCGGTCGCTCACCGGCCCGGCCGATGCCGTGCAGCGCGCCGGTCAACGCCAGGTAGTCGATGTCGTGGCCGGCGGTGCGGGCGAGCGGACCGTCCTGGCCCCAGCCGGTCATCCGCCCGTACACCAGGTTGGGGTTGACGGCGAGGCAGTCCTCGGGGCCGAGGCCGAGCCGCTCGGTGACCCCGGGCCGGAAACCCTCGACCAGCGCGTCCGCGCCGGCGACCAGTGCCAGCACCGCCTCGCGTCCCCCGGATGACCGGAGGTCGACGGCGATCGAGCGACGGTTGCGGGTCAACAGGTCCCCGGGTAGGTCGCCGAACCCGCCACGGGCGGTGCGGTCGACGCGGACCACGTCCGCGCCCAGGTCGGCCAGCATCATCGCGGCGAACGGACCGGGTCCGATGCCGGCCAGCTCGATAACCCGTACGCCGGTGAGTGGCCCCTGGTTGCCCATCGCGCCAGTGTAAGGAAGATGCCGGAAGGGGAGGGACGTCCCGTCGGCGGGTGGTACGACAGACGGGTGGGAATCGTGTCGCCGGGTTTCCAGGGCCGGCCCCGCTCGGCCGAGCCGGCCCTTCCGCCGGGGCAGTACCTCGTCGAGGACTGGCCGGTGCTCTCCGCCGGCCCGACGCCGAAGGTGCCGCTGGACACCTGGGAGTTCGTTCTCACCACCGAGACCGGCGCCGAGTACCGCTGGTCCTGGGACGAGTTGATGGGCCTGCCGCAGGAGACGCCGACCGTCGACATCCACTGCGTGACCCGTTGGTCCAAGCTCGGCACATCCTGGCAGGGCGTGTCGCTGGACACCCTGCTCGACGGCGTCGACACCACCGCCCGCTACGCGCTGGCCCACTCGTACGGCGGCTACACCACAAACCTGCCCCTGAGCGACCTACGCGGCGGACGGGCCTGGGTGGCGCACACGTACGACGGCGGCCCGCTTCCCGCCGAGCACGGCGGCCCGGCCCGGTTGCTCGTCCCGCATCTCTACTTCTGGAAGTCGGCGAAGTGGGTGCGCGGCGTCCGGCTCCTCGTCGACGACCAGCCCGGCTTCTGGGAGACCGCCGGCTACCACGACTACGGCGACCCGTGGCGCGAGCAGCGCTACCAGGGCGACTGAGGTGTCCGCGTCCACCACCGGCGGCCGGGTCGCCACGCCGCTGACCTGGCGGGTGGCCCGTCTCGCCGAACGCCGGATCGAGACACCGACCGCGCAGACGCTGGTGCTGGACGTGCCCGGCTGGCCGGGGCACCTGCCCGGGCAGCACGTCGACGTTCGGCTCACCGCCGCCGACGGCTACCAGGCGGCCCGGTCGTACTCCCTCGCGGCACCCGCTGAGGACGACCGGATCGCGCTGACCGTGCAGCGGGTGCCCGACGGGGAGGTGTCGCCGTACCTGACCGAGGTGTACGCGCGGGGCGACCCGGTGGAGGTACGCGGGCCGGTCGGCGGCTGGTTCGTCTGGCGTACCGACGAGACCACGCCGGTGTTGCTGGTGGCCGGCGGCTCCGGCGTGGTGCCGCTGATGGCGATGGTTCGCGCCCGCCGCGCCGCCGGCAGCCGGGCGCCGTTCCGCCTGATCTATTCGGTACGCGGCCCCGCCGACGTCTTCTACGCCGACGAGCTGCGCCGCCGCGCCCGCGACGACCCGGGCCTCGACGTGGCCTACCTCTACACCCGTCAGGCGCCCGAGGGCTGGCCCGGCGAACCGCACCGGATCGGCCCGGCCGACGTGACCGCCCACGGCTGGCCGCCCGACCAGGAGCCGCTCTGCTACGTCTGCGGGCCCACCGGCTTCGTGGAGACCGTGGCGGACCTGCTGGTGGGGCTGGGCCACCCGACCGGGCGGGTGAAGACCGAACGTTTCGGCCCCACCGGCTGAGCACCGAGGAGTACGCATGACCGAGATGCCCTATCTGGACGGCAACATGCTCGACGGGCCGCTGCGGGAACTCTTCGCGGTCGACCTCAGCGCCGCCACCGGGCGGTGTGCGTCCTGCCGCGCGGCCGGCCCGATGGCCGGGTTGCACGTCTATTCCCACGCCCCCGGTTTGGTCGCCCGCTGCCCGGCCTGCGGCGGGGTGATGCTGCGGCTGGTCCGCGCGCCCGACCGCGCCTGGCTGGACCTGCGCGGGGCCACCTACCTGCAGATTCCGATGCCGTTCGACCAGCCTCACCCCACCCCGCTGTAACGCCGCACCCGCCCAAGCCACCCCGTCCCGGATGCCCGCCGTGATCAAGGAGTTTGCGTCGCTGGCTCACCCGTTTTTCGACGCAAACTCCTTGATCAACAGGTGGTCCCGGGGTCAGGCCGACGTGTCGGTGAGCCGTCGCCAGGCCAGCGCGGTGAGCACGGTCAGCGCGGCGGCGGCCAGCCAGAAGGGCGCCAGGATGCTGCCGGTCGCCTGGGCGACGAGCCCGCCGGTAGCCGTGCCGATGGCGGCCCCGCCCAGGTCGGCCAGGGAGTAGACGCTGTTCACCCGGCCGCGCAGCCGGTCCGGCACGAGCCGCTGCCGCAGCGACACCACGAGCACGCCCCAGACCATGCCGTGCATCCCCCAGACGGCGAGCGCCGCCCCGGCCACCCAGGCGTGCCGGGTGGTGGCCAGCACGACTTGCAGCCCGATCTCGACCAGCAGCCCGGCCCGAAGCAGCGCCGGGGCGCCGAACCGGGCCCGCAGCCGGGACGCCAGGGTGCTCCCAGCGAGCCCGCCCAGCGCGGAGGCGGTCAGCAGCACGCCGTACCCGACCTCGGTGAGGCCGAGCCGCTGCCTGGCATAGAGGACGAACGCCGCGAACGCCGCACAGAACGCCACGTTCATCACCGCGATGCAGGCGGCGAGGGTGCGCAGGACCGGTACGCCCCACAGGGCGCGTACCCCGGCGGCGATGTCCGCCCGCAGCGAGCGCTTCGGCCCGGCCTCGGTTGGCTGCGCGGATGGCGGGGCCGGCCGCCAGCGCAGCAGCGCCAGCAGCAGCGCGGCCAGCCCGAAGGTGGCCGCGTCGAAGGCGAACGGCAGCGCCGCCGCGAGCACGAACAGGTACGCCCCGAGCGGCTTCGCGGCGAACTGGTTGCCAATCACGAAGGTGGCGAAGAGCCGGCTGTTGGCCTGCTCCAGACGTTCGGGCGGAACCACCGACGGCAGCAGCGCCCCGGCGGCGGTGTCGGCCAGGGTCTCCCCGACGCCGGCGAGGAAGAACGCCAGGCAGATCAGCGGCACGGTGGCCACCCCGGCGAGCACCGCCATGGCCAGGGCGGCAAGGACCAGGCCCCGGCCGAGGTTGACGCCGATGATCAGCCGGCGCCGGTCCAAGCGGTCGACGAGCGCCCCGCTGACCAGGGAAAACAGCAGCCAGGGCAGCTGCGGGGCGAGGGCCGCCGCGGCCACGGCAGCCGGGTCACGGGTGAGCGAGGCGACCAGCAGCGGGCCGGCGACCATGGTGACGCCGTCGCCGAGGTTGGAGACCGCCGAGGCGGTCCAAAGGCGGAGGAAATCCCGGCCGAGGCGACCGGCGGGGACGGTGGGGACGGTGGTCGTCATGCCGACCGCCGGGCAGGGGCGTGCGATCCGGACACGACGGGGTGCCCGGACAGATATTCCGGAAACACGAGGAACTCCCTCGGAAGCGATACGGTGGCGTGGGTACGCCAGGACGAAGGACCCGCGCAGGGCGGGTCACCTGATCGCTTCGCGGTGCGGAGGTGGTGTCGCGGGGGAGACCTGGACGGTCGGGTGCAGCCCGGGTCAGGACACCATGGTCCGCAGCGGCGAAGCGGAAACCAGCACCGTGCCGAGAAGAGCCATGGTCATGACCGACCTCCCGTCGTCGGCCTAACCGTAGGGGATGTCGATCCGCTGCGCGACCCCGGTTGGACAGGGCAGGGGTTGGTGGCCGAGAGTGTGGCGACGTGAGATACCTGCGTTCCGACGGGCGGGTCGGCATCCGCCGCCCTCGTCCCGCCGACGAGGCGGAGTTCATCGCCGCCGCCCGGCGCAGCCGGGACCTGCACCACCCATGGCTGTCGGCCCCGGACGACCCCGAGCGGTTCGCGGCGCACCTGCGCAAGATCCGGGGCCGGGACAGCTCCGGCTACCTGCTCTGTGACGTGGCCAGCGGCCAGATCGCCGGGTATGCCACCATCAGCGGCATCGTGATGGGCGCGCTGCGCGGCGGCTACCTCGGCTACGCCGCCTTCCTGCCCTACGCCGGCACCGGCCACGCCTCGGCCGGAATCCGGCTCGTCACCGCGCACGCCTTCACCGCGCTCGGGCTGCACCGGCTGGAGGCGAACATCCAGCCCGGCAACGAGCCGTCCCGGCGCCTGGCCCGCCGGCTGGGCTTCCGGCTGGAGGGATTCTCGCCGAACTACCTCTTCATCGACGGGGCCTGGCGGGACCACGAGCGCTGGGCGATCACCGCACCGGAGCCCGCGCCGGCTTGACGAGCCGTGGGGCTCGGGCGGGCCGACCGACCCCTCGCGCCCCTACGAACTTGATGACGTGGATGAATCGCCGAGCTGCCGCGTGGGCGGTGCGATCGAGGTGAATCGTTTACGTCATCAAGTTCGTAGCGGCAGAGAAGTACCTGTCCGTACGGCGGCGCGAAGTTGATCCACCCGTGACTCCGTGACTCAGCGTCCGGGCCCGCGGGCCTCCGTGCGCTGCCCGGTCACGCGCTGCAACTTCGCCTGTTTGTGGTCCACGCGCCGGCGCTGCCGAGCGGTGAGTCGCGGGCGGCCACTCTGCTGCTGGTAGTTCGCGATCCGTCGGTCGGTCGGCAGGATGCTCACAGCGGGCTCCCTTCGATCGTCTGGACAGTGAGCGGAACGTCCCGCAGCGCCGGCACCTCCTGCCGTTGCGGCTCCCGGGTCAGCGTCGCGGCGAAACGGTCCGGCTGTATCTCCAGGTACGGCGGCGTCACGTCCTCGGCGTGACCGGCGACCGCGACGACGACCGGGGCGCGGCACTGCCGGTCCGGCCGGAGCTCGATGGTCTGACCGGGGCGGACCAGGTACGAGCCTCGGTTTACCTTGCCGCCGTCGACGGTGAACGTGTTGTGCGCGACCAGGTCGCGGGCCTCGTTGATGGAGCGGGCGAAGCCGGCCCGGTGCACCAGCGCGTCCATCCGCTGCTCCAACTGGCCGGCCAGGTTCTCCGCCGAGTCACCGGGTTGGCTGACGGCCGCCACCAGGGCCCGCGCCAACTGCCGGTCGCGTAGCGCGTAGCGGGCGCGCACCTGGTGCCGCGCGTCGTCGTCCAGCCAGGGTCCCCCGGGGGCGGGCCGCGGCCCACCGCGTACGCCGACCGGATTTCGCTGTCGCCGCATCCGGTAGCCGTACGCGGGGTGGATCGGGAACACGTCCTCGGGCGCGGGACGTACCGTGGTGCGGACCGCCATGTCGTTTCCTCCCTCAGCTCTCGCGGTCCCACCACCCTCCGTCACGCTCGGGTGAGGCCGCCCCACCCCGTCCGGGTGACCCGGTGAGCGTCGGCACGTTTGTCGGCCGTGTCGGCGGGAACGGCGGTAGGCATGACGAAACCTCGTGTGGTGATCGTGGGTGCCGGATTCGCCGGATACCACGCGGCGAAGACGTTGAGCCGACTGGCCGGCAGCCGAGCCGAGATCGTCCTGCTGAACACGACCGACTACTTCCTCTACCTGCCGTTGCTGCCCGAGGTCGCCGCCGGGGTGGTCGAGCCGACCCGGATCGCCGTGCCGCTCGCCGGGACCCTCGACGGGGTCCGGGTGGTGATCGGCGAGGCGGACCGGGTGGACATGCAGAACCGCTGGGTCGGCTACCGCTCGCCGGAGGGCGACCACGGCCAGCTCGCGTACGACCGGCTGGTGCTCTCCGTCGGCAGCGTCAACAAGCTGCTGCCCATCCCCGGGGTGACCGAGTACGCGCACGGCTTCCGCGGCCTGCCCGAGGCGCTCTATCTGCACGACCACGTGGTCCGGCAGATCGAGCTGGCGGAGCTGACCGAGGACCCGGTCGAGCAGCGGGCCCGGACCACCTTCGTGGTGGTGGGCGCCGGTTACACCGGCACCGAGGTCGCCGCGCACGGGCAGCTCTTCACCGACCGGCTCATCGCCCAACGCCCCCACATGAAGGTCCGCCCGCGCTGGATGCTGCTGGACGTGGCGCCCCGGGTGCTGCCCGAACTGGATCAGCGGATGTCGGTCACCGCCGACCGGGTGCTGCGCCAGCGCGGGGTGGACGTACGGATGGGCACCTCGGTCTCCGAGGCCACCCCCGACGGCGTCATGCTCACCGACGGCGAGTACGTCCCGACGTGCAGTCTGGTCTGGTGTGTCGGGGTACGTCCCGATCCGTTCGTCGCCGAGTTGGGGCTGCGGACCGAACGGGGGCGCCTGGTGGTGGACGAGTACCTCAACGTCCCCGGCTGCCCGGAGATTTACGCCTGCGGCGACGCGGCGGCGGTGCCCGACCCGAGCCGGCCCGGGCAGATCTGCGCGATGACCGCGCAGCACGCGCAACGCCAGGGCAAGCTCGCGGCGCACAACATCGCCGCCTCGTACGGAAAGGGCACGCGAAAGCCGTACAAGCACTACGACCTGGGCTGGGTGGTAGACCTGGGCGGCAAGGATGCGGCAGCCAACCCCCTGAAGCTGTCGATGTCCGGCCTGCCGGCGAAGGCCGTCACCCGCGGCTACCACCTGCTCGCCATGCCGGGGAACCGGGCCCGGGTGGGTGCCGACTGGCTCCTCGACGCCACGCTGTCCCGCCCGTCGGTGCGGCTCGGCCTGGTGCCGGCGAACGCGGTGCCGTTGGAGAGCGAATCGCCCGAGGTGGTGCGCCGCACCTGACCCGTGGCGCGTCGGCGCAGGTAAGGCAAGGAGGGGGGACGGGGTGTCGGAGACGCTGACTCAACAAGCCTTGAAAATCAACTGGGCGGAGATGCCCACCTACAACACCATCATGGCGCTGGCCGCAGGCTCCGGTCTGCTGCTGATCGTGGCGCTCGGCTGGCAGATGCTGACGGACCGGCCGATCGCCGCCGAGGGCTGGGCGATCGCCTTCGCGGTTCTCGGCACGATCCTCTTCGTCACCGGTCTGCACATGACGTTGACCTGGCCGCTCGCGCCCGGAGGCTTCGCCTTCGACAACATCATCTTCGGCGAGCCCTCACTCGGCTTCGGAACGCTGATGCTCGGGGCGGCGATCGTGCTCTGGCGGCGCGGCAGGGTCTTCGCCGAGGCGTCGCTGGAGGACGGCGGACCCCGGACCGAGCAGGTTCGACGGTTGGTCTGGCCGATTTCGATCTTCGTATTCGCGCTCGGTCTCGCCTGCTTCGGCATCGCCGCGGCCGGGTGGACGTACACCCTCTTCGCCGCGCCACCCCAGGAGCCGATCTCGGGCGCCTTCGCGGACTACCCGCTCATCGAGGCGACCTTCATCTCCGGCCTGTACGTCCTCGTCGGCATCGGGGCCGTGCTCACCCCGTTCGCCCTGATCAGGCTGAACCGGGTCCTACTGGCGATCGTGGGGGTCGCCTGGGCGATCGCCGGTATCGCCTTCACCCTGTTCGGAGCTTTGAACTACTTCACCCACATCGGGCTGATCATCCACACGATGTAGGCGGGCCTCAACGGTCAGCCGGCGTCGGTGGCCGGGCGGGTGCCGGCGGCGAACGCGTCCAGGGTCGCCGCGTGCAGCACGCCGCCGGGCACCGGGTCCCGCGCGACGCGGGCGGCGAGGCGGCGTACCGGCAGCCGGTCCGGGTGGTGAGCGGCGGCGAGCACGAGGTTGCCGTAGCGCCGGCCGCGCAGCATCCGCCGGTCGGCGACCAGGCAGACGTCGGCGAAGACGGCGCGCAGCGCGGCCACCTGGGTACGGGAGAAGACCAGCGGCGGCAGGTCGGTCACGTTGACCAGGTAGACGCCGTCCGGGTGCAGCACCCGGGCCACCTCGGCGACGAACTCGACGCTGGCCACGTGCCGGGGCATCCGGGCCGCCCGGTAGACGTCGGCGAGCACCAGGTCGTACGCGCCGGACGGCGCGACGCTGACCGCGTCCCGGGCGTCGCCGATCTCCACGGCCACCTCGGCCGGCGTCGGCGGCAGCTCGCGGCGGACCAGTTCGACCACGGCGGGGTCACGCTCGACCACCCGTTGCGGTGAGCCGGGTCGGGTGGCGGCCAGCCAGCGTGGCAGGGTCAGCGCGCCGCCGCCCAGGTGCAGGGCGGCCAGCGGGCGACCCGGCGGCGCCGCCAGGTCGACCACGGCGGCCATCCGGCGGACGTACTCGAAGTGCAGGTGGGTGGCGCGGGTCCGCGACGTCCACGTACGACTGTTCGACGCCGGCGGCGAGCAGCGTCCGCCCGGTCGGCCGGGACCGGTCCACGACGATCTCCAGACCCTCCGCGCCTGTCACGGCGGGCAACGGTACCCGGGCCGGCGGGCGGGGTGCCCGCCGGCCCGGGCCGGCTCAGCCGGCGTTCATGCCGGCGCCCACCTCGTCGATGGCGTCGTCGATCCGCCCGGCCAGGTCCACGTCCTGGGTCGTCACCCCGTCGACCTGTCGGGTCCGTACGGTGATCACCGCACTGTCCTGGTCGGGGCGGCCGATCTGGGGGCCGCGCCCGGTCTCGACCCGGAGCTGGTCGAGCCGGTCGAGCACCCGGTCCAGGTTGGCGGCCGGCAGCTCGATGGTGCGCACCAGCGACTGGCGGTCGCTGGACCAGTACGGCAGCCGGGCGAGCGCGCCGCGCAGCTCCTGTTCGGTCAGCGGTGCGGTGGCCGACATCGGCCCCACCAGACCGCCGCCGGGCTCCGGCGGCGTCAGCAGGTCCCGCAACCCGTCCGGTACGCGCAGCGACTCGACCAGGTCACCGTCGGCGTCGGCCAACGCGGCCAGGGTCGCCTCGGCCTGGTAGCGCGCCTGCTCCGGGGTGAGGCGGCTGCGGCGGCCCACCTCGGCCAGGAAGCCGGGCAGGTCCCGACGCCGTTCGATGCCGTCCGCCGGCACCACGTCGTGCAGCTTCAGCGGCACCGCCTCGAGCAGCCGTTCGCGCTCGGCCTCGTCGAGCGCCCAGGCCAGCGCGAGCACGGTCGCCTCCGCCGCCACCTTGGCCGTGGAGAAGTCGACCCCGGCCCGTCGGCTGACGTCGTCGACGAGATCCCGGTAGCCCAGGGTGGTCACCCGGGCGGCGCCCGGGGCCTGGTCCGGACGGGGTCGGGGACGTTCCGGGATACCGGCCGGGGGCGGTGCGGGACCGCCCCGCGTGGTGTTGGGCTTGTGCCGTCCGGCCGGTGGCGGGCCGGACCGTTCCCGCTGGTCCAGCGAGGTGACCTGCTTGGACGCGCTCAGGCTGGCGCCGGTCTGGCTCGGCCGTTGACCGCGTTCCCGGGCCTCCCGGGCCAGGGTCCGGCGGCGCCGGTTGTCGCCCTCCATCTGCTTGCGCATCGTCGCACCTCGTTCCTCGTCGGTTCCGCCTTTCGCGGGTGGCCTTCCCGGCGTCGGCTGGAAGGAAACGGGTGCTGTCTCGGGGGCCGGCGGGCTTCATCCGGCGAGGGTGAGTGCCGCTCACCCGGCGGGGTCCCATGATCGAGGTGGACCGGAAGACTTCCGATGCACGCGGAAGGGAAGGTCACCATGAAGAGGATCATCGAGATCGTCCCCGCCCGCCCCGGCTGGTACGCGCGGTGGCAGGTCACGCCGGAGCTCACCCGCTCCTACCCGGTGACGCTGTGGGCGCTGCTGGAGGAGGCCGACGGCACCGGCCGCGAGGTGGTCGGAGTCGACTGTGTGGGGCAGTGGCCCGGAGCGGACGACAACGAGGCGGGTGGAGACTTCGTCCGTTATCTCTTCCAGACGCCCGATTCCGGTGCCCCGGAGGACGCCGAGTCGCCCACCGTCGCGGAGCTGCGCGAGTCGGGGCCACGTCGGCAACCGGTCCCGGCCGCCTGAGCCATCCTCTCCGGCCCCCGACCCCTGGTCCCAGGGTCGGGGGCCATCCCCCTGTCCGGGCGGCTGACGGCGAATCGCGCGGCGCGGGGTCTCCCAGCCTCGGATACTGAATATTTTTCGCCGAACCGCCGCGGCCGAAGCCGCCACCGAGCAGCATCGGCAGGTGGGGGAAAGTAGGACCAGCTGCCTGGGGGGCGACAGTATGAGGTTCTCCGTCGTTGAAACCGGCTACGACCAGCGGCAGGTGGACTCCTGCCTGGATGAGCTGGGAGTCCGGTTGGTCCGGCTCGCGGCGCGCGCGGAGAGCGCCGCCGGTGCCGGTCGGGAGTGGGATCGGATCCGGGAGGAGGCGACCCAACTCTGTGATCTGCTGCGCCGGCGTACCGCGTTGGAGGCCGACACGGCCGCCGTGCGGGCCGGCGCGACGTTGGTGGAGCGGGAGGCCGCTGAGCTGTTGGCCCGGGCCCGCGGCGAGCTGGAGGCCGCCCGCGAGGAGGCCCGCGAGGTCCGCGAGCAGGCGTACGCGGAGGCGCTGCGCACGCGTCGCGACGTCGAGGCGGCGCTGCTGGCCCGGCGGCGGCGGGAGGCCCGGGTGGAGGAGATCCTGGGGGTACGCGGGGACATGGTGCCGGTGGACACCCCGACCGCCGCGGCCGGGGTGCCGGCGACCCGGGTGGCCGCGGGTGCCCCGGGTGACCCGGCGACCGGCCCGACCGAGCGCAGCGCCGCCTGAGTTTTCGCTCAGACGAGTGCGGCGACCACGGTGATGGCGTGCGCCTCGTGCTGGGCGTACGCGTCGGGGTAGGCGGACACCTGCACCGCCTGGGCCGCCCGGGTGAGGCTGAGGTCTGCCCAGCCCGGCACCTCGGCGAGTGCCGTGAAGAAGGCGCGGGCGGCGTACGCCGGCTGCATCAGCTCGGCGACGGTGCCCGGTCGGCGCGACCACCGGCGGCGCGGTGCGCGCGAAGTCCCGCGAGGCGGGCTGCTCGATGGCGCTGCGGTCGGCCAACGCCTCGGGGACCGCCCAGTGCTCCGGCCCGGCGTCGTCCCCGATGCCGAGGAAACCGACGAGGTCGAGGCAGCAGGTCACGCAGGCCGCGAGAACCCCGGCTGCCGCGGGCCGCCCGGATCGATAGGATGCGGACGGTGACGGAGCAGATGGTCGATGAGCCGGTCGCCGACGATTCGTCCGGTGGTCGCCGGGGTCGGCGGGGCCTGGTGGTCAGCATCGTCGCCGTCCTGTTGGCCGTGCTGCTCGCCGGCCACCGAGCGGTGCCCAACGTGCGCGGCCTGGGCAGCCTGGTTGACAGCGCCGCCCCGCTGCTCGGGCTGGGCGTACCCCTGCTCGGCCTGGCGGCGCTGCTGCGCCGCTCCCGCCGGGCGCTGCTGGTGGTGCTCCTCCCGGCGGTCGTCTGGGGCGCGCTCTACGGGCGCGCCTGGCTGCCACCGGCGGCCAGCGCGGGGCCGACCTCGCTCCGGGTGGCCAGCCAGAATCTGCGCTCCGGGAACCCCGACCCGGCCGCCACCGTTGGCGCGCTCACCGCCGCAGACGTGGACCTGATCGGGCTGCAGGAGGTCGACGACGACGATCGGGTCGACGCCGCACTGGGGCAGCGGTACCCGCACCGGGCCGCGGTCTCGACGGTTGCGCTGTGGAGCCGGTGGCCGATCCGCGACGCCGTCGGGGTGGACACCGGTCTGGGCTGGGACCGGGCGCTGCGCGCGGTGGTCGCCGCCCCACAGGGCGACCTGGTGGTGTACGTGGTCCACCTGGGCTCCGCCCGCGCCGGGCACACCGCCACCCGCGACGAGACCCTGGCCGCGCTGGCCACGGCCGTGCGGGCCGACCCGGCGCCTCGACTGGTGGTGCTCGGCGACCTGAACACCGCCACCACCGACCGGGTGTTCGTCCCGCTCGCCCGGCTGTTGCACGACGCGCAGGCCGACGCCGGTCAGGGCTTCGGCTTCACCTGGCCGGCGGAACTGCCGGTGACCCGCCCCGACCACGTGCTCTACCGCGGGCTCACCCCCACCGCGGCGGGCGTGCTGCGCACCCCGGACAGCGACCACCGGGCGGTGACCGCCGGTTTCCGCTGGTGAGCGGTCAGCGCCGGCCGTTGTCGGCGGGAGTGACGGTCAGCCGGTGCCGGCTGGCGTCGCCGCTGGAAAAGGGCCAGAGCCGGTCCGCGTACGCCACCAGGTCGGCCAGCTGCTTGCGGGTCAGCCCGGCGGACGAGATCTCGGCGTGCACGTCGGCCCGGTACCGGCCGTCGTCGTCGCGGCCCAGCTTCGCCTCCGCGGTCACCTCGACGGTGTGCGCCTCGTCGGTGATCTCGGCGGCCGCCTCCACCGCCGCGTGGTGCAGGCAGGAGGCGAACGCCGCGGCAAGCAGCTGCTCGGGCGTCAGGCCGGTGCAGTGCGGCGCCAGCGGGGACGCCAGGGCTGTGGAAAGCCCGCCGTCCTCGGTGCGTACGTGACCCCCCGCGGCGGTCGCCGTGGCCTTCTCGGGCAGCCAGGAACTCGGACTCGGCATCGCGTTCCTCCCGTCACTCACCCGCCCGGCTACCCGGCCCCCGCATCACGAAACCGGGTGCGGGCCCGCCGGCGCGGGGTAGCTTCCCGAGCAGGGGTGCGGGTGCCCCGCGAGGAGCGGAGGGTACGAGTGGCTCTGGTGCGCGTACGGTTCGTCGGCGGGCCCGCCGACGACCTGGTCCGGGACCTGCCGGCCGACCCCGACGGGGTGCCGCCACAGCGGTGGATCATGCGCCACCCGGACCGCCCGCCCCCCGGCGGCGAAGCCGACCACCTCTATGAACGGGACCACCGGGACGGCTGGGGCACCTGGACCATGCGGTACGTGCGCACCGAACCATTCGGCGCCACCGAGTGAGCCGGGTCTGGCCGGTCGGGCCGCACAGCTGATACACAGGATCGGAACAGGTTCGGCACAGCGGGCCCGCCCACGATGGGAGGCATGGTCATGGATGGGCGGGCCGGGCAGGGCCGGATCGAGCTGCGCCGACCGGACGGCGAACCGGTGCGAATCCTGGTGGTGGACGACGAGCCGACCCTCGCCGACCTGCTCTCGATGGCCCTGCGTTACGAGGGCTGGCAGGTGAGCACCGCCGGCAGCGGGATGGCCGCGATCAGCACCGCCCGCCAGTGCAAGCCGGACGCGGTTGTGCTCGACGTCATGCTCCCCGACCTGGACGGTTTCCAGGTGCTGCGCCGGCTGCGCGAGGAGACCCCGACCGTGCCGGTGCTCTTCCTGACCGCCCGGGACGCGGTGGAGGAGCGGATTGCCGGGCTGACCGTCGGTGGCGACGACTACGTCACCAAGCCGTTCAGTCTGGAAGAGGTGATCGCCCGGCTGCGTGCTTTGCTGCGCCGTACCGGGTTCGCGGTCGCCACCGGCGAGAACGCCGTGCTCACCGTCGGCGACCTGACCCTCGACGAGGACAGCCATGAGGTACGCCGCGGCGGCGGCTTGATCACTCTCACCGCCACCGAGTTCGAGCTGCTGCGCTACCTGATGCGCAACCCGCGCCGGGTGCTGAGCAAGGCGCAGATCCTCGACCGGGTCTGGAACTACGACTTCGGCGGCCAGGCCAACGTGGTCGAGCTGTACATCTCGTACCTGCGCAAGAAGATCGACGCCGGCCGCGAGCCGATGATCCACACGCTGCGGGGCGCCGGATATGTCCTCAAGCCCGCGGAGTGAGCGGGCCCGGCGGCTGCGCGGCCGGCTGGCCGGCTGGTCGCTGCGCCGCCGCCTGGTGCTCTCCGTGGTGGCGCTGTTGGCCCTGGTCAGCATCGGCATCGGCGGCCTCACCACGGTGGCGTTGCGGCACTTCCTGATCGCCGAGGTCGACGATCAGCTCAGCGGCGATCAGCCCCGACGGCAGCAGGACCGGCGGTCTCCCTTCGACCTGCCGCAGTGGCGCGGCCAGGGCCGCCCGCCCTCGCTGCCGCCCGGCCTGCCCCCGGACTCCATCGCGGTCCGGATCGTTGGTGGCCAGGTCGCGGCGTCGAGGCAGAGCGACCAGGCGCCGATCACCGTGCCGGCCGGCGAGGTGACCGCGCTGACCCGCCTGCCCGTCGACGGCACGCCGCGCACCGTCCACGTCGGCGATCTCGGCGAATACCGTGCGGTGGCCCGCACGGTGCCCGACGGTGACGTGCTGGTCTTCGCCATCCCGCTCGCCCCGGTCGAGGCGACGGTCATGTGGATGCTGGTCGCGCAGGCGGGCGTGGTCACCGCCGGGCTGCTCATCGCCGGTAGCCTCGGCGCCCTGATCGTCCGGGCCGCGCTGCGCCCGTTGAACCGGGTCGCCGCCACCGCCACCCGGGTGACCGAGCTGCCGCTGGACCGTGGCGAGGTGGCGCTGTCGGTCCGGGTGCCGGCGGCCGACACCGACCCGCGTACCGAGGTGGGGCAGGTCGGCGTCGCCCTCAACCGGATGCTCGGCCACGTCGCCGCCGCGCTCACCGCCCGGCAAGCCAGCGAGACCCGGGTACGCCAGTTCGTCGCCGACGCGAGCCACGAGTTGCGTACGCCCCTGGCGGCGATCCGCGGTTACGCCGAGGTGGCCCGGCGGGGCCGGGACGAGGTCCCGCCGGACGTGGCGCACGCCCTGCGCCGGGTCGAATCCGAGAGCGTCCGGATGACCACTCTCGTCGACGACCTGCTGCTGCTCGCCCGGCTCGACTCCGGCCGGCCGCTCGCGGCCGAGCCGGTCGACTTCACCGCCCTGGTGGTGAACGCGGTCAGCGACGCGCACGCGGCCGGCCCCGACCACGGCTGGAAACTCGACCTGCCCGACGCGCCGGTCAGCGTCACCGGCGACACCCACCGGCTGCACCAGGTGGTGGCCAACCTGCTCGCCAACGCCCGGGTGCACACCCCGCCGGGCACCATCGTCACCACCCGGCTCGCCTCGACGGTTGAAGGAGTCGAGCTGAGCGTGACGGACGACGGCCCCGGCATTCCCGCCGACCTCCAGCCGGAGGTCTTCGAACGCTTCGCCCGCGGTGACGGCTCCCGGTCCCGGGCGCACGGCAGCACCGGCCTCGGCCTGGCCATCGTGGCCGCCGTGGTGGAGGCCCACCACGGCCGAGTCGCCGTGGCCAGCCGCCCCGGCCGTACGGCGTTCACGGTGCTGCTGCCGAGACCCACAGCCGACGCATAGGTCGTTCACGGGCCCGGGCGCTATGCCGGCCGGGGGGCGGGTGTCCCAGGCGTTAACAGGGGGCCCCTGCTCTACCGCAGGCGTTAACAAGGGGCCCTTCCTTACGACCGTGCGGCCTCCGTGCCCGGTGCAGACGGGTACGGTGGAGGACAAGTCCGGCTTTGGGGGCATTCAGGCGACGATATCGGGCCGGCTTCCATCAACGGCGAGGGAAGGGAGCAGCCGTGACGCACCTGGCCTACCTGGATGCGGGATCCGGCAGCCTCATCGTGCAGGCGGTGGTCGGCGGGGTGGCCGGAGCGGCGGTGGCCGTCAAGCTCTACTGGCGACGGCTGATGGCCCGGTTCCGCCGGCAGCCCACCGACCGGAGCTGACCGGCGTGTCCGTCTCCGACGCTGCCGCCCGGGTGGAGCCGGGCTCCTTCCGCGACCCGGGCAACCGGGTCTTCCACCGTCGGGGCGAGGTGCTGCGCGGCCTCGACGAGCGGTCCGCCGGCGACTGGCGGGCCCTCGCCGCCAGCGACTTCTTCCGCGATCTGCTTGACGCGGGCAAGCTGTGCGGCACGGAGGAACTCGTCCCGACCCCGGTCGACCTGCCCTGGGCGGCGGTGCTGCGGCACGAGCGGATCCCGGTCGTCTCGCACCCGTACGAGTGGTCGGGCGGAATGCTGCGCGATGCCGCCCTGCTGCACCTGGAGATCCTGCGATCGGCGTTGGTCGCCGGGTTCACCACCAAGGACGGCTCGGCCTACAACCTCCAGTGGCGGGGCGCGTCACCGGTCTTCATCGACGTCGGCTCGTTCGAGCCGGCCCGCGACGGGGAGCCCTGGGCCGGCTATCGGCAGTTCTGTCAGACCCTGCTCTATCCGCTGCTGCTGCAGGCCCATCTGGGGCTGGACTTCCAGCCCTGGCTGCGGGCCCGGATCGACGGCATCGAGCCGGACCAGATGCGCCGCCTCTTCTCGGGCGCGCGTCGGCGGCACGCCGGGGTGCTCACCCACGTCCACCTGCACGGCGCGCTGCAGGCCCGACACGCCCAGGCCAGCACCAGTGATGTGCGCGCCCAGTTGCGGGACGCCGGATACTCCCGGGAGCTGGTGCTGGCGACCGCACGCGGCCTGGAGAAGCTGGTCCGCCGGCTGGACGCCCGGCCGGGGCCGAGCCACTGGTCGGACTACCAGCGCACCTGCGCGTACTCGGTGCCCGACCGGTCGACGAAGGAGAGCTTCGTCGACCGGGCGGCGGCCGTCACGATGCCGGGGCTGGCCCTCGACCTGGGTGCCAACGACGGCCGGTACGCCCGGATCGCGGCCCGGCACGCCGAGTACGTGGTCGCCGTCGAGCAGGACCCGACGGTGGTCGACGTGCTCTACCGCGCGCTGCGGGACGAGGGGGAGCGGCGGATCCTGCCGCTGGTGATGGACCTGGCCGACCCGTCGCCGGGCGGCGGCTGGCGGAGCGTCGAACGGGCCGCCTTCGCCGACCGGGCACGGTCCGACCTCGTCCTCGCGCTGGCGCTGGTGCACCACCTGGCGATCGGCCGGAACGTGCCGCTGGACGCGGTGCTGGACCAGTTCGCCACGCTGACCACGCCGGGCGGCACGCTGGTCGTGGAGTTCGTCCACCCCGAGGACCCGATGGCCCGGCGGCTGCTGGCCAACAAGCCGGACGGGCTCTTCCCGGACTACCGGCGCGAGGCGTTCGAGGCGCTGCTCGTGGCGCGCGGCCGGATCGTGCGCCGGGTCGAGCTGCCGTCCGGCACGCGCACGCTCTACCAGGTGGTGATCCGTGGCTGAACAGACTCTCGCGCCCCCCGAGGTGCGCCCGGACGCGCCGCCGTCCGGCCGCCGGGGCGGGTGGCGAGACGAACTGGGTCGGCTGCTGGAGGTGGTGGCACTGGTCGGCCTGGTGGTCACCCAGCCGATGCTGGACGTGCTGGGCCACAGTCCGGACTTCTTCCTGTTCCACCGCGCCTCCCCGGCCGACGTGCTGCTCCTGGTGGCGCTGATCGCCGTCGTGCCGACCGTGCCGCTCGCCCTGCTCGGCGTGGTCAGCCTGGTGACCGTCCGGATCGCCCGGGCGGCGGTGCACACCCTCGTGGTGGGGCTGCTGCTGGCCGCACTCGCCGTCCAGGTGGGGCGGCACACCACCCCGCTGCGGGGCGTACCGCTGCTGCTGGCCGCCGGTGCGGTCGGCGTCGGCGCGGCGGTCGCGCATCGGCGTTGGCGGGCCATGGGGCGGGTGTTGCGGCTGGCCGCGGCCGGGCCGGTGATCTTTGTCGGCCTGTTCCTGTTCGCCTCGCCGGCCTCGGCGGTGGTGCTGCCCCGCAGTCACGCGGGGGCGGCCGGGGTGGCCGGCGCGGGCGCCCACCCGCCGGTGGTCATGATCGTCCTGGACGAGCTGCCGCTGGTCTCGCTGCTCGGCCCCGACGGGCTGATCGACGCCGCCCGGTATCCGCGCTTCGCCGAGCTCGCCGCCGGGTCGACCTGGTACCGCGACGCCACCGGGGTGAGCGGCTGGACGCCGTACGCGTTGCCGGCCATGCTGACCGGCCGCTACCCGGCCGAGTCGGTCGCCCCGCACTACTCGCAGTACCCGGACAACCTGTTCACCGCTCTGGGCGGCCTGTACGAGATCAAGGCCGAGGAGAACATCACCCGGCTCTGCCCGCCCAGCCGGTGCGAGCAGCCGGCCAGCCCGGAGCAGGGGCTCGGCGTGCTGGTCCGGGAGAGCGGCAAGCTGCTGCGCCAGGTCACCGCGCCGGTGGACAGTCAGGTCGACCCGGAGAACTCGTACCGCGAGCTGACCCGGGCCGAGGCGAACCTGGACGCCGCCGAGCCGGTCCCGGCCGACCCGAAGTTCCGCTGGGACACCCTCAACGACAACCAGCCGGCCCGGTTCACCACCTTCCTCGCCGGGCTGCGCCCGTCCACCCGGCCCACCCTGCACTTCCTGCACCTGCTGATGCCGCACGCGCCGTGGGCGTACCTGCCGTCCGGGGCCCGCTACGCCGCCCCGGACGACCTGCCCAACGACGGCGCCGGCTGGGTGGACCTGGCCCGCCAGCGGCACTTGGCCCAGCTCGGCTACACCGACCGGCTGATCGGCGAGACGCTGCGGGCGCTGCGGGCCACCGGCCTCTACGACCAGGCTCTCGTCCTGGTCACCGCCGACCACGGCGTGAGCTTCCTACGGGACTGGCAGGGCCGGGGAATGGACGCCATCAGCCATGCCGCCGATCAGGTCGCCTGGGTGCCGATGTTCGTCAAGGAGCCCGGCCAGCAGGCCGGCCGGACCGACGAGCGGAACTGGCAGCACGTCGACCTGCTGCCCACCATCCTCGACGAGACCCACATCAGCGTCCCCTGGCGCCTCGACGGCCGCTCGGCGAAGCAGCCCCCGCGCGACGGCGCCGGCAAGCTCTTCTACGACCGGCCCGGGGAGCCGGTACGGATCACCGGCGGGGTGCCGTCCCCGCCCGCCACGCCCGCCCCGGACCCGCTGATCGGCACCCGGGTCGGCGGCAAGCCCGCCGGGGGCACGGCCACCGTGGCGAACCTGGCCGCGTTCCGCGCCGTCGACCCGGCGGCGGGCGACCTGCCCGCCCTGGTCTGGGGCGCCGTGCCCGCTTCGGTGCCCGACGGGACGAAGCTCGCGGTGGCGGTCAACGGCACCGTGGGCGCGGTCGTCCCGGTCGTTTCGCCCGACAAGGGCCGGCGCTTCGCCGCCTTCCTGCCCGACGATCGGCTCTTCGTCGCCGGGGCCAACCGCCTGGACCTCTACCGGGTGGGCGCCGACGGCAGTTTGCGCAGCCTCCGCCTGTCCTGACCGCGTCTCGGACGCCTCCGACCACCTCGGCTTTGGCCGGGGTGGTCCTGTTTTCGCGGGTTTCCGCGCCGGCCGGTCGGGAATCGGGTGACGCACACCTCACCGCTGAACCATGACGAGCGGTGTCGCCCGGACCGTAAGTACGGTAAAAGCGAAGGCAACTCAATGTAGATCTTGCCGGCGAAGCGAGGAACAGATGACGGAAGTCAAGCTCGACCACCCCGGTGGCCAGCTGTCGATGCCGGTGCAGTCCGCGGTCGAAGGCCCCGGCGGAATCAAGGTGGGCAACCTGCTCAAGGAAACCGGGATGACCACCTACGACCCCGGTTTCGTCAACACCGCGTCCTGCTCCTCCGCGATCACCTACATCGACGGTGACGCGGGCATCCTGCGGTACCGGGGCTACCCGATCGAGCAGTTGGCCGAGAAGTCCTCCTTTCTGGAGGTCTCGTACCTGCTGATCTACGGGGAGCTGCCGACCCAGCAGCAGCTCGGCGAGTTCAGCGAGCGGATCCGGCGGCATTCGCTGCTGCACGAGGAGATGCGTCGGTTCTTCGACGGCTTCCCGCGCGACGCGCACCCGATGGCCGTGCTCTCCTCGGCGGTCAGCGCGATCTCGACCTTCTACCAGGACAGCCTGGACCCGTTCGACTCCGAGCACGTGGAGATGTCCACGGTGCGGCTGATGGCGAAGGTCCCGACCATCGCCTCGTACGCCTACAAGAAGTCGATCGGGCAGCCGCTGCTGTACCCGGACAACTCGCTCGGCTACGTCGAGAACTTCCTGCGGATGAACTTCGGGGTGCCGGCCGAGCCGTACGAGGTCGACCCGGTGGTGGCCCGGGTGCTGGACATGCTGTTCATCCTGCACGCCGACCACGAGCAGAACTGCTCCACCTCGACCGTGCGGCTGGTCGGCTCCAGCAACGCCAACCTCTTCGCCTCCGTGTCGGCCGGCGTGAACGCGCTGTTCGGCCCGCTGCACGGCGGCGCCAACCAGGCCGTGCTGGAGATGCTCCAGCGGATCCAGGCCGACGGCGGCGACGTCCGCTCCTTCGTGCAGAAGGTGAAGGACAAGCAGACCGGCGTGAAGCTGATGGGCTTCGGCCACCGGGTCTACAAGAACTACGACCCGCGCGCCGCGATCGTCAAGAAGGCCGCCCAGGACGTGCTCGGCCGGATGGCCAAGCCGGACCCGATGCTGGACCTCGCGATGCAGCTGGAAGAGATCGCCCTCGCCGACGACTTCTTCGTCTCCCGGCGGCTCTACCCGAACGTCGACTTCTACACCGGCCTGATCTACAAGGCCATGGGCTTCCCGACCAAGATGTTCACCGTGCTGTTCGCCCTGGGCCGGCTGCCCGGCTGGATCGCCCAGTGGCGCGAGATGATCAACGACCCGGAGACCAAGATCGGCCGCCCGCGGCAGATTTACACCGGCTACGCCACGCGGGACTACGTCCCGGCCGCGGAGCGCTGACCGCCGACCGACGGCGAAGGGCGCCCGCCCCCCGCCGGGGGGGGGGGCGGGTGGGGAAGGGGGGGAGGTGGGGGGGTTGGGCCGGGCCCCCCGGGCGCGGGGGCTGGCGGGCCC
>NZ_JBEYIX010000033.1:0-64974 GCF_040636055.1 Micromonospora sp. NPDC006766 | reverse complement strand
GATCTTCTGGTCGGCGGCGATCACGTCCGCGAAGTAAGCCTCGAGGTCGTCGTCGGGGGCGGTCCACGCCGTCCGTCCCGTCCCGCCCACCACGTGCCCGGTGCTTTTCCGCTCCGCTGCCCCGCCACCCCCCGACCCGGACGGGTGGATTCGCAGGAATAACCCCGGTCAGCCGGGTATCCGTGCGGTCCAACGAAAAAGGGGGGGAAAGATGTTGGGTATCAAACGCCTCGGGCTCCTGGCCGCCATGGTGGTGGTCGGGGTGGCGCCCGCCGCGGCGGCGCAGGCCGCGGCGCAGCCGTCGACGCAGGACACCCAGTACCTGCAGGCGCTGCATCAGGTGAATCTGGCCGAGATCACCACGGGCAACCTGGCCCAGCAGAAGGGCCAGAACGAGCAGGTCAAGGACTTGGGCAAGGAGTTCGTGACGGACCACACCCAGCTGGACGACGCGGTGAAGTCCACCGCGTCGCAGTTGAACGTCCAACTGCCGAACAGCCCGACCGCGGACCAGCAGAAGGTCATCGACCAGCTGAACGGTCTCAGCGGGGCCGCGTTCGACAAGGCGTGGGTGACCGCCGAACTGGCCGGCCACGTCCAGGCCATCCAGGCCACCCAGACCGAGATCTCGCAGGGCTCCGAACAGTCGGTGATCACGCTGGCCCAGGACGCGCTGCCGGTGCTCCAGGCGCACCTCGACGCATTGGAGTCGCTGGCCCAGACCCTCGGCATCCCGGTCCCGCAGGCCAGCGCCAGCAGCGGCACGCCCGGCCCGGGTGGCACCTCGACGCCCGCTCCGGGTGGCACCTCGACGCCGGCTCCGGGCGGCACCGAGTCCACGGCTCCGGGCGGCACCGAGTCGCCGGCTCCGGGCACCACGGAGGAGACCCCGGCGCCCAGCCAGAGCTGACCCGTACGACCGATGGTGGCCGGTCCGCCCCGCTGGGGTGGGCCGGCCACCACGCGTACGGTCAGTCGGCGTTGGCCAGCCCGATCGCGAACGCCTCCTCCAGGTCGTGCTGCGAGTACGCCCGGAACGCGATGTGCGACTCGGTGTTGATCACCCCGGGCACCTTGGAGATGCTGCCGGCGATGACCTGGGCGATCTGCTCGAACTCGCGGACCCGGACCATGGCGATCAGGTCGACGTGACCGGCCACCGAGTAGACCTCGCTGACGCCGGGCAGGTTGGCCAGGTTCTCGGCCACCTCGGGGATGGAGTCGGTGGCGCAGTCGATCAGCACGATCGCGGTGATCACGGGACATTTCTCCGTTCGTTGACGTCGTCGCCCATGCTAAGGGCTCGCGGGGTCAGGCCGTCCCCGCCTCCGAGATCCGGGTGGCCGGGACGGTCAACTCGGTCCCGGCGCGGATCGCGTCGGCAAGCCGCTCGTCCGCCCGGACCGTCGCGCCGGGCCAGACCACGGCGCGGACGACCTCGCCCCGGACGGTCGCCTCCGGGCCGATCACCGCCCGGTGCACCCGGCCGGTGACCGTGGCGGACGGGGCGACGAGGCTGTCGTCGCCGGCCACGTGCAGGTTCGCCGCCAGGTAGTCGGCAGGCGTGCCGGTGTCGTAGAAGATGCCCGGGTAGGGCACCACCTCCAGCGCGCCGGCCGCCTCCGCCGGCCGCCACACCGCCCGGACGAGGTCGCCGACGGCCGCCGGCAGGTCCCGGACCAGCCGCCAGGGCAGCAGCGAGAACCCGACGAACCGGTGGCCGCTGAACGTTCCCGGGGCCGCCGGGCCGCCGGCCGGCTGGCCGAGCAGGCGTACGGTCCACCCGTCCCAGCCGTCCAGCAGCGCCGCGACGTCCGGCCCGGGCGGGGTCCCCGGGTCGGCCAGGTACGCGTCGGCGTTGCCGACCAGCACGCCCCGCCCGGCGACCCAGTCCCGCAGGTTGCCCAGACCGCCCGCGGTGCCGAGGGGGTCGCCAGGCTCGACCGACCGGTGTGCCCGGGCCCCGACGTGCGCCACCACCAGGTCGCCCAGGTAGCAGGCGTTCACCGCGACGCGTTCCGGACCGGCCAGCCCGAGCCCGGCCAGCCGGTCCAGGGCCCGGTCCAGCAGTGGCACGTTGCCGACCGGGCAGAGCGCCTTGGGCAGCCGCTCGGTGAGCGGCCGCAGCCGGGTGCCCTCGCCCGCGGCGAGCACCACCGCGCAGACGTCCACCGCGGCCCGCCAGCCGGCACCGGCGGAGTCGGTCGGGCATCCGGCGGGGTCGGTCGCGCGCCCGGCCCCACCGGCCGCGTCTGGCGGGCCGGTGGGGCCGGGGCGCGACCCGGTCATGTGGCCGGTGGCGCCACCGGCGGCACCTCGCCGGCGCGCGGGCCGATGCCGTAGTGACCGAGCAGGTTGGCGGTGGCCCGGCTCAGCCGCGGCAGGTCGTCCAGCGGGTGCCAGGCCGCCTCGAGCACCTCGGCGCCGTCCACGGTCAGTTCGGTGGTCGAGGCCGGCACCTCGGTCTCGAAGACCACGTCCACCCAGCCCTTGGCGTGCACCAGCGCGTTGGGCGCGGCCGGGCGGAGCCGGTCGGGAGAGAGCCGGATACCCGACTCCTCGTACAGCTCGCGGGCCGCGCCGGCCACCGGCGCCTCGCCGCGTTGCAGCAGCCCGGCCGGCAGGGTCCAGCTGTAGCCGGGGGGCTGGCGCAACAGCAGGATCCGCCCCGCGTCCTCGGCGTCCCGGACCAGGGTGACCGCGCCGACGACGTACTTCGGCACGGCCAGGCGGACCAGCCGGCGTCGCAGTGGGACGGGCAGCCGGTAGAAGAGCTGATAGCCGAGGGCCCGTCCGGTGGCACGCGCGCGGGGGATCATCCCCTCAGGCTAGTGCGCGGGGGGATCGGCCGCCGTTCCTACTTCCGGTGATCGACGAGGTCGATCAGTTGGCGGACCACCGTGTCCGGCTCGACGGCCCGGTCGAACACCGCCACCAGCAGGGTCTCCAGGTCGGGGTAGCCCAGTTCCTCGGAGAGCCGCAGCAGGGGCAGGTCGTTGGCCAGGCCTCGGCTGTGCTTGCGCAACGCGAGACCGATGGTGGCCCGGCCCAGGCGTACCTTGTCGGCGATCGAGATGCCCGGCTCGGTGTGCTCGGCGAACCAGCGGTTGATCTGCATCTGGGCGTGCGGCGACTTGACGAAGCCCAGCCACTCCCGGCGCGGCCCGCGCGGCGCGACGGCGGCCTCGAAGCCGCTTTCCGCGTCGCTCTCGGTGAAGATCTCCACCACGTCGCCCTCGTCCAGCTCGGAGGAGAGCGGGGCCAGCCGCCCATTGATCCGCGCGGCGAGGCAGTGGTCACCCCGCTCGGTGCCCAACTCGTACGCCAGATCGACCGGGGTCGCGCCGGCCGGAAGGACGATCTGCCGCCCGTCGGCGACCACCTGGATCTGCGCCTCTGCCAGGTCGCAGCGCAGCGACGCCATGAACTGGGTCGGGTCGACGGTGTCCTGCTCCCAGTCGAGCACCCGGCGCAGCCAGGTCAGCTCATCCGCCCGGTCGGCGGCCCGCCCGGCGGCCCGCGGGAAGCGGTAGTGGGCGGCGATGCCGTACTCGGCGGACCGGTGCATCTCCTCGGTGCGGATGAGCACCTCCACGGTGCGGTTCTGCGGACCGCAGACGCTGGTGTGCAGCGACCGGTAGAGGTTGTTCTTGGGGGAGGCGATGAAGTCCTTGAACCGACCCGGCACCGGCCGCCACAGCCCGTGCACCGCGCCGAGCGCCGCGTAGCAGTCGGTGGCCGGGCCGTCCACCACGATCGCGATGCGGGGCAGGTCGAACGGCGTGGCGTGGCCGCCCGCGACGGTGTCCTTCCAGATCGAGTAGAGGTGCCGGGGTCGGGGGGAGACCTTGGCGTCGACCCGGCTGCGGCGCAGCGCCACTCTGGTCCTGGCCACCACATCGGTCAGGTAGGCGTCCCACCCGGGCCGGTCGTGTACGTGTCGGGCAATCCGGGCGTGCTCCTCGGGGTGCAGGTGCAGCAGCACCACGTCGTCCAGCTCGCGCTTGAGGGTCTGGATGCCCAGCCGGTCGCAGAGCGGGACGAGCACCTCCTCGGTCTTGCGCGCGATCCGCTCGCGGGAGGCGGCGGAGCGTACGCCGAGGGTGCGCATGTTGTGCAGCCGGTCGGCCAGCTTGATGATCAGAACTCGGACGTCCTTGCCGGCCGCGACGATCATCTTGCGGATGGTCTCCGCCTCGGCGGCCTTGCCGTAGAACGCCTTGTCGAACTTGGTCACCCCGTCGACCAGGTGGGCCACCTCGCGGCCGAAGTCCTCCTGGAGCGCCTGCAGGGTGTAGCGGGTGTCCTCCACGGTGTCGTGCAGCAGCGCGGCGACCAGGGTGGTGGTGTCCATGCCGAGGTCCGCGCAGATCTGGGCGACGGCGAGGGGATGGGTGATGTACGGCTCGCCGCTCTTGCGGAACTGGCCGCGGTGCATGCTCTCGGCGATCGTGTACGCCCGCCGCAGCACGGAGGCGTCGGCGTTGGCGTGGCTGCCGCGGTGGGCGCGGACCAGCGCGCTGACCGGGTCGGTGTCGGTGGTGGGCCAGGTGAGCAGGGAGCGTAGCCGGCGGGTCAGCGGCAGCTCGCCGGGCTGGGTCGGCAGGGTGCCGCCCAGGGCGGCGCCGTGTCCGGCGTCGACGTCCACCTGGGACACCTCCTCACCCCGGCCCCAGGTCGACGCGTGCGACGACCGGGAGCAGGCCCGCGAAACGGGCAGGACTGCACTCTTCTTAACAGCCTAAGGGAGCCGACGTAGTCCGATCGGACACTTGGTCATGGGCATTCGGTTGATACTTGGGTGGACGCTGCGTCTTCGGCCTTGGTCAGCAGGGCTCGGAACCGGCCCGCGCCGGTGGCCGGTGACGCCCAGCCGGAGGAGGCCTCCAGCAATCGGGTCTCCGGTCGCTCCAACCAGGACAGGATGCGCTCGGTCTCCTCGGCGGTGGCCGCCGGGACCGGGCCGTGGCCGGGCAGCACGGTCTCGGCGGTGGCCCGGATCGCGGTCAGCGTCGGTCGTGGATGGACGCCGGGCGGGGAGACTCCGGCACCGGCCAGCCGGCCGTGCCGAACCAGGGCCAGCTCCCAGCCGCCGCGGGCGTGCGGGCGGGCGGCGGCCAGCTCCTCGATGCGGGTCAGCGCGACCAGACGCTGCATCCGGACCGTCGCGCGCAGCACCGCGGCCAGCCGGCCCCGCACCGCCGCGGCCTCCTCGTAGCGCTGGGCGTGGGAGAGCACCCCGATCCGGGCGAGCAGGGCGTCCACCACCAGCTGCGGGTCGTCGGTGGTGGCGGTGCGGAACGGGGCGGCGGCGCGGTGGTCGTACTCCTCGGGGGTGATCCGGTGCTCGCAGGGCGCCGGGCAGCGACCCAGCTCGGCCAGCGCGCAGGCCGGCATGGTGGTGCGCCGGGAGAGCCGGTGCGTGCACTGGCGCAGCGGCACGGCGTCGTGGAAGCCGGCGGCGGCCAGCTCGGCGGCCTGCCGGGAGCGGAACGGGCCGAGGTAGGCGGTGTCGGTCGGGGCGAGGTCGCGCACGATCGACAGCCGGGGGTACGCCTCGGCCGTGAGCTTCAGCCAGACCTGGCGCTCCGGGTACTTGGAGCGCCGGTTGTAGGGCGGCGCGTGCGCGGCGATCAGCCGCAGCTCGCGGACCTCCGCCTCCAGCGAGTGGGCGCACTCGACGGCCTCGACCCGCTCGGCGGCGGCCAGCATCTCGGAGATCCGGGCCCGCTTCTCGCCGGCGGTGAAGTAGCTGCGGACCCGGGTGGCGATGTCGCCGGAGGTGCCGACGTAGAGCGGCCGCTCGTCGGCCGCCCGGAAGATGTAGACACCGGGCACCTTCGGCAGCCCGTCGGCGAGGTGCCGCTTGCGGCGCTGGGTGGGGGTGACCGCCCGGGCGAACTCGATCGCCTCGCCGATGGTCTCCACCCGGTGCCCGCCGAGCCGGCCGATCAGCCCGTGCAGCACGTCGACGGTGGCCTTCGCGTCGTCCAACGCCCGGTGGGTGGGCTCGGTCGCGGTGCGGAAGTAGGCGGCCAGGGTGCCCAGCTTGCGGTTGGGCACCTCGTCGCGGGTGAGCACCCGACGGGCCAGGGCCGCGGTGTCCAGCACCCGCGGGTTGGGCCAGCGGTAGCCGTGCTTCGCGCAGGCGGCCTTGAGGAAACCCACGTCGTACGGGGCGTTGTGGGCGACCAGCACGGCGTCGGAGATGAACTCCAGGAAGCTCGGCAGCACCTGCTCGATCGGCGGGGCGGGAATCAGCATGGCCTGGGTGATGCCGGTCAGCACCGTGATGAACGGCGGGATCGGCTCGCCCGGGTTGACCAGGGTGGCGAGCACCCCCAACTCCTCGCCGCCGCGCACCTTCACCGCGCCGATCTCGGTGATGCCGCCACCGTCCGGCGCGCCGCCGGTGGTCTCCAGGTCGACCACCACGAAGGTGGTCGCGTAGAGCGGGAGCGCGGGGTCCACCCCCGTGCCCGTCGCCCGGTCCAGGCCGGCCAGCGCCTCCTGGACGTACACCGCTCGCGTCACCCGCGGCACGTTAACGGCCGGGTGCGACACTCCCGTACCACCTGCCCCAGCCGTTATCACGGGCTTAGGATGAGAGATCGGCTCACTCACCGGGCGGTGGGCCCGTCCGCGGTGGGAGACTTGCCACATGCCCCTCACCGAGCCGTACGACGACCACCTCCCCGAGGAGGAGCCGGTGGCCGCCGTGCACGACGCCGGTGAGAGCCCGCACGACGCGGCCGTCGACGTGGGCGGCGCGCGAGCCGGCGCCGACGGGCCGACCGCGCCCGAGCCCGAGCCGGTCCTGCCCGAGCCGGTCCGGCAGCGGATCGTGGCGCTCACCGCCGCCGTGCTGCCCGGGCTGCCCGCCGACGAGGTGCCCGTCCCGCTGCGCCGGGTCGCCAAGTTCGCACCCAACCGGCGGGCCCGGCTGGGTGCCCCGGCCATCGCCGCCCAGCTCACCGCCGACCCGCTGTTCCGGCAGCGGATCGCCGCGCGGGTGCTGGCCGACGCCGGTGACCTCGGCGCGGCCGTCGTGGCGGGCACCGCCCCGGCCGCCGCCGACCCGGTCGAGGTGGCCGCTCTGGCCTACCTGACCCGGCCGCGAGGCTGGCGGGAGCTGATCGAGGCCAGCGGCGCCGCCGTGCGTGCGGAGGCGGAGAGCGCGGTGGTGGCCGAGCTGGTTCGGGAGGCCGAGCAGCGGGCTGCCCGGGCCGAGCACGACCGGGCGGTGGCCCGGGTCGAGGCGGAGAAGCTGCGCGACGAGCTCGCCCGGGTGCGGGAGGAGCTGGGCCAGCTTCGCGAGGAGGCCCGGCAGCTGACCCGTACGTTGCGGGAGGCCCAGGCCCGGGAGCGCAAGGCCACCGAGCTGCTCTCCACCGAGCGGGGCCGGGCCGCCCGGGCGACGGCCGACGCGGACGCCGAGCTGCGCCGCGTCCGGGCCCGGCTGGCCGAGGCGGAGTCGACCGCCGGGATGGCGCGGGCCACCGCCAAGGAGGCCCGCTCGGTCGACGACGCGAGGCTGTGGCTGTTGCTGGAGACCATCGGTCAGGCGGCGGTCGGGCTGCGCCGTGAGCTGGCGCTCGACCCGGTGGAGAAGCTGCCCGCCGACTTCGTCGCCGACGCCTTCGCCGACCAGTCGGCGGCCACCCCGGCCGGCGCGGCCGCCCGCGCCCGGGACACCGACGACCCGGCCCGGCTGGATCAGCTGCTCGCGCTCCCCAAGGCACACCTGGTGGTCGACGGCTACAACGTCACCAAGCGCGGCTTCGGCGAGATGTCGCTGGAGCAGCAGCGCAAGCGGCTGATCAGCGGGCTGGGCGGGATCGCCGCGCAGACCGGCGACGAGATCACCGTGGTCTTCGACGGCGCCGAGCGGATCCACGGGCTGCCGCCCACGCCGCGTGGGGTGCGGGTGCTCTTCAGCCGCAAGGGCGAGACCGCGGACGAGCTGATCCGCCGGCTGGTCCGCGCCGAGCCGCCGGGCCGAACGGTGGTGGTGGTCTCCTCCGACCGCGAGGTCGCCGACGGGGTACGCCGGCACGGCGCGTACCCGCTCGGCGCTGACTCGCTGCTGCGCCGGCTGTCCCGCTCCTGATGGGCGATGTTCGGGCGCGGGCACCGGCTCGAGCGCCCGCGCCGGAACTTAGGATGAGCGCTCACGGCGGGAGGAGCGGCGGCATGACGCGGGCAGGGCGCGACGACGGGGCACGAGGGTGAGTCCGCGGGGCTGGGCGGTGCTCACGCTGGCCGGGCTGGTCGTCGCGTTGGTCGTCGTCGGGGCGCTGCTGATCCCGTGGAGCCGGCCGCCGGCGCCCCGGGCCGACCAGCTCGCCGCGCTGCGGGCCCTGCCGGTCGACCAGGTGGCCCGGGGGCGGGCCTTCCACGCCGCGCTGCGCCCCGGCGGGTACGCGTCGCTGGCCGTCGGCCTGCTGATCGCTCTCGCGCTCGGGCTGACCCCGCTCGGTAGCCGGCTGGTGGAACTGGCCGGCCGGCCGTTCGGCGGGCACTGGGTCGCTCAGGCGGTGCTCGGCGGGCTGGCCGTGCTGCTCCTCGTCGACCTGCTCACCCTGCCCTTGGCCGCCTGGCGGCACACCGTGCTGGCCCGGTATGGGCTGAGCACCCAGGGTTGGGGTGGCTGGGCGGTTGACCTGGTCAAGTCGTACGCGGTCACCGCGGTCATCGGCGCGCTGGTCCTGCTCGGTTTCTACTCGGTGGTCCGGCTCGCCCCCCGCTGGTGGTGGGCGTTCGGCGCGGCCGGCGCGGCCGGGCTGGTGGTGCTGCTGTCGTTCGTGCTGCCGGTGCTGGTGGAGCCGGTGTTCAACCGGTTCACCCCGATGGAGCCGGGTCCGCTGCGCACCGAGCTGATGAGCATGGCCGCCCGGGACGGGGTGCCGGTCCGCGACGTGCTGGTCGCCGACGCGTCCCGGCGCACCCGCGCGGTGAACGCCTACGTCTCCGGGCTGGGACCCACCCGGCGGGTGGTGGTCTACGACACCCTGCTGCGCGAGGCCACCCCGGAGGAGGTGACCAGCGTGGTCGCCCACGAGCTGGGCCACGCGAAGGACCGCGACGTCTGGGTGGGCACGCTGGTCGGGGCGCTCGGTGCCGCCGCGGCGGTGGCGGCGCTCTATCTGATCGGCTCCTGGCCACCGCTGCTGCGCCTGGCCGGGGTCGACTCGATCGCCCAGCCCCGGGCGTTCCCGCTGCTCATCGCGCTGATCACGGTGGCCGGGCTGGTGGCCACCCCGGCGCAGGCGCTGATGTCCCGGCGGGTGGAGGCCCGGGCCGACGCGCACGCGCTGGCGCTCACCGGTGACCCGGCCACCTTCGAGGCGATGCAGCGCCGCCTGGCCGGGGTCAACCTGGCCGACCCCGACCCGCCGCGCTGGGAGTACCTCTGGTCGGCGTCCCACCCGTCCACCGTGGAGCGGATGGCCGCCGCCCGCGCCTACGCCAGGGAGATCGGCAGATGAGCCGGACCTTGCTGATCACCAACGACTTTCCGCCCCGCCCCGGCGGCATCCAGTCCTTCGTGCACAACCTGGCCGTGCGCCAGCCCCCCGGCTCGGTGGTGGTGTACGCGTCGAGCTGGCGCGGCGCCGCCAAGTTCGACGCCGACCAGCCCTTCGAGGTGATCCGGGAACGCACCAAGGTGCTGCTGCCCACCCCGCTGATCGCCCGCCGCGCCGCCAAGCTGGCCCGGGCGTACGACTGCGACACCGTGTGGTTCGGCGCGGCGGCGCCGTTGGGTCTGCTCGCGGCGGGGTTGCGCCGGCGGGCGGGCATCCGACGGGCGGTGGCGCTGACCCACGGGCACGAGGTCGGCTGGGCCGCGCTGCCCGGCGCGCGAGCGGCGCTGCGCCGGATCGGCCGGGGCGTGGACGTCACCACCTATCTGGGGGAATACACCCGGACCCGGCTGGCCCGGGTGTTGGACGGGGTGACTGAGCTGCGCCGGCTCGCGCCGGGCGTTGACGTGGAGACCTACCACCCGGAAGTGAGCGGGGAGCGGGTGCGGCTGCGGCTGGGCCTGGCCGACCGGCCGGTCGTGGTGTGCGTCTCGCGTCTGGTGCCGCGTAAGGGGCAGGACATGCTGATCCGGGCCATGCCGGAGATCCGCCGCCGGGTGCCGGACGCGGCGCTGCTGATCGTCGGCGGCGGGCCGTACCGGGCCACGTTGGAGAAGCTGGCCCGGCAGACGGGGGTGGACCGGGACGTGGTCTTCACCGGCTCGGTGCCGGCGGCCGAGCTGCCCGCCCACTACGCCGCTGGCGACGTCTACGCCATGCCCTGCCGGACCCGCAACCGCGGGTTGGACGTCGAGGGGTTGGGGATCGTCTATCTGGAGGCCAGCGCGACCGGGCTGCCGGTGGTGGCCGGTGACTCGGGCGGCGCGCCCGACGCCGTCCGCGAGGGGGAGACCGGGTACGTGGTCCGGGGGCTGGACGTGGCCCAGCTCGCCGACCGGGTGGCGACGCTGCTCGCCGACCGGGACCTGGCCCGCCAGCTCGGCGCGGCCGGCCGTGCCTGGGTGGAGAAGGAGTGGCGCTGGGAGGCCCAGGCCGAACGGATGGCCGCTCTGCTCGCCGGCTGACCCGCCCGCCCGCACACTGAGTTGATCAAGCCGGGCATGGGGGCGCGGGCTGGGCGCGGGGTCAGGCTGGGTGGGGGAGGGCCTGGTCGGCGGGGCCGGGGCGACCGAAGTGCCAGCCCTGCCCGGCGTCGCAGCCGATCGCGCGCAGCCGGTCGGCCTGGTCGGCGGTCTCCACGCCCTCGGCGGTGACGGTCAGGTCGAGCGCGTGGGCGAGCGAGACCAGCGAGGCGAGGATCCGCTCGTCGGTACGGCTGCCCGGGTCGTCCGCCGGGGCGCGCAACCGGGTCACGAACTCGCCGGCCACCTTCAGCTCGGTGACCGGCAGATCCCGCAGGTACGCCAGGTTGCAGTAGCCGGTGCCGAAGTCGTCGATGGCGACCCGGACCCCGATGTCCTTGAGCACGCCCAGGGCCCGGACCGGCTCATCGACGGTGCTCATCATGGTGCTTTCGGTGACCTCCAGCTGAAGTCGCTCCGGAGGCAGCCCGGTCCGCCCGAGCACGTCCTGCACCTCCTGCACCAGGCCCGGCCGGTGCAGCTGGCGGACGGCCAGGTTGACGCTGACGAACGGCGCGTCGTCGCGCCCCGCCGACCAGCCGTGGGCCTCGCGGCAGGCCTCGGCGAGCACCCAACTGCCCAGCCGGACGATCAGCCCGGTCTCCTCGGCCAGCCCGATGAAGCTGTCCGGCCGGAGCACGCCCAGCTCCGGATGGCGCCAGCGGACCAGCGCCTCCATGCCGAGCAGCCGGCCGTCGCGCAGCGACGTCAGCGGCTGGTAGTCGAGGTAGAACTCACCCCGGTCCAGAGCGGCGGGGATCGCTACAGAGAGGGCGTAGCGGGCCAGCTCACGGCGGTTGCGGTCGGCGTCGAAGATCGACCAGCGGGCCCCGCCGGCCGCCTTGGCCCAGTGCAGGGTGCTGTCCGCGGCCCGCATCAGCTCCATCGGCGTGGTGCCGGCCACCGGCCGCTCGACGATGCCGATGCTGGCCGACACGGTCAGCTCGTGCCCGTCGACCAGCGCCGGCTCGTTCACCGCCTTGAGGGCGGCCTCGGCGACCTTGACCGCGTCCTCGGTGCCGCCGGTGCGCTCGACCAGGATGACGAACTCGTCTCCGCCGAGCCGGGCCACCAGGTGCTCGCCGACGACCCGGCGCAGCTGCTGCGCCACCGACACCAGCAGCGAGTCGCCGATCTGGTGGCCGAGGGTGTCGTTGACCACCTTGAAGCGGTCCAGGTCGAGGAAGCAGACCCCGATCCGGTCGGTGCCCCGGCCGGGCTCGTCGAGCGCGGCGGTGAGTCGCTCGGTGAACAGCGCGCGGTTGGGTAGGCCGGTCAGCGGGTCGTGGGTCGCCTGGTGCCGAAAGCGGGCCTCGCTGTCCCGCAGCGCCTGTTCGGCCTGCGCCTGGGCCATCATCGCGGCCCGCCGGATGGACTCCTGCTCGTCGAGCGTGCGGTCGCGCAGGGCGCGGGCGTACCCGGTGGCGACGGTGGCGAGCAGCCGGGCCATCCGGTCCTCGACGTCGTCGGCGACCAGGCCGAGGTCACGGAGCAGGCGGAGCTGGATCACCTCGATGGTGCGGCCCAGCCCCTCGGCGGAGGCGATGTGCGCCTGCACCAGCTCGGCGCCGACCTGCTGACCGACGCGAAGGTCGAACGGCTCGGCCCGGATCGCCACGGCCAGCCGATCGGTGAGCCGCTGGAGTAGGGCCTCCAACTGGGCCTGGGTCATCGGCAGGTAGCTGGTCCCGGAGACCGCCTTGGCCCAGGCCCGCGCGAAGCCGTCGGGGCAGGAGCGGGTCGCGGCGGCGCCGTCACCCACCGAGCCGCCCGACGCCGCCCAGGAAGACCGCCTGCGCGGCGTTCTCCGCCTGCTCCGGCGACTCCGGACGCCACTGCGGCACCCAGACCACGCCCGGGTCGACCAGCTCGAAACCGTCGAAGAGCCCGGCCAGCTCGGCCCGGCTACGGATGAAGAGCTGGCTGTCGGTGCGACGGTAGACCTGCTCGGCTTCCGCCCGCTCGCCCGTGGCGGTGCGACCGTCGTCGCTGGCCTGCGACATGACCAGGTAGCTGCCCGGGGCCAGGGCCGCCCGCAGCGTGCGCAGGATCTCTTCCGGCCGGTCGGCGTTGGGGATGAAGTGCAGCACCGCCACGATCATCACGGCGACCGGCTGGGTGAAGTCCAGCAGCCGGTTGACCTCGGGATGGTCGAGGATCGCCGCCGGTTGGCGGAGGTCCTCCCGGAGCACCGTGGCCCGGTCGTTGCCGGCCAGGATCTCCCGGCTGTGCGCGACGGCGACCGGGTCGACGTCGACGTAGACCACCCGGCACTCCGGGTCGACCCCCTGGGCGATCTCGTGCACGTTGCCGACGGTCGGGATGCCGGAGCCGATGTCGAGGAACTGGCGCACCCCCGACTCGGCCAGGAACTGCACCGCCCGGCGGAGGAAGGCCCGATTGGCCTGGGCCATCAGCGGGGCCTCCGGCACGGCGTCCACCATGGCTCGGGCGGCGGCCCGGTCGGCCGCGAAGTTGTGTGAGCCGCCGAGGTAGTAGTCGTACATGCGGGCCACACTGGGGCGCTCGATGTCGATGGTGTCGGGTGCCCAGTCCGGCCGCTGCATGCCCCTGCCCCTTTTGTGTCGACAGCGCGCGAGTCGTTACTCGCGCGAACCATCCGGGTATTCTGCCCGCCCGCTGTCGTGGTGCAAAGACCGCCGTCGTTGCGCGGTCGATCCCGCACCGTACGTGTTCACCGGTAGCTCGGAATGCCCGAGAGGCCCGGTCCGGGGTGCGGACACGGGCCTCTCGCTCGAACTGTCGACCGGCGGTTAGAACTTGGGCGCGTCCGGGGCCTCCAGCAGGCCCAGTCGCAGCGCGGTCATCAACGCCTGGGCCCGGTTGGCGGCGCCCAGCTTCTCGTAGAGCTTCGAGATGTGCGTCTTGGCGGTCGACTCGCTGACGAACAGCTGCTTGGCGATGCCGGCGACGCTCATGCCGTCGGCGAGCAGCCGCAGCACCTGGCCCTCCCGCGGGGAGAGCTGCGGGCCGGACGGGGCCAGCCGGCGCTTCATCGCCTCGGCCAGGTCGGCCGCGGTGAACGCGCTGGGCGAGGAGGCGGCGTGCCGGGCGGCGGCCACCACCTCGTCGGCCGGGGCGGTCTTCGGCACGAACGCGCTCGCCCCCGCCTCCAGGGCCCCGAAGAGCTGGTCGTCGCCGGCGTACATGGTGAGGACCACGATGCCCATCGACGCGCTGGACTTACGGAGGGCTCGGGTCGCCTCCAGGCCGCTGCCGTCGGGCAGCCGCAGGTCCATGATCACTACATCCGGCTGGAGCGCGCCGGCCTGGCGTACGCCCTCCGCAGCCGTGGCGGCCTCGCCCACGACCTCGAACTGGCGGTCCCGCTCGAAGGCGTGCCGCAGTCCCTTCCGGATCAGGTCGTGATCATCGACAAGGAGAACCTTGGTGCGGGTGGCCGGTGTCGGACTGGTGGTCATCCTCGGGTTACTCCCCTTCTGCTGCTGCGCTGCCGCGCACCTTACCCCGCCGGGGCGACGAGCCGAGCACCACCGCCACGGTCGTCCCACTGGGTCGCCGTGGCCTGATCTCCAGCCGGCCCCGGATACGTTCCGCCCTCTCGGCCATGATCGCAAGACCATAGTGCCCGTCGGGGCGCTGGTCACCGATGCCGTGACCGTCATCCGACACTTCGATCTGCGCGTACGGGGGGTCCACCTCGCAGGTGACCCAGAGGTTCGACGCCCCGGCGTGCTTGCGCGCGTTGGTCACCGCCTCCTGAGCGATGCGCAGCAGCTCGGCCTCGGTGGCGGCGGGCAGCCGGGCGGTGGACTCGTCCAGGGACAGGTGCACCCGCAAACCCCCGGACGCGCCGACCGTGCGCGCGTACTCGGCGATCGCGGCGGCCAGCCCGCCGTGCCGGTCCACCTCGCTGCGCAGCTCGAACAGGCTCAGCCGCAGCTCGGTGATCACCCGGGTGACCTCGTGGCGCAGCGTACGCAGGCTCTCGGCCGTCTCCTCGGCGTCGTCGTGCACGGTGGCCAGGGCATTGTCGATGCCGTACCCGACCATCACCAGCTCTTGGGCGACCCCGTCGTGGATTTCCCGGGCCAGCCGCTGCCGCTCCTCGTTGGTGGCCAGCGACCGGACTTCGTCGAAGAGCAGCGCGGCCTCCAGCCGCAGCGCCGCCGGGCCGGTCAGCGCGGTCACCCGGGAGACCACCGGCGGGGGGTACGCGTGTGCGGTGTCCGCCTCGACGACCACCAGGCCGACCGTCCGCACCCCGGCCACCAGCGGCACGATCAGCGCCGAGACCTCGCCGGAGTGCTGCGAGCGGGCCTGCGACCGGGTCGAGGTCTGCGGCTGCTGGCTGGCCCAGGCATCGGCGATCGCCGAGTCCGCGTCCAGCGTGGTTTCCCAGTCCACCCGGTCCGCACCGATCTGGGCGAGCACCACCAGCCGGCCGCCGCCGCTGGCGGACAGCACCGCGCCCCGGTCGGTCTTCGCCACCACCCGCAGCTCCTCCAGCAGATGCTCGGAGATGCCGCCCGGGTCGAGGGTGGCACCGGGCAGTTGGCGGGCGACCGTGCGCAGCTGGGTCAGCAGCCGGGTGGCCTCCACGTACGGCTGCGGCTTGCCCTCGCCGCGGACCCGCATCACCCGCTGCAGCATGCCGGCCGTGTAGAGGCCGAGAGCGGCCAGGATCAGCCACTGGGCGCAGACCGCCAGGTACCCGAGCTGGCCGAGCTGCCGCCCGCCGCCGACCTCGGTGAAGGCCGCGCTGACCAGCAGGGTGGCCGCGACGACGGCGAGCAGCGCCGCGCCCTCGCGGAACCGGCGCCGCAGCGCGGTCACGGTGACCGGAACGGCGAGGTACGGCAGCACCGCCGAGGCGCCCACCCCGCCGGTCACCCCGCTCAGGTGGGTGTCGGCGGCGACCTTGCTGGCGGCCAGGCCGAGCACGATCACCTCGGCGAAGCGGCTGAGCGGCCCGAGTAGCCGGTGCTGCGGGGCCAGCACCGCGGGCAGTCCGGCGAGGCCCAGCAGGGCGATCCACCAGAGCTGGGCCACGTCGCGGGTGGCGAACAGGGTCAGGGCGGCGACCAGCGCGAGGAGGACCACGCGAGCGGCCACGGCGAGGGGCTGCGTCTGCGGCTGGCTGGGTGTCGAGGCGGGCACGTGACGGATGGTAGTCAGCGGCGGTAGATGTTCGCGATCTCCGCCGCGTACGTCTTGTGCACGACCTGCCGCTTGACCTTGAGCGACGGGGTCAGCTCGCCGGTGGCCTCGGTGAAGTCCCGCGGCAGGATCCGGAACACCTTGATCGACTCAGCCTTCGAGACCGACTGGTTGGCCTGGTCGATCGCGCCCTGGATCTCGGCCCGCAGCGCGTCGTCGTCGCGCAGTTCGGCGACGCTGGTGGTCTCCGGTCGGCCCTGCGCGGCCAGCCACCCCGGCAGGGCCTCCTCGTCGATGGTGACCAGCGCCGCGATGAACGGCTGCCGGTCGCCGACCACCACGCACTGGCTGACCAGCGGGTGAGCCCGGACCTGGTCCTCCAGCACCGCGGGGGCGACGTTCTTGCCGGCCGCGGTCACGATGATCTCCTTCTTGCGGCCGGTGATGCTCAGGTAGCCCGCCTCGTCGAGCTGGCCCAGGTCGCCGGTGCGGAACCAGCCGTCCGGAGTGAGCACCTCCGCGGTCGCCTCGTCGTTGCGCCAGTAACCCCGGAAGACCAGCTCGCCCGCGATCAGGATCTCGCCGTCGTCCTCGATCCGGATCGTCACGCCGGGCAGCGGGCGGCCCACCGTGCCGATCCGGGTGGCACTCGGCAGGTTCGCGGCGGCGGCGGGGGAGGTCTCGGTCAGCCCGTAGCCCTCGCAGATGTCCACCCCGATGCCCCGGAAGAAGTGCCCCAGCCGGGCGCCGAGCGGGGCACCGCCGGAGATGGCGTCCCGGCACCGGCCACCCATCGCCGCCCGCAGCCGGCGGTAGACCAGCCGGTCGAAGACGGCGCGCTGGGCGCGCAGCCCCAGGCCCGGCCCGTCGGCGGTCTCCAGCGCCTGGCTGTACGCGATGGCGACCTGCTCGGCCCGGTCGAAGATCCGGCCCTTCCCCTCGGCCTCGGCCTTCTGCCGCGCCCCGTTGTAGACCTTCTCGAAGACCCGGGGCACGGAGAGCACGAACGTCGGTTTGAACGCCTGCAGCTCGGCGACCAGGTTCTTGGTGTCCGCGCAGTGCGCCAGGGTGGCCCGGGCCTGCACCACGCCGATCTGGATGAGCCGGGCGAAGGCGTGCGCGAGCGGCAGGAAAAGCAGGGTGGAGGCGCTCTGCCGGAACAGGTTCGGCAGCACCGGCACGGCGTTGGCGACGTCGGCGTAGATGTTGCGATGGGTCAGCACGCAACCCTTGGGCCGGCCGGTGGTGCCGCTGGTGTAGATGATGGTGGCGATGTCGTCGGCCCTGACCCCCGAGCGGCGTACCTCGATCTCGGTCGGGTCGACCGGCTCGCCGGCGGTAATCAGCTCGTCCACCGCGCCCAGTTCGATCTGCCAGACCTTCCGCAGCTGCGGTAGCCGGTCGTGGACCGCGGCGACCAGGGCGGCGTGCGCCGAGGTCTCGACCACCACGGCGACCGCGCCGGAGTCCGCGAGGATCCAGGCGGCCTGCTCGGCGCTGGAGGTCTCGTAGATCGGCACGGTGACCGCGCCGGCGGCCCAGATGGCGTAGTCGACGAGGGTCCACTCGTAGCGGGTGCGGCTCATCAGCCCGACCCGGTCGCCGGGGCAGATGCCGGCGGCGACCAGGCCCCGGGCCACCGCTACAACCTCGTCACGGAACTGCCGGCAGGTGACCTCCGTCGGGGCGCCGCCCTCGCCGCACACGTTTCGGACGAACTGCACGGTGTCGGGGGCGACCTCGGCGTTTTCCCAGACCGGGTCGGTCAGGCTGGCCGCGTCGCCGACGGTGACGATCGGCGGAACGGAGAATTCGCGCACTGCACTCCCTCGGGCTCGCACCGGCCGGACCGGCGGTGGTCGGCTCTGTCGAAACCTACCCGTCCGGGTAGGGGGACGCGGGCGCGAGGCCGCCGGCCCGGCAGGTGGGACGCGGCGCGCGGGGCGACGCCCCGGGGTGGAGCGGGGCGTGCGGGGCTCGCGCCGGGTAGCCTCCCCCCATGGCGGACTCCTCCACCCAGTCGATCATCATCGGCGCGTCACCGGAGCGGGTGGCGGCGGTCATCTGCGACTTTCCCCGCTACCCCGAGTGGGCCGAGGCGATCCGGCGCGCGGAGGTCATCGAGGAGTACGAGGACGGCTACGCCAGCCAGGTCCGGTTCACCATCGACGCCGGCGTCATGGCCGACGAGTACGTGCTGGCCTACGCGTACGCCGAGGACCTCTCGCGCGTCGAGTGGCACCTGGCGGCGCCCTCGAAGATGCAGAAGTCTCAGCGCGGGTCGTACGACCTGGTCGGCAACCCGGACGGCACCACCACGGTGACCTACACCCTCGAGGTGGAACTTTCCGTGGCCATGCTCGGCATGTTTCGCCGCAAAGCCGAGAAGATGATCATGGATGCGGCGTTGAAGCAGCTCAAGCGCCGGGTAGAAGCCCCCGGCGCGGCCCACTGACCCGACCGGCGATCCGGTCGCCACCGGAGAGGAGGAGCGACTGGTGGGCACCACTGATCCAGGCTCGGCCCGCGAGGAGGCCGAGCGCCTCGTCGCCATGCTGCTGGCCACCGCCCGGCTGACCGCCGCCGCGCCCGGCGCGGGGCCCTGGGGTCCGCTCGGTGGGATCCTCGCGGGTGTGCTCGGTCACAACCAGGGCGGAGCCGGTTCCGGTGACGGCCCGCCGCCCGCGACGGCAGGCAGCACCGGTTTCGCTACCGGAACGCCCGAATGCTGCGTCTGCCCGATCTGCCGGGGAATAGCCGCGTTGCGCGACCCGAGTCCGGAATTCGCCGAGCGGCTCGCCACCGGTGCCGGCGATCTGGCCGCCGGCGTGGCCAGCCTGCTGCGCGCCTTCGCCCCGGCCGAGCCCGCCGAGCCAGCCGGCCCCGCCGAGCCCGCCGCAGCCACCGACCCGGCCGCCCCCGACGAATCCGGCGAAACGCCCCCGGCGGGCGACCACGTCTGGCGCGAGGCGACCCGTACCAGGCATGATTCTCAGCCGGCACCCGAGCAGGATGTGTGGTCCGCCGCCACCCGGGGGGAGGGCACGGCCGCCGCGGGCGCCGTCGTGCCGCCCGCCGATGCCGCCGGGCCGGACGCGCACGCACCGATCCGGCCGCCGGCCGGCCGGCCCGTGGTGCCCGCCTCACGGGCGCCCGACGAGGTGGGCGAGGACGCACCAGGCGACGGGGCCTGACCACCGGACATCCCGGCAGCGCACGGTCGGTTCGGCCGCTGACGGGCAGCACAGCAGAGGGGAGTGGCAGCGGTGACGCTGACCATCGGAGTCGACGTCGGTGGCACGAAGGTGGCCGCGGGTGTCGTGGACGACACCGGCACCGTTCTCGTCCAGGCTCGACGGGACACCCCCGCCGAGGACGTCGCCAAGACCCGGGACGTCATCATCGAGGTCGTCACCGAGCTGGCCACCGGCCGTACCGTCGACGCGGTCGGCATCGGCGCGGCCGGCTGGATCGACGCCGCCCGCTCCACCGTGCTCTTCGCCCCCAACCTGGCCTGGCGGGACGAGCCGCTGCGGGAGTACGTCGGCAACGCCACCGGCCTGCCGGTGATCGTGGAGAACGACGCGAACGTGGCCGCCTGGGCGGAGTTCCGCTACGGCGCGGGCCGCGACGCCGACGACTCGATGGTCATGTTCACCATCGGCACCGGCGTCGGCGGCGGCATCGTGCTCGGCGGCGAGCTGCTCCGCGGCGCCCACGGCATCGCCGCCGAGCTGGGGCACATGCTCACCGTGCCGGACGGCCACCAGTGCGGTTGCGGCCGGCTGGGCTGCATCGAGCAGTACGCCAGCGGCAGCGCCCTGGTCCGCTTCGCCCGCGCCGCCGCCCGGCAGGAACCGCACCGGGCCACCGCCCTGCTGGAGCTGGCCGGCGGCGAAGCCGAAGCGATCACCGGGCCGATGGTGACCGCCGCGGCGCAGGGCGGCGACCCGGTTTCCGCCGAGGCGTTCGCCCAGGTCGGCCGCTGGCTCGGCACGAGCCTCGCCGACATGGCGCAGATCCTCGACCCGCAGGTGCTGGTCGTCGGGGGCGGTGTGGTGGAGGCCGGTGACCTGCTGATGGGCCCGACCCGGCGGTCGTACACGGACGCGCTCGCGGCGCGCGGCCGCCTCCCCGTCGCGCAGGTGCGCCCGGCCGAGCTGGGAAACGCGGCGGGCGTGATCGGCGCCGCCGACCTCGCCCGGCGGATCTGAGGTGGCCGGGCCGGGCGTACCGCTGCGGGTGATGTCCTACAACATCCACAGCCGGCGGGACGACACTGCCGCGCTCGCCGAGGTGGTCCGGTCGGCCGCCCCCGACGTGGTGATCGTTCAGGAGGGGCCGCGGCGGTTCCGGTGGCGGCAGAAGTGCGCCTCGCTGGCCGACGGGTTCGGCCTCGTCGTGGCGGCCGGCGGCCTGCCCGCACTGGGCAACCTGCTGCTGACCAGCCTGCGGGTCCGGGTGCTCGCCACCCGGTGCCAGCGCTACCCGCTGACTCCCGGGCGGCACCTGCGCGGCGCCGCGTACGCCGAGTGCCGGGTGGGCGGCAGCCGGTTCCTGCTGGCCGGTTCCCACCTGTCCACCGACCCCGCCGAGCGGCCGGCCCAGGCGAACGCGTTCAAGCGGGAGTTGGCCGCCACGCCGCTGCCGGTGGTCGCCGGCGCCGACCTCAACGAGGGGCCGGACGGATCGGCGTGGCGGACCGTCGCCGAGGGACTGACCGACACCGCGGTCGCCGCCGGTCGGGCCGCCCGGCCCACCTTTCCGTGCGCCGACCCGCAGCGCCGCATCGACGCCCTCTTCGTCGACCCGCGCATCACCGTCGTCGACCACGACGTCGTGGACACCCCGCGGGCCCGCCGGGCCAGCGACCACCTCCCGGTCCTGGCCGACCTGCTGCTGCCCGCCGCAGACTGAGCCACCGGCCCGGCGTGGTCACCGCGTCGGGGCTGGACAACGGCGGGCATTCTCGGCAGGATTTCGCACCGACCCGGCACGCGTGCCGTACAAAGGAGATTTGCGGTGTCCTCCTCCACCGACCTCGGCCGCCCCGGTCCGGACCCGACGGACGCCCCGACCGGGGACGACCGTCCGGTCTCCGACCGAGGCGACACCGTCTGCGTCATCGGCGCCGGGGCCAGCGGCCTCACCGCCGTGAAGAACCTTCGCGAGCACGGCTTCGGCGTCGACTGCTACGAGCGGGAGACCGGCATCGGCGGGGCGTGGAACTGGCGGCACGACCGCAGCCCGGTGTACGCCAGCACCCACCTCATCTCGTCCCGGCCGTTCACCCAGTTCCCCGACTTCCCGATGCCGGACGACTGGCCGGACTATCCGCACCACGCCCAGCTGCTGTCCTACTTCGAGCGCTACGCCGACCACTTCGACCTGCGCCAGCACGTCTGGTTCGGCACGGAGGTGGTCCGGGTGCAGCCGGTCGAGGGTGACCGGTGGGACGTGACCACCCGCAGCACCGGCGGGTACGGCCCGGAGCGCACCTCCCGCTACGCGGCGGTGGTGCTCGCCAACGGGCACAACTGGTCGCCGAAGCTGCCCCGCTACGAGGGGCTGGAGGAGTTCCGCGGCGAGGTCGTGCATGCCTCGTCCTACCAGGACCCGGCGCAACTGCGCGGCAAACGGGTGCTGGTGGTCGGCGCCGGCAACACCGGCTGCGACATCGCGGTCGAGGCGGCCCAGCAGGCGTCCCGCTGCTGGCACTCGACCCGCCGCGGCTACTGGTACGCCCCGAAGTACGTCTTCGGCCGCCCGGCCGACCAGGTCAACGACACGCTGCTCGCGCTGAGGGTGCCGCGGCGGGTGCGGCAGTGGCTCTACCACTGGACGCTGCGGCTGACCGTCGGCGACCTGACCCGGTTCGGCCTGCCCCGGCCGGACCACCGGGTCTACGAGACCCATCCGATCGCCAACAGCCAACTCGTCTACTACGTCGGCCACGGGCGGATCAACCCGGTGCCGGACGTGGCCCGGTTCCACGACCGCACGGTGGTGCTGACCGACGGCCGGGAGATCGACCCGGAGCTGGTCGTCTTCGCCACCGGCTACCTGCCGCGCTTCGAGTTCCTCGACGGAACGGTGCTCGGCGACGCCGAGGGGACCGGCCGCCCCCGGCTCTGGCTGAACGCCTTCACCGCCGGCCACCCCACCCTGGCCGTGGTCGGCCTGGTGCAGCCGGACTCCGGCATGTTCCCCATCTCGCACTGGCAGAGCGTGCTCTTCGCCCGGCTGCTGGCGCTGCGCGCCACCCGGCCGGACCGGGCCGCCGCGTTCGGCCGCCAGGTGGCCGCCGGCCTCGGCGAGCGGTACTCGGGGCGGGTCATGGACAGCACCCGGCACTGGTTCGAGGTCGGGCACCACGACTACCTGCGCGCGCTCCAGCGCGCCCTGTACGAGCTGGAGGGCAAATGACCAGGGAGCGGATCCGGGTCGTCCGGGCGTGGGAGTGGGCCCGCCCGGAGCGCCCGGCCCGCCGCGAGGTGCTGACCGAGGTGCCCGAGCTGGAGTCGGCGAAGCCGCCCCTGCTCTTCGTACCTGGGTTCGGGCACGGGGCGTGGGCGTTCGCCGAGCACTGGCTCGGGCACGCCGCGTCCCGCGGCTTCCCGGCGTACGCGCTGAGCCTGCGCGGGCACGGCGGCAGCGCGCCGGCACCGGAGGCGACGCTGCGGTCGTACACCCATGACGTGGTCCAGGCGGCGGCGGGCCTGCCCCGGCAGGCGGTGCTGGTGGGGCACGGCGCGGGCGCCCGGGTGGTGGCGCACGCCCTGGCCCGCTATCCGGCCCGGGCGGCGGTGCTGGTGGCGCCGGTGCTCGGCGGCTGGGCGACGTTCGGCACCGCGCTGCGCCGTAACCCGGTCGGCACGCTGCCGGCGGTCTTCGGCGGTGGCCTGCGGCTGCACCGCCGGCAGCTGTTCAGCCGGGAGCTGCCCGACGGCGAGGCCCGCCGGTATGCCGCGCGGCTGGGCCGGGCGAGCCGGCGGGCGCAGTGGCAGCTGCTCACCGGCCGGCAGCCGGAGCCGGCGGTGGGCCGCCCGCCGGTGCTGGTGCTGGGCAGCCCGGACGACCGGGTGGTGCCGCCGACCGCGCTGACCCGGGCGGCCCGCCGGTACGCCTCCGCCCCGCTGCTCTTCCCCGGCATGGGGCACGACCTGATGCTCGACGTCCGTTGGCGGGAGCCCATCGACGCGATCCTCGACTGGCTGGAGAAGGACCCGGCGCCGGCCGCCGGGTGAGCCCCCGGCGCGGGATCAGCCGGTCGCGGTGAGCCGGCCCGGCAGCGAGCCGGCCACGTCCAGGGCGCTCAGGTAGGACCGTGCCCAGGCGTGTATGTCGTTGCCGCGCAGGTGCTCGCGCATTCCCCGCATCCGGGTGGCGACGTCCTCCGGCGTGGCCCGCAGCGCCGCGAGCAGGCCCTGCTTGAGCCCCTCCAGGTCGTGCGGGTTGACCAGGTACGCCTGCTCCAGCTCGGCGGCGGCGCCGGCGAACTCGCTGAGCAGCAGCGCCCCGGTGTCGTCCACCCGGGTGGCGACGTACTCCTTGGCGACCAGGTTCATCCCGTCCCGCAGCGGGGTCACCGCCATCACGTCGGCGACCCGGTAGAGGGCGACCAGCTCGGTCCGGTCGAACGGCTGGCTGAGGTAGTGGATCGCCGGCTCGCCGACCCGGCCGAACTCGCCGTTGATCCGGCCGACCTGGTGTTCCACCCGGTCCCGCAGGATCTGGTTCTGCGCGACCCGGTCCCGGCTGCGCACCGCGACCTGGATCAGCACGGTGTCCTGGACCTTGACGTCGCCACTGGCCAGCAGCTCGCGGTAGGCCTTGAGCCGCTGCTCGATGCCCTTGGTGTAGTCCATCCGGTCGACGCTGAGGATGACGCGCTCGGGGTCGCCGAGGTCCTGGCGGAGCCGGCGGGCGCGCTCGGCGACCCCGGGATCGGCGGCGAGCGCGGCCACCTCGGCGGTGTCGACGGCGATGGGGAAGGCGCCGACCCGGACCTCCCGTTCGCCGACGCTGATCGACCGGTCGGTGGCGGGCAGCCCGAGCACCTTGGCCACCAGTTGGGCGAAGTTGTGCGCGGCCTGGGCCCGCTGGAACCCGATCAGGTCGGCGCCGAGCATGCCGCCCAGCAGCTCGGCCCGGCGGGGCAGCTGCATGAACAGCTCCGGCGGCGGGAACGGCACGTGCAGGAAGAAGCCGATCCGTAGGTCGGGACGGAGCTTCCGGAGCAGCCCGGGGACCAGCTGGAGGTGATAGTCCTGCACCCAGACCAGGCCGCCCGGCTCGGCCGCCGCCGCGGCGGCCTCGGCGAACCGCTGGTTGACCCGCTGGTACGCCTCCCACCAGCGGCGGTGGTGCTCGGGCTGCTCGACCGCGTCGTGGTAGAGCGGCCAGAGGGTGGAGTTGGCGAAGCCCTCGTAATGGTCGCGCAGGTCCTCGGCGGTGAGCGGCACACCGTGCATCCGGACGCCGTCCACGTCGGGCAGGTCGGGCGCGGGGCCGGTGCCGCCGGCCCAGCCGACCCAGGCGGCCGGGGTGTGCCGGAGCAGGGGGTGCAGAGCGCTCACCAGGCCGCCGGGGCTGCGGCGCCATTCGAAGGCGCCGTCCGGCGCCATGCTGTCGTCGATGGGCAGGCGGTTGGCCACCACCACGAGGGGACTCTGTCGCATCTCGGGCATTCCGATCAGCAGAGGACCGGCTACCGGAGCGACGGACAACCCGGACAGCCGGTGCGGGAAGTGACGTACGGCGGTATTCCTAACGACCGTAAGTTACACCACCGCTACCCGGGCGGCGCGGGTGGCCCGCGTAGCGGCCGGGTCAGACGACCGCGCCGTCGTCCGGGTCGTGCTCGTCGGAGTCGCCGGGGCGCAGCCGCCAGATCAGCATCACGAAGCCGGCCAGGATCCCGGTGAAACCGAGCAGCGTCACCACCAACGGGTCGGTGACCGGCAGCAGGGTGGGGGCGAGGAAGAGCATGAACCCGAGCACGATGCAGAGCACGCCGACCACCGCGTACTTCGAGAAGCGCGGCAGCGGGGGCGGCGGTGGCGGAGTGTAGTGCTCCTCGTCGTCGGGCAGGTCGGCGCCGAAGGTGTCCAGCCCGTCCAGGAGCGAGGGCTCGTCGGGCCGGCCACGGCTCACCGAGACCCCGGAGACGTCCGCCGCGTACGGCAGGCGCCGCAGGTCGGTGGCGGTCGGGCCGCCGCCCTCGTCGGTGCGGGCGGCGGCACCCGGGCCCGGGCCGGACGGGTCGACGGGGTCGTCGACGTCCTCGGCTGCCGGCCACGGGTGGCTGCCGGCGGCCGGCGCGGTGTGGAAGCCGGCCACAATCTTGGCCCATTCGGCGTCGACGTCCGGCTCGTCCCGGGCCGAGTCGCGGGCGCCCTCGTCGGTGAGCTGGGTGAGGTAGTCCCGCGCGGTGGTCAGGTGGGAGCGGTCGACGTAGAGCCGGTCGACCGGGCGGGGCGGGACGGTGGTGGTGCGGGTGACCGGGTTCAGGTCGGCGGAGGGTTGCAGATAGGCGGCGATCCCGCCGGCGGCGAGCACGTCGAGCAGGTGTTCGCCGACGCGCGGATCGACGTCGCCCGCGACCGCGTACTCGGCCGCGTCGAGCCCGTTGTCCCGCCGCCCTCGGCGGGCCCCACCCGCTGACACCGGACACCCTCCTCGCCGCACCTGTCGGTGCGTTCCGCCCCGGCGCCCCGTACGCCGTGCCCTGAATCGTGACACGCCGGATGCGGTTTCCGGGAGTGTCTTGTGGCGCGGCGTACGAAGTCGAAGCCCGGACGTTGGTCGCGACAGGGCTGCTATGTCCGTTCTTGTCAGGGATGTGTCAGGGGACACCTCACCTCCAGCCGGGTCAACAGGCGACGGCGGGACCGGTGTCGGCCACCGGCAGGCGAGCCAGCGCGAGCAGCCCCGGCGCCTCGTTGCGCCCGGCGAAGGCGCGCACCTCGGCCAGCGGCACGGCGAGCGCCGCACGCTCCCCGACCCGGTCCAACTCGGCCACGGCCAGGGCCAGGGCCAGCATCCGGTCGGTCACGTCCGGGATCCGGCCGTAGATCTCCGCGCCCGCCAGGTGCAGCTCGCCGGCCCGCCGGTGGTCACCGTCCGCCGCGGCGAGGGCCGCGGTCACCGTCCGCAGGGCCGCCTCCGACCAGGGCGTCCGATGGCCGAGCCGGTCGAGCATCGCCCGGACCCGCACCGCCGCGTCCCGGCCGGCCAGAGCGGCCGCGTACGCCGCGGCGGCGATCCACTCGCCGCTGGCCAGCGCGGGCACCGCCGACCACGAGTCGGCCAGCTCGTCGACCAGCTCCGCCGCCTCGTCCGCCCGGCCCTGCACGGCACGGCAGAGCGCGGCCATGCCGAGCATGGTCCAGCGCGGCCGGTGGAAGCCGCTGCGTCGGGCGCTGTCCAGTGCGGCGGCCACGTCGTCCCGATGCCGGGGCGCCTCCGCAACGGCACCGTCCCGCTGGGCGGGGGCCGGCCGGGGCGCCGGCGGCACCGGCTGTCCACGCAGCACCAGCAGGCACGAGCGCAGCCCCCGGACCTGCATGTCCCAGCCGCCGGTCGGGGTGTCCACGAACGCGTCGGCGGCGGCGATCAACCGGGCGAAGTCCCCGTCGAAGTACGCCCGCATCGCCTCGCCGGAGTAGCTGGTGGCCAGCGTCCGCCCGCCGCCCGTCGCCGTCGGCGTGGCGGAGAGCAGCGCGTTCGAACGCAGCCAGTCACCCTCCTCGCGCACCGCGTACGCCAGGTTCTGCAACGCCCGGGGCAGCGCGAGCAGCTGCTGGGCCCGGCTCAACTCGACCAGCTCGTGCAGCTCGTCCAGGCCCGACCGGTCACCGGCCTGATATCGCGCGGTGGCCGCGGTGATCCGCGCGTTGACGTTGACCTCCACGAGGCCGAGCCGAGCACCGATCCCGGCGGCTGTCTCCGCCGCGACGACCGTCGCGTCCCGCTCGTAGTTGAGCATGTGCAACCGGCCCAGCTCGGCGTACGCGTCCGCCTTCTGGGCGCTGTCCGGCAGCGGCTCGAACAGCTCCACCGCCCGGCCCAGGCAGGCCACCGCCGCGCCCCGGTCGGCGCGCAGCCAGGCCGCCTGGCCGAGCAGGGTCCAGGCACGGGCGGCGCAGGCCTCGTCGCGGTGCGCGAGCAGCCCGTCGGCGAGCGTGTGCAACTGCTCGGGCCCGCCGCCGGAGAGGAACGCGTTGCCGTCCCGGTAGAACGAGATCTCGGTGCTCAGCAGCTCCAGCTGCAGCCGGCCCACCGGGTCGCTGTCGTCGGCCAGGCTCAGCGCCCGACCGACGTGGGCGGCCGCGGCGTCCAGCCCGTGCAGGGCGTACGCCCGCCGGGCCGCCCGGTGCAGCGCGGCGCGGGCCGGGCCGGCGTAGCGGTGGGTGTCCATCCCCAGCGTGCGGGCGATCTCGTGCGCCGCCCACCGGTGGTGCGCGAGCACCTCGGCCAGGTCGGTGTCCCGGCTCTGCGACAGCGCGTCCAGCCAGTCCGCCGTCCGTTCGTGCCGGGCCACCCGCTCGGTACGCGGCAACCGTTGATAGCAGACGTCCCGGACCAGGACGTGCCGGAACCGCAGCTCCGGCTGCCCGGCCATCGTGGACGCCGCCTGCTCGTGCACGAAGTCGCGCTGTTCCAGCCGGCGCAGGGCCCGCTCCACCGACTCGACCGACTGGCCCAGCGCGGCGGCCACCGCCCCCGGCCAGAACTGCACGCCCACCACCGAGGCGGCCAGCAGCACCGTCCGGTCCTTCGCGTCGAGCAGGTCGACCCGGTTGGCGATCACCGCGTGCACGCTCTCCGGCATGGGCAGGTCGAGGTGCTTCTCCAACGACCAGCCGCGCCCCGACTGGCGCAGCGCGCCCTGCTCGATGAGCATCCGGACGTACTCGTGGGCGTAGAGCGGATTGCCGCCGGCCACCTCGACCAGCGGGGTGAGCATCTCGGCGGGGAACGCGGCCTGCCCGAACATGTGCGCGTAGAGGGAGGCGATGCCGGCGTCCCGCAGCGGGGGCAGGGTGATGGTGACCGAGCCGGTGATGGTCCCCGCCCAGGCCGGGTCCCGGTCGACCAGCTCGGGTCGGGCGGTGCAGAGCAGCAGCAGCGGCACCTCGCGGGCCGCCGTGCCGAGCAACTCGACGAAGCGCAGCATCGCCTCGTCGGCCCAGTGCAGGTCCTCGAAGACCAGCACGGTGGGGCGTCGGGCGGCCAGCGCCAGCAGGAACCGCCGCCACGCCGACTCGGCCTCCTCGGCGGGCAGCGCGGCGCCGGCCAGCCCGACCAGGGGCCGCAGCGCGTCGACGATCCGGTCCCGCTCGGCCGGGCCGACCAGTTCCGTGACCGCCGCGGTGAGCCGCTGCGCGGCGGTCGACGCGGGATCGGTGTCGAGGATGCCGGCCTCGGTCTTCACGATGTCGGCCAGCGCCGCGAAGGTGACATTTTCCCCGAACGGCGGGCATCGCCCGATACGCCAGGTCAGCGGCTCGTCGACCAGTCGCAGGGCGTGCCGGTAGAGCTCCCGGACCAGCCGGCTCTTGCCGATGCCGGCCCGACCGAAGACGGTCACGACCTGCGGGAGCCGGTCCCGCAGCGACCGGTGTAGGGCGTTGACCAGCAGGCCCAGCTCGTGTTCGCGGTCGATGAGCGGGGTGGTGTCCGGTTCCCGGTCGGTCGGCTGCCGGCGTACCGGGGCCAGGGCCAGCCAGACCTCGGTGGGGGTGGACCGCCCGCGCAGGGTGACCGGCGGCTGCTCCTCGTAGCGGATGGCATCCTTGGTCAGCGCGTGGGTGGCGCCGCAGACCAGCACCCCGCCGGGCGGGGCCACCGACTGCATCCGGGAGGCGGTGTTGACCACGTCACCGGCGACGATCGCCTGCCCGCCGTCGCGGGCGGCGGCCACGTCCACCAGCGCCTCTCCGGTCGCCACGCCGACCCGGAAGCGCAGCTCGTCATGGCCGGTCGGGGCGAACCGGGTGAGCACTCGTTGCAGCTCCAGCCCGGCCCGTACGCAGCGCAGCGCGTCGGTCTCGGTGGCCACCGGCGCTCCGAACAACGCCATCACGGCGTCGCCGATGTATTTCTCGACCACCCCGCCGTACTGCCCGACCACCCGTTTCGCGGCGGAGAAGAAGCCGGTCTGCATGCCCCGGACCTGCTCCGGGTCGGTCCGCTCGACGTACGGCGTGAAGTCGATCAGGTCGACGAAGAGGACGCTGACCCGGCGGCGGTCCTCCTGCGGCACGGCGGCCGGCGGCCGGGCGCCGGATCGGGGGGAGCCGCACGAGGTGCAGAAGGCCACGTCAACGGCGAGCGGGCGTAGGCAGTGCGGGCACATTGCCCCCAGCTCCGCGCCACAGCCGCCGCAGAAGCGGTCGCCCTCGGCGGCGGTACGTCCACAACGGTCACACTGCGCGGAGATGACACCCTCCACTGGTGGATCCTCCGGCCGGGTTCCGGCCGGGCGCCGCCTGCCGCGGCGTCCATCGCGAGTATCGCCGCCACGGGAACTGTCGGGTACCAGGCTGTTGGCTTGTGGACACTCGTCCGGGCGGTTGTCCGGACGGTTCACGGGCTAGATTCTCGTACCGAACGACCGCGATCAAGGGAGACACGCCATGGTGTACGTGAAGCTGGAGAGCGACTGGACCGACGCCAACGGGGTCGCGCACTCGGCGGGGGAGTCCGTCGACGTGGACGCCGCCACCCTCGCCGCGCTCCAGGCCGAGGGCATCGTCAGCGAGGGGTCCGGCGGTGGCAAGGAAGGCGGCAAGTGGGCCGGCCCGACCGGTGGCGGCGCCAACTGGGCGGGGCCGACCGGCGGCGGCAACGCCTGACACCGCGCGGGCAGCGCGCGATTCGCGGCCGTGGCGTCCGAACGCCACGGCCGCGTCATGCGTTCAGCGGTCGCTCATGCCGGCGCGGCGGCGCAACGCGGCCACGTCGGTCACCACGATCCGGCGGCCCTCGGTACGCAGCCACCCCCGATTGGCGAACGAGCCGATCGCCTGGTTGACGCTCTGTCGGGAGCCGCCGGCCATCTCGGCGAGCTGGCTCTGGTTGAGCTCAATCGTGATCATCGGGGCCTGGCTCTCGCCGGCCAGCCGGACCAGCGTCTTGGCCACCCGGCCGGGCAGGTCGAGGAAGACGTGGTCGGCGTTCTGCTCGGTGAGCCGGCGGATCAGCCCGCCGAGCGAACGCATCACCGCGTCGAGGATGCGCGGGTTGGAGTGCACCAGCTCCATGAACGCCGGGCGGGACAGCGCCAGGGCCGCGCAGTCCTCGATCGCCTCGGCCGAGGCGGACCGCGTCGAGGCGTCCAGCAGGGAGACCTCACCCAGCACATCCGGCGGCCGGATCACCGACAGCACGGCACGTTCACCGGTCGGGGCGGTGCGGAACACCGCGATCGCGCCGCGGCGCAGCACGATGAGGGAGTCGCCCGGGTCGTTCTCGACGAAGAGCAGCTGACCCTTGCGGTACGTACGCGGCACCGCCGCGGCGATGACCCGCTGTCGTACCTCGGGCTCGAGCCCGGCGAACATCTCGACGCCCGTGAGCGCGTCACCCGGCTCCGGCAGGCGAACCTCCACGGCCCAACCCCTCCCCGGTCAAGGACCACAATTCGCTCACCGGGTGAACCTGACCCCCGGCCGAGGTATCTGAACCGGTTCGGCGTCCGGTAGCGGTACACATCAGATCATGACGCTCCGGTCGCATGGTGTACACCCCTGGAGACACTTCCGTGACCGTTCCGAGCTGCGCCGCCGGCAATCCCGTCGACCTCGAGGGACGCCCCGGTGAACGGTGGTCGGCGCCGGTGGGCGAGGATGTTGGGGATGGTCTACCGCTACTTCTACGACTGCGAGTTCATCGAGGACGGCCGGATCGTCGACCTGGTGTCAATCGGCGTTGTCGACGAGTACGGCCGCGAGTTCTACGCGGTCTCCACCGAGTTCGACGACTCTCGGGCCATTCCCTGGGTGCGTCGCAACGTGCTGGACCGGCTGCCCTCCCCGGCCGACCGCGCCTGGCGGTCCCGGGAGCGCATCCGCGACGACCTCTACGAGTTCCTGCTGGAGCCCGTCCGCGACCGGCCGGGCGAGCAGATCGAGCTGTGGGCCTGGTACGCGGCGTACGACCACGTGGCGCTGGCCCAGCTGTGGGGGGCGATGCCGGCGCTGCCCCGGGAGATCCCCCGGTTCACCAAGGACCTGCGCCAGCTCTGGGACGACCGGGGCCGGCCGAGGCTGCCCGACGCCGAGGCGGACCGGCACGACGCCCTGGTCGACGCCCGGCACAACCTGGCCCGCTGGCGGGCGATGACACGCCAGACTACTGGCCGGTAGCCCCGGGGCGCGGTGCCGACGTACACCCGCGCGGGCTACAGTGCGCACAGACGGCCCGCCCCGGGCCGGCAACGGCGCCGATGGTCTGATTTGACGCATATCCTGGGGCTTATCCGGGCTTGACCTGATGCTCCAGGAGGAATGAGCAGATCATGCGTATCGGCGTGCTTACCGGCGGTGGCGACTGTCCTGGTCTCAACGCGGTGATTCGGGCGGTGGTCCGCAAGGGCGTCGCCACCTACGGTCACGAGTTCGTGGGCTTCCGGGACGGCTGGAAGGGCCCCCTGGAGGGCCTGTCCCGGCCGCTGGGCATCGCGGAGGTCCGCGGCATCCTGCCGCGCGGCGGCACCATCCTCGGCTCGTCGCGGACCAACCCCTTCAAGATCGAGAACGGCGTTGAGCGGATCAAGGAGAACCTCGCCGCCCAGGGCGTGGACGCACTGATCGCCATCGGCGGCGAGGACACCCTCGGCGTCGCCACCAAGCTCCACGAGCTGGACGTCAAGGTCGTCGGCGTGCCGAAGACCATCGACAACGACCTCGGCGCCACCGACTACACCTTCGGCTTCGACACCGCCGTCAACATCGCCATGGAGGCGATCGACCGGCTGCACACCACCGCCGAAAGCCACCACCGCACCCTGGTGGTCGAGGTGATGGGCCGGCACGCCGGCTGGATCGCCCTGCACGCCGGCCTCGCCGGCGGCGCCAACGTGATCCTGCTGCCCGAGCGGCAGTTCGACGTCGACCAGGTCGCCGGCTACGTCGAGAAGCGTTTCCAGCACCAGTACGCCCCGATCGTCGTGGTCGCCGAGGGCGCCCACCCGCTCGAAGGCCAGATGGTGCTGCACAACAAGGAGCTGGACTCCTTCGGCCACGTCCGCCTCGGCGGCATCGGCCAGTGGCTCGCCGAGCAGCTGGAGGCCAAGACCGGCAAGGAGGCCCGCACCGTGGTGCTCGGCCACATCCAGCGCGGTGGCACCCCGAGCGCCTTCGACCGGGTGCTCGCCACCCGCCTCGGCCTGCACGCCATCGACGCGGCGCACGAGGGCGACTGGGGCAAGATGGTCGCGATGAAGAGCACCGACATCGTCCGCGTCCCCCTCGCGGACGCCACCCGGGAGCTGAAGACCGTGCCGCTGGAGCGGTACGCCGAGGCCGAGGTCTTCTTCGGTAGCTGACCGACGGTCGGTGGCGCGGCGGGCCCACCCGGGTCCGCCGCGCCCCGCCGCCTGCGAGAGGGGTACGGCGTCATGGCACCCGAGGTGCACACGGTCGCGGTGATCGGCGCGGGCAAGATCGGCGAGCTGATGCTCTCCGGGCTGCTGCGCTCCGGCTGGCCGGCGGAACGGCTGCTCGCCACCGCCCGGCGGCCCGCCCGCGCCGAGGAACTGGCCACCCGCTACGGCGTACGGGTGGTCGACAACCTCACCGCGGTCGACGAGGCGGCGGTGCTCGCCGTATCGGTGAAGCCGCAGGACGCGGGGGCGCTGCTGGAGGAGATCGGCCCCAAGGTGCCCGCCGACAAGCTGATCATCTCGCTCTGCGCCGGCCTGCCCACCACCTTCTTCAGCCGGCGGCTGCCCGAGGGCGTCCCGGTGGTCCGGGTGATGACCAACACCCCGGCCCTGGTCGACCAGGCGATGACCGCGATCTCGGCCGGCACGTACGCCACCGGCGCGCACCTGGCCCTGGCCGAGGAGATGTTCAAGCCGCTCGGCGCGACCGTCCGGGTCCCCGAGTCCCAGCAAGACGCGGTGACCGCCCTCTCCGGCTCCGGCCCCGCCTACTTCTATTTGCTGGTCGAGGCCATGATCGACGCCGGCATCCTGCTCGGCCTGCCCCGGCAGGTCGCGCACGAGCTGATCGTGCAGACCGCCATCGGCTCGGCGGTCATGCTCCGCGACTCCGGCGAGCATCCCGTCAAGCTCCGCGAGGCGGTCACCTCACCGGCCGGCACCACCATCTCCGCCATCCGCGAGCTGGAAAACCACGGCGTACGCGCGGCCATGCTCGCGGCGCTGGAAGCCGCCCGCGACCGCGCCCGCGAACTCGCCGCCCAAGCCGACTGACCCGGCCCCACCCCGCCCGTCGATCGTTGGCGGCTGATTGACGCGACACGCCGGGGCGACCACACCTCAGCCGCCAACGATCACCGCGCGAGCTCTCGCCCTGCCGGCTGCCAACTCGACCCTCGTGCCGCTGGCTTGCGAATGGGGCGCCGAAGCGCAGCTTGGCCAGGGGCGATGGGCCGCGTCGACTCTTGCGGTGGGCCATCCATTCGGGCCGCCAGGCGAATTTTCCAACACCCGGCTGATTGCACACTGAGCTTCCGCCGGGAGCGCTGTCAGACCCTCAGTCGAACTGGATGGTGGCATCATCCGCGCTGATGAGCTGCCCTGCCCCGATGAAGCGTCGGGCCACCAGCAAGCCGGCATCGTGGGCGTCCAAACCGCCGTGACTCGCCGAGGCGTTCGTCACGAGCCACGGCCTGAGATCCTGCTCGAAGGCGTCTACCGCTGACTTCAACACGCAGCTTTCGGTCGCCACACCGCAGAAGACGAGGTCCGTCCAGCCCTCTTGGGCGGCGAGATTCGCTCCCTCGCTCGTGAAGTATGAGTAGATCCGCTTGTCGATCACTGCTCGTGCCCGGGTGGCGTGCTGGCTCAGCTCGGGCACGATCTCCGTTTCTGGCGGATGCTGCACGGCCGTCCAATGGATCAGCCGCTCAAAAGGGCTGCCCGGATAGTTGTGGTAGCGAGTGAACACGACCGGCCTGCCCGTCGCCTCCCACCGCTCGACCAACTCCACCACCTTGGGAATGACGTGTCGGCTCCGGTCGTTGATGAAGCCGTTCTGCATGTCGATGACGATCAGAGCCGCCCGCGTAGTGCTCATGCGCTGACTCTGCCACCCATACCTCGGCCTCGCGAAGCGCCGCTTGGGCTTGCGTCAGGCGCTCCGGTAGGCCGCTCGTCGTCACGGCAGCCTGGCGCATCAAGCAATGCTGTGCTGTCTCCTGAACGCGGGCGGTCGTGAGCCGCGAGTGGGCAGCCCTCAGGAAGCGCCAGCCGAACGCTGGCGGCATCACCGGGTCTCGGCTCTCCTCCACTGCCCGTTGGATGTGCCGGCAGTAGGCCCAGAGCATCTGCACATCGACCTCAAGCGAGACCAGTTCATCAACGTTGAGGGCTCGATCCGGCGAGAGTGCGTGGTAAGCCAGTCCTGACCAGGTTGCGAAGCCGACGGAGACGCCGGGGATTCCGAAGGGCTCGGCACTGGGCTGCTCGAAGCCCTCGGCCAACAACCTCCGCTCGACATGCTCGGAAACTGGCTCTGATCGAGGCGGCGCATTGCGGTTGACCAGCACGGACGGAAGGCTCAACAAACGGACGGCATTGTCGAGGTCCTCGCGGCGGCACCCCGGCTCGTGCAGGAGGTACATCGACATCACGTACTCCGGCGTCGCCGCTTGGCTGTCAGGCTGGTTCGACAGGAGTCGTGCGATCTGGTGGGCTGCCCACGGCAGATCGTCCTTGTAGCTGGTGTACCGCCACGCCGCGAGTTCTGCGAGGCTCGCCGGGGCGACGTCCTGCTGAAGGTGTAGCACCACCACACCACAGGCGAAGACGTGAGCCAGGCACCGACCGCCCGGATGCGACACCCTTATTACCGACACGTCCAGCCACTCGTGAGGGCGGGGCTGCGCCTGCGGCAACACGGCCAGCATGTCCGCCGCTGATGTGCCGATGTAGGCCGGGATGAACTTGTGAGACTGGATGCGGTAGGCGCCTCCCGCCCCAGCAGGGTCGGCGGTCTCATCGCCCGTTGCAGCACAGAACCGGCTGACGGCTTGGCCGCTGGCCCTGGTCAGAGCGGTGTCGAGGGCGGCTTGCATCTCGGGTCGGGGCCGCACCGCTTCCTTGCCGGCCTCCCACTTGGACACCGTGCGCTCGCTGACGCCGAGATGTTCGGCGAAGTCGCGGATGCTCATGCGCAGGGCGTGTCGCAGCGCCCGGGTTTCTCGGCCGGTCCATGTCTGCACGGTCGTCATCGGCACGCCTCCGATCGCATCGAGACCGGCCGTTCAGCAGCTTAGCGGCTTGACTTCAGAGCAGGTACAGCGCAGGTGCAGAGCGTAGTCGTACCGCTTGATCGGCAGGTTGACCAGGGTGGACGCATGGCCCGGGGCGGGTGCTGGGCTCCGGTGGGGCTTTCCCCCGATCGCATCTCCACCGTCCCCACCCGCTCCGGTGCCGCTCCACTTTGTTAACAAGGGGCCCCTGCTCTACCGAATGCGTTAATAGGGGCCCCGTCCTTTCAAGGAGGCGGCGGTGCTGGTCGACTACCTGGCCGGGGTGCTGTGGGCGCTCGACGTGCCGGCCGATGCGGTCGCCGCGGCGCGGCGGGCCTTCGCGGACGAGGCCGGCTCGTGACCGCTGCCCTCGCCGCGTCGTGGTCCGCCACCCTGCGGTACGCCCACCAGGCGGCCGACCACTTCTGGTGCACGATCGAGGATCGCCACCGGGGGCTGCTGCCGGAGCGGACGGCCGGCGTGTTCCTCGCCGCGCTGGGGCGGCTCGCCAGCGGCGGCGACGACCCGGCCGGGCGGGCGGCGCTGCTGGCCGTGCTCGGCCGCGCCTACCGGCGCTACCGGCTGCTGCCGCACCAGCTCGCCATCGAGGCCGCGCTGACCGCCACCGTCGCCCGCCACACACCGTGGACACCCGAGCTGACGGCGGCCTGGGCGCGGGCGGCACAGCATGCGTCGACGGCGGCGATCGACAGCGCCGAGCGGGCCGGCGACGGCCCGGCCTGGTGGCCGGCCCAGGTCATCGACCGCGACCGGGCCGCCAAGGGCATCACCATCCTGACCGTACGCCCCTGGCAGCGCCTGCTCTTCCGGCCCGGCCAGGCGGTGCCGGTCTGCACCGAGCGTTGGCCCGGCCGCTGGCGCTGGTTGTCACCGGCCAACGCGCCACGCCCCGACGGTACCCTCGAATTCCACGTCCGGGCCGTCGCCGCCGTCTCCCGCGCCCTGGTCCACTCGGTACGCCCCGGCGACCCGCTCTGGCTCGGCCCGCCGCGCGACACGGGTCTGACCCTCGACCCGGCCTCGGCGGCGGACCTGCTGCTGGTGGCCGGGGGCACCGGGCTTGCGCCGCTGCGCGCCCTGGTCGAGCAGGTGGCCGCGTCGCCGGCCGGGCGGGTGACGCTGGTCGTCGGCGCGCGTAGCTTCGCCGACCTCTACGACGCGGTCAGCCTGGACAAGCTCCAGTGTGCGCACGACTGGCTGACCGTCGTGCCCGCCTTCTCGCACGATCCGCTCGCCGAGCCGGGGGCGCGGGGTGACGCGCTCACCGTGGCACTGGAGCATCATCGGCCCGGCCAGGAGGTTTACCTGTGTGGGCCGCCGCCGATGGTGGCCGGGTCGCGGCTGCGGCTGCTCGCCGCCGGGGTGCCGGCCGAGCGGGTCCACCTGCCCGACGGGTTCGCCGGCTGATGGCCGTCTACCGCAGCCGCAACGCGCTCGCCGGCCCGCTCACCCCGGGCCGTATCCGCGAGCTGCCGCTACCGCGCACCCCGCTCGGCCGGCGTGGCTACCGGCCCGGGGACGTCGACGCCCTGCTGCACCGGCTCGCATACGAGGTGGGAGAGCGGAGTCGGCGGCTCGATCTTGTGCAGGAGGAGAACCGTCGCCTGAAGCACGCCCTCCGCACCTGGCAGACCCGCCAAGCGTCCGCACGATGAGCATCACATCCCGCTCCCGCCGCACCCGCTGTCTCTATCGTTTTTTTCGTTTCTACGGGTATGGTGGAACCGGAATTCGAGATGGTCGGAGGGTGATCTTGTGACGGTGGTGCCCGCAGGCGGGTTGGAGCCCAACGGCGAGGAGCTGCGGCGTTTTGCCCGGCGATCCCTTCGCGGGCGGCGACTGCAGTTGATCGTCGATGGGGCGGAGCCGGTCGATGTGCCGCCGGTCGTGGGCGAGGCTCTGGCCGAGGTGGTGTCGATCCTCGGTCGAGGACGGCCGGTCCGGATCATGCCGGAGAGTGTTGAGCTTTCGACTGGCGAGGCCGCCGCGATCCTCGGAGTGACCAGGCCAACGGTGGTCAAGTTGATGAACGACGGCGTGCTGCCATATACCCGCCCCAACTCCAGCCGCCGGGTCGCACTGCATGACGTGCTGACTTACAAGGAACGACGCTCGAGGGCGCGTCGTGAGGCGCTGGACGAGTTGACTGCGGACGCGATCGACATGGGCGTCTACGACGAGGCTATTCGGCGTGGCCGCCAGCCGTCCGACGATCAGCCGGGTGCGTGACGCGCTCTGATGATCGTCGCCGTGCTGGATGCCTGCGTCCTCGTACCCAGTGTGCTCGCCGACACCCTGCTGCGCTGCGCCGAGCAGGATCTCTATCGCCCGGTCTGGTCCCGAGTAATCCTCGACGAGGTGCTTCGGAACCTTCCGCCTGCGGTTCGCGGTGCCAAGGCGGAGCGCCGGGTTGAGGCCATGCGAGAGCACTTTCCGGAGGCGATGGTTTCCGGGTATGAGCAACTCATCAACGAGATGACCAACGATCCCAAGGATCGCCACGTGCTCGCCGCCGCCGTCGCCGCAGATGCGGAGGCGATCGTCACGGCCAACCTTCGTGACTTCCCAGACCACGCGCTTGCGCCGTACGCCATTGAGGCTTTGCACCCGGACGACTTCCTCTGCACCCTGTTGGACGCCGCCCCGGATCGCATTACGGACATCATCCTGCAGCAGGCGGCAGCTACCGGGAGGGACGGTCGGCCGAAGCTCAGCCTCGATGATGTCCTCGCCGGTCTCGCTGGCTGCAGGGTGACCCGGTTCGCCCACCAGGTCTCTGTAGAGCTGGCGACTGGTCGGTAACTGCCCGCCGGGTTCGCCGACTGATGGGTGACTGTCGTGCGCCTTCCCGCGACGCCGTCTGCGGCGGGTGGTGGCGCGACGGCGGTGAGGTCAGGCGACCGGGGGTGCCAGGTAGGTCACCGGGGTGCCGCAGTAGCTGGGCGGGAGGGTGATGACCGGGCTGCGGCACACCTGGATCACGACGCGGTTGACGCTCGCCTTGGTGGCGTTGCCGGGCATGGTGAACGTGAACGGCACCACGCTGTTGTCGGCCGTCCGGGTCTGCCGGTCGACTTCGACGGTTCCGGCGTAGGCGATGAACGTGGCGCTGCTGTAGTACCCGTCGCTGGCGCAGGTGCCGGGGCCGTTGAGCACCGGTCGGTCGGTGAGCTTGCCGTTGACGTCGACGCCGAGCACCGGCAACGGTGAAGCGGTGCCGAAGCGCCAGCCGAGGGTGCCCTCGGTGACGCCGTACCGGCAGGCATCGCCGGAGTCGGCGTAGAACGGCTGGCTGATGGTGGCGGCGTGGGCGGTGCCCGGAACGGCAACCACCGCCAGCGGGGCGGCCAGGGCGGCCACGAAGCGAGCTGCTCTCATCGTTGGTTCCTCTCCGGGTGCCGGCAATCAGCAGAAACGACAGTCATCGATATGTTAGAAGTTCTGCCCGCTGCGGTAAAGCCGCCTGCGGCTGATCCTCACCTTCCGCGAGCGGGGTGTGTGGACGGTCGGCCTGCTGGCCAGTGATCTTGGTGGCGTTGGTGCTGATTCGTCTGGATAAATGCCTATCGGCATTCCCTGCGAATTGATGATCTTCCGTCCCGGCTCGATCTATTGGTATCAATCTCGCACCATCACTTCCCACCCCCAGGAGTGAACCGTGCGGAGAACCCGTCTTGCCACCCTCGCCCTGGCCCTGGCGTCATCGCTCGGCGTCACGCTGAGCTTGGCCGTCCCCGCCCAGGCCGCCGCGACCGACCGCTACGTCGCGCTCGGCGACTCGTACGCCTCGGGCGTCGGCGCCGACAGCTACACCTCCGAGAGCGGGTCCTGCATGCGCAGCAACAACGCCTACCCCGCGCTCTACAACACCAACATCAAACCGGCCTCGTACCGCTCGGTGGCCTGCTCCGGCGCGACCACGGCCGACGTCATCAACAACCAGCTCTCCGCGCTGTCGTCGACCACCACGTTGGTCAGCGTGACGATCGGCGGCAACGACGTGGGCTTCTCCAACATCATGACCACCTGCGTCCTGCAGGGCGAGAGTCAGTGCATCGCCGCCGTCCAGGCGGCCGAGGACAAGGCCCGCTCCGAGCTGCCCGGCAAGCTCGCCAACGTCTACAACGGCATCAAGGGCAAGGCACCCTCGGCGCGGGTGGTGGTCGTCGGCTACCCGGCCTTCTATCAGCTCGGCATGGTCTGCGTCGGGCTCACCGAGAAGTCCCGCGCGAAGATCAACGAGGGCATCAACCTGCTGGACGACATCACGAAGACGGCCGCCACCTCGGCCGGGTTCAAGTTCGCCGACGTCCGGTCCGCCTTCGTCGGTCACCAGCTGTGCAGCTACGGCGAGAAGTGGCTGCACGCTTTGAACTTCCTCAACCTCACCATCTCGTACCACCCGACGGCCGCCGGGCAGTCCGGCGGCTACTACCCGGTCTTCCGCTCCACCGCGGGCTGAGTCGCAGCCGCACGCACGGGCCGCGCCGATCCTCGTCCAAGATCGGCGCGGCCCGCTGCATGGCCAGGACAGACGCGCGGCCGGGACAGACGGGCGGTCAGGATTGACGGCCGGGCGGGAAACCGTGATCCTGGGCGAGCGCTCCCAACGGCGAGCTTCGATTCCTTTGAGGAAGGAAGGCTCGTGCGTCCCACTACAGCACTGCTCCCGGTCGTGCTGGCCGCCGCCCTCGGCGGCCTGGCCCTGCCGAAACCCGCCCTGGCCGTCGCCGGCCCCGCCCTGACCGTCGACGCCACCGCCGGTCGACACGCGATCAGCCCGTACATCTACGGGATGAGCTTCGCCGACGAGGCCCTGGCCCGCGACATCCGGCTGCCGGTGCACCGGTACGGCGGCAACCACACCACCCGCTACAACTTCCGCACCGACACCACCAACCGGGCCTCGGACTGGTACTTCGAGAACATCCCGAACGACAACCCGGACCCGGCCAGCCTGCCGAAGGGTTCGGAGACCGACCGGTTCGTCCAGCAGAACAAGGCCACCGGCACGCAGACCGTGATGACCGTCCCGATGCTCGGCTGGATCGCCAAGGACCGGGCCCGTTCCTGCGGCTTCAGCGTGGAGAAGTACGGCCCGCAGGAGTCGACCGATTACTGGGCGCCGGACTGCGGCAACGGGAAGAAGCCGGACGGCAGCCTGATCACCGGCAACGACCCGACGGACACCAGCGTCGCGGTCGGCCCGGAGTACATCACCGACTGGATCACCCACCTCAAGGGACAGTTCGGGTCGGCGGCCAACGGGGGTGTCCAGTTCTACGACCTGGACAACGAGCCGGACCTGTGGCACTCCACCCACCGCGACGTCCGCCCGGCCGGCCTCGGCTACGACGAACTGCGCGACCGCACCTACCAGTACGCTGCCGCGATCAAGGCTGCCGACCCGGGCGCGAAGACCCTCGGCCCGGTCGGCTGGGGGCTGAACTCGACCATCTTCTCCGGGCTCGACCAGGACGTCTGCAGTCGTACCGGATGCTGGGGGAACCCGCCGGACAAGGCCGCCCACGGCGGCCAGGACCTCGGCCCCTGGTACCTGGACCGGATGCGCGAGTACGAGGAGCAGCACGGTACCCGGATTCTCGACTACTTCGACATCCACCTCTACCCGCAGCAGTCCGGGGTGTTCGGCGACGCGGCCGGCGACGCGGCCACCCAGGCGCTGCGGCTGCGCTCCACCCGGCAGCTGTGGGATCCGACGTACGTGGACGAGAGCTGGATCAACCAGCCGGTGCGGTTCATCCCACGGCTGCGGGACATGGTCGACCAGCACTACCCGGGCACCAAGCTCGCGATCACCGAGTACAACTGGGGCGCCTACGGGTCCATGAACGGGGCGCTCGCCGAGGCGGATGTGCTGGGCATCTTCGGCCGCGAAGGGCTCGACATGGCCAACCTGTGGACCGCGCCGACGGCGGACCAGCCGGTGGCCAACGCCTTCCGGATCTACCGCAACTACGACGGCGCCGGGGGCGCGTTCGGCGAGACCTCCGTTCGCGCCACCAGCGCCGACCAGGGCAAACTGGCGGTGTACGCGGCCGAGCGCGCCAGCGACAAGGCGCTCACCCTGGTCGTGGTCAACAAGTCCGGCGATGACCTGACCACCCCGGTGTCCCTGGCCGGCGTCTCCGCCACCACCGCCCAGGTCTACCGCTACAGCGAGGCGAACCTCGCCGGGATCGTCCGTGCCGCCGACCAGGCCGTCACGCCGAGCGGGTTCACCGCCACCTTCCCGGCCAACTCGATCACGCATCTGGTGCTGCCGCCCGCCCCGAAGGGTGACTGCCAGGTGACCTACACGGTGCCGGGGGACTGGCCGGGCGGGTTCACCGCGCAGGTCGTCGTCGCCAACACCGGCACCACGCCGATCGACGGCTGGCAGCTCGGCTTCGACTTCCCGGCCGCCGGCCAGGAGGTCACCCACGGTTGGTCGGCGGACTGGCGGCAGGCGGGGGCGTCCGTGACGGCGGAGAGCCTGAGCTGGAACGCGCGGATCGAGCCGGGCGCTTCGGTCTTCCTCGGCTTCAACGGTGCCTGGAGCGGCTCGAACCCGGTCCCGACCGCCTTCACCCTCAACGGCCGGCGCTGCACCTGACCCGACCCGATCCAACCGGCGGGCCCGGGGCGCGGTGACGCCCCGGGCCCGCCGTCGTCATCGGTCAGCCCGGCAGCACCTTCTCGATGGCGGCGCGCAGCTCGGGGGAGTCCGGCGTGACCTGGGGGGCGAACCGGGCGGCGACCGTGCCGTCCGGCGCGATAAGGAACTTTTCGAAGTTCCACCGCACGTCGCCGGTGTGTCCCTCGGCATCCGCAGTGGACACCAGTTCGTCGTAGAGCGGGTGCCGACCCGGCCCGTTGACGTCGACCTTTTCCGTCAGCGGGAACGTCACCCCGTAGTTGACCTGGCAGAACTCCTCGATCTCGGCGGCCGTGCCGGGCTCCTGGCCGGCGAACTGGTTGCACGGCACCCCGAGCACGGTCAGGCCTCGGTCGGCGTAGGAGTCGGCGAGGGCCTGCAGGCCGGCGTACTGCGGGGTCAGGCCGCACCGGGAGGCCACGTTGACCACCAGCAGCGCGCGGCCGCGGTACCGCCCGAGCTCGACCGGGCCGCCGGAGAGGGCGTCGATCTTTACGTCGAAAACGCTCATGAGGCGAGGTTACGCACCGCGTGGGCCGCCCGGTGCGGGCCGGCAACAAATCGAAGCATCTACATCTTGACGAAGTGATGACGGCGTGAGTAGCGTCTCAGCAACTAATTAGGAAACTTTCCTAACCATTTGGGAGGCGCCGCATGAAGAGATCGCTCCGCCGGGCCCTCTGGGCCACCGGTGCCGTGGTCGCGCTGGCGATCGCGGCGGTACCGATGGCGACCGCGTCCGCCGCGGGCAGCGTGACCGCCACCTTCGCCAAGGTGCAGGACTGGGGGACCGGTCACGAGACGAAGGTGACTGTCACCAACGGCAGCAGCGCCAGCGTGGACACCTGGCGCATCGAGTTCGACCTGCCCGCCGGCACCACCATCAGCACCTTCTGGGACGCCGACGTCACCAGCAGCGGCAACCACTACGTCGCGGTGAAGAAGAGCTGGGCCGGCCCGCTCGCGCCGGGTGCCAGCTTCAGTTGGGGCTACAACGGCACCGGGGCGTACAAGGCGCCTTCGAACTGCACCGTCAACGGCGCGTCCTGCTCCGGCGGCGGCACCCCGCCGCCGACCACGGCCCCGCCGACGACCATCCGGCCCACCACGCCCCCGCCCACCACGGCTCCGCCGACGACGCCCCCGGCCACCACACCCCCGCCCAGCGGTGGCAAGAAGGTGGTCGGCTACTTCGCCGAGTGGGGCGTCTACGCCCGCAACTACCACGTCAAGAACATCCACACCAGCGGCTCCGCGGCCAAGCTCACCCACATCCTGTACGCCTTCGGCAACACCAGCGGCGGCCGGTGCAGCATCGGCGACAGCTACGCCGACTACGACAAGGCGTACACCGCGGCGGACAGCGTGGACGGCGTGGCGGACACCTGGGACCAGCCGCTGCGCGGCAGCTTCAACCAGCTCCGCAAGCTGAAGAAGATGTACCCCAACCTGAAGGTGCTCTGGTCCTTCGGTGGCTGGACCTGGTCGGCCGGCTTCACCCAGGCCGCGCAGAACCCGGCCGCGTTCGCCGACTCCTGCTACTCGCTGATCAAGGACCCGCGCTGGGCGGACGTCTTCGACGGCATCGACATCGACTGGGAATACCCGAACGCCTGCGGTCTGCAGTGCGACAGCAGTGGCCCGAACGCCTTCAAGAACGTGGTCAACGCGCTGCGGAGCAAGTTCGGCGCCAACTTCCTGGTCACCGCCGCGATCACCGCCGACGGCAGCAACGGCGGCAAGATCGACGCGGCCGACTACGCGGGCGCGGCCTCGAACCTCAACTGGCTGATGCCGATGACGTACGACTACTTCGGCGCCTTCAACCCGCAGGGCCCGACCGCGCCGCACTCGCCGCTGACCTCGTACACCGGCATCCCGCAGCAGGGCTTCTGGTCGGACGCGGCGATCCAGAAGCTCAAGTCGAAGGGGGTTCCCTCGGACAAGCTGCTGCTCGGCATCGGTTTCTACGGCCGCGGCTGGACCGGGGTCACCCAGTCCGCACCGGGCGGCACCGCCACCGGCCCGGCACCCGGCACCTACGAGCAGGGCATCGAGGACTACAAGGTGCTCAAGAACAGCTGCCCCGCCACCAGCACGATCGGCGGCACCGCGTACGCCAAGTGCGGCAGCAACTGGTGGGGCTACGACACCCCGTCGACCATCGGCGGAAAGATGACGTACGCGAAGAACCAGGGCCTCGGTGGCGCGTTCTTCTGGGAGCTCTCCGGTGACACCAGCAACGGCGAGCTGATCGGCGCCATCAAGGGCGGTCTCGGCTGAGCCGAGGGCCGACGCACCACCCACCCGGCGGGGAGGGGCCGCACCGGCCCCTCCCCGCCCGCCGTGCGCGCCGGCCCGGGATGTGTCGGTGGTCTCCCAACCACCGGAACCGTCCCCCTCGGCGACGGGTCGCGGCCACCGTCGCCGTACGCTTTCTCCCATGCGCCATGAGTGGCATCAGCTGAGTCACCCCGCGGTGGGCAGCCCACAACTGCGGACCAGTCGTCCGACCGCCGACTCCGCCGAGGACGCGGCCCTCGGCCTGGACCGATGGCGGGAGCTTCCCCGCGCGCAGACGCCGCCCTGGCCGAACATGGCCCAGGTCGCCGAGGTCTGCAAGGTGCTCGACACCGTTCCGTCCGTGGTCGCGCCCTACGAGGTCGACCAGCTTCGGCAGCGGCTCGCGCTGGTCTGCGAGGGCAAGGCGTTCCTGCTCCAGGGCGGTGACTGCGCGGAGACCTTCGCCGACAACACCGAGAGCCACCTGCTGGCCAACGCCCGCACCCTGCTTCAGATGGCGATCGTGCTGACGTACGGCGCGTCCCTGCCGGTGATCAAGGTCGCCCGGGTCGCCGGCCAGTACACCAAGCCCCGGTCCCTGCCGACCGACGCCCGTGGCCTCCCGGCCTACCGCGGCGACCTGATCAACTCGCTGGAGGCCACGCCGGAGGCCCGGGTCGCCGACCCGCAGCGCATGATCCGGGCGTACGCCAACTCGGCCGCCGCGATGAACATGCTCCGGGCGTATCTTGCCGGCGGCCTGGCCGACCTGCACGCGGTGCACGACTGGAACAAGGGCTTCGTCAAGCAGTCGCCGGCGGGCGAGCGCTACGAGGCCATCGCCCGGGAAATCGACCGGGCCATCGCCTTCATCCGCGCCTGCGGGATGACCCAGGACGAGGCGCTGCGCACCGTCACCCTCTACTGCTCCCACGAGGCCCTGGCGCTGGAGTACGACCGGGCGCTCACCCGGATCTCCGGCAACCGCGCGTACGGCCTGTCCGGGCACTTCCTCTGGATCGGCGAGCGGACCCGGCAGATCGACGGTGCGCACATCGACTTCATCTCCCGGATCGCCAACCCGATCGGCGTGAAGCTCGGCCCGACCACCACGCCCGACGAGGCCATCGAGCTCTGCGAGAAGCTCAACCCGGACAACATCCCCGGCCGGCTCACCCTGATCAGCCGGATGGGCAACCACCGGGTCCGCGACGCCCTGCCCCCGATCGTGGCCAAGGTCACCGCCGCCGGCGCCAAGGTGGTCTGGCAGTGCGACCCGATGCACGGCAACACCCACGAGTCCTCCAACGGCTACAAGACCCGGCACTTCGACCGGATCGTCGACGAGGTGCTCGGCTACTTCGAGGTACACCGCGGCCTGGAGACCCACCCCGGCGGCCTGCACGTCGAACTGACCGGCGAGGATGTCACCGAGTGCCTCGGCGGCGCCCAGGGCATCGAGGACCTCGACCTGCCCGACCGGTACGAAACCGCCTGTGACCCGCGACTGAACACCCAGCAGTCGCTGGAGTTGGCCTTCCTGGTAGCGGAGATGCTGCGTGGCTGATTTTGTTGATCTTCGTTCCGACACGGTGACCCGGCCGACGCCCGGGATGCGGGAGGCCATGGCCACCGCCGAGGTCGGCGACGACGTCTACGGCGAGGACCCGACCGTCACGGCGCTGGAGGCCGAGGTCGCCGCCCTCTTCGGGCACGAGGCGGCGCTGTTCGCTCCGAGCGGCTCGATGGCCAACCAGATCGCCCTTCAGCTGGTCGTGCCGCCCGGCGACGAGCTGCTCTGTGACGCCGACGCGCACGTCGTCACGTACGAGATCGGCGCGGCGGCCGCGTACGGCGGGATCTCGTCGCGGACCTGGCCGGCTGTCGGCGCGGAGATCGACCCGGACGTGGTGGCCGGGATGGTCCGGCCTGACGGCTACTTCGCGGTGCCGACCCGGGCGATCGCCGTCGAGCAGACCCACAACCGGGGCGGCGGCGGGGTGATCCCTCTCGCGACCCTGCGCGAGCTGCGCCGGGTCGCCGACGAGCACCGGCTCGCCCTGCACTGCGACGGTGCCCGGATCTGGCACGCGCACGTCGCCGACGGCGTGCCGCTGGCAGAGTACGGCGCGCTCTTCGACAGCTTGTCGGTCTGCCTCTCCAAGGGGCTCGGCGCGCCGGTCGGCTCCCTGGTGGTCGGCAGCGCCGAGAAGATCGCCCGGGCCCGGTTCATCCGCAAGCGGATGGGCGGCGGCCTGCGGCAGGTCGGCATTCTCGCCGCCGCCGGTCGGTACGCCCTCGCCCACCACGTCGAGCGTCTCGCCGAGGATCACGCCAAGGCGACCCGGCTGGCCGAGGCCGTCGCCCCGTTCGGGGTGCTCGCCACACCGGTGCGGACCAACATCGTTCCGCTCGACCTGACCAAGCACCCGCTCGACGCGAAGGCTCTGGCCGCCGCCGCCCGGGCGGAGGGTGTGCTGATCTCGGTGCTCGGCCCGCGTACCGCCCGCCTGGTCACCCACCTGGACGTTTCGGACGCCGCCGTCGACCGCGCCGCGCAGGTCCTCACCCACCTCCTCCGCGCCTAACCACCCCCCACCCTCCGCGCCGATCATGGAGTCGTGGTGCCCGGATCTGCCGTTTCACGGCTTCTGCGCACAACCACGACTCCATGATCGACGCGGGGATGCTGCCGCGCGTCTATGTACGGTTCGATTTTCGAGTTAGTTAGGGGTGGAGGCGTTTGAGGGTGGCGATGTCGGCGGCGTGGCCGAGGTGCTTCTCCGTCGGGGTCTCTACCAGGACCGGGACGCCTGCCGTGGCCGGGTGACGCATCAGCTCGGCGAACGCCGGCTCACCGATGCTGCCCTTGCCGATGTTCTCGTGCCGGTCCCGGGTGGAACCGCACAGGTCCTTCGAGTCGTTCGCGTGCACCAGCTTCAAGCGGTCCGCGCCAACGGCGGCGACCAGGGTGTCCAGCGTGGCGGTCATCCCGCCCTCGACGGCCAGGTCGTGGCCGGCGGCCCAGGCGTGGCAGGTGTCGAAGCAGACACCCATCATCGGGTGGCGGTCCACCGCGTCCAGGTAAGGGCCCAGGTGCTCCACCCGGGAGGCCAGCGACCGGCCGCCCCCGGCGCTCGGCTCGACCAGCAGCAGCGGCCCGCCGACGGCCGCCGCCTCGTCCAGCAGCGGCAGCAGGGCCTCGCGTACCTGCCGCATCGCCGTCTCGGCGTGCCCCGCGTCCACCGCGCTGCCGGCATGAAACACCACCCCCTCGGCGCCGATCGCCCGGCCCCGGCGCAACGCGTGCGCCAGGGTCTGCGCCGACCGCTCGACGGTGGCCGGCGTGGGGGAGCCGAGGTTCACCAGCAGCGAGGCGTGGATGAACACCGGCACCTCCCGCTCGGCGCAGCCGTGCCGGAACAGCGCGTCCTGCGCCGGGTCGCCCGCCGGCAGGGCCCAGCCGCGGGAGTTCGAGACGTAGACCTGCACCACCTCGGCGGCCGCCGCGTCGAGGTACGGCAGCGCCGCCTTCGCCAGGCCGCCCGAGGTGGGGGTGTGCGAGCCGACCCGCCGCCGCTCACTCCTCGCGCTCATAGGCACGTCACCGTGACTGGGGTGCCCGGCGGCACCGGCGTGCCCTCGCCCGGGTTCTGGAAGCGGGCCACCCCGTTGGGGTTGAACTGGAGGTTGGCCGGGAAGCCCTGGCCCTCCAGGAGCTGCTTGGCCTGATCGCAGGGCATGTCGATCACCCGGGGCACGGCCACCTGCGGCGGCCCCTTGCTGATCTCCAGCGTGACCTGAGCGCCCTTCTCCACGCCGGCGCCGTCGGCCGGGCTCTGCCCGAGAATCTCACCCTGCGGCTTGTCCGAGTCCTTGTACGACTCCACCAAGGTCAGCTCGAGCTGGCCGAGGATGCCCCGGGCCTCGTCGAGACTCTTGCCGACCAGGTTCGGCACGCTGATCGGGGCGCGGCCCTTGCTCAGCGTCACGGTCACCTTCGTGCCCGGCTTCACCATTGTGCCCACCTTCGGGTTCGTGGACAGCACGACCCCGTCCGGCAGCTCGTCGTCGTACTTGGCCGGGCCCTTGGCCACCACCAGCTTGGCGTCGGTCAGCTCCGTCCGCGCCAGCTCGAACTCCTTGCCGACCACGTCCGGCACCGGCAGCTGCTCCGGACCGAGCGACAGGGTCAACGTGATGGTGCCGCCCTTGACGATCCGCGCCGCGGCGGCCGGATCCTGCCGCAGGACGCCGTCCTTCGGCACCTTCTCGTCGTAGCGGGAGTCGACGTACTTCAGGGTGAAACCGCCCCGGGCGGCCCGCGCCTCCGCGTCGGCCTTCGTCAGGCTCACCAGCTGCGGGGCGACCGTGTAGCGGCCCACCCCGAACCACCAGCCGCCGATCGCGGCGACCAGGCCGAGCACCACGGCCGACGCGGCCACCGCCAGGCGGCCACGTGGCGAACCCATCACCCGGGCGCGCAGCGCGGCCAGCCCGCCGGCTCGATCGTCTGCGGGGGCGGCCCGGCGGCGGTGCGGGCGCTGCCCGCCGCTCTCGGGCAGCCGCGCCCAGGCGGGACGCTCGGCGGGGCGGACCGCCGCCACCACCATGGTGGGCTGGGCCACCGGTGCGATCTCGTGGCCCATCGTGGGCAGCAGCGTGGTGTGCGAGTTGGGGTTGCCCAGATCGTCCCGAGCCACCTGCACCTGGGCCAGCAGCGCACCGGCGTCGGCGGGCCGGGCGCCCGGGTCCCGTCGGGTGGCCCGGCCGACCAGGTCGTCGAGAATCTTCGGCAGGCTCGGCACCAGGATCGACGGGGCGGGCACGTCCCGGTCGACGTGCTGCCACGCGACGTCCACCGGGCGGTCGCCGTCGTACGGCACCCGGCCGGTGAGCATCTCGAACAGCACGATGCCGGCCGAGTAGACGTCGGTACGCGGGTCCGCGTGACCCGCAGTTACCAGCTCCGGGGCCACGTACGCCACGGTGGCCATCAGCTGGTTGCCGCTCTCCTCCTCGGCGCTCGCCTCGACCGCGCGGGCCAGCCCGAAATCGGCCACCTTGACCACGCTGTCCACCAGGTTGAAGGTGCCGCCGGTGGGCGCCTCGGCAACCAGCACGTTCTCCGGCTTGACGTCGCGGTGCACCAGGCCGGCCCGATGGGCGGCGGCGATCGCGGCGAGCATCTGCTCGGCGATCGCGAGGGCCTCGTCCGGGTTGAGCCGGCGCCGCTCGGCGAGGACGTCGCGCAGGGTGCGACCCCGGACGTACTCCATCACCAGGTACGGGAGGCCGCCGTGGGTGCCCTGGTCGTAGACCGCCACCACGTTGGGGTGGGTCAGCCGGGCGATGGTCTTCGCTTCGTCGGTGAACCGCTCGACGAAGCCGGCCATCCGGGACCGGGCCTCGGGGGCCTGCGTCGGATGAATGATCTTGACCGCCACGGTGCGTTCGAGGCGCTCGTCGGTGGCGGTGTACACGGTCGCCATTCCGCCACGGGCCACGCGACCGCGAATGCGGTAGCGCCCGTCGATCAGCGAGCCCAGCAACGTGTCGGCGACCTGTGTGTCCATCGGCAGGCAGTCTATGTGTCCAAGGGGTGAAGGTTGAACAGGATGCTACAGCCGGGGGTTGGCGCCGGCGGGTCCGACAAGCGGGTGGCGGGACGGGGGGTGCCGGTGCCCGGGCCGACGAGGGCGTGGCAGGGTGGTCGGGTGACCGATTCCGTACCCGCCGACGCGGCCGCCACCGGCGCCGACCTGCCCGGACCGGCCGACCCGGCCGGCTGGCTGACCCTGCCGGACGTGGCCGAGCGCCTCGACCTGTCGATCAGCAAGGTGCACCAGATGATCCGGGACCGGGAGTTGATCGCGGTACGCCGGGACGGCGTGCGCCGCGTTCCGGCCGACCTGGTGGCCAACAGCACCGTGCTCAAACACCTGCCCGGCGTGCTGAACCTGCTCGCCGACGCCGGGTACGACGACGAGGAGGTGCTGCGCTGGCTCTACGAGGAGGATCCCACCCTCCCCGGCACGCCGGCCGCGGCCCTCGGCGGCGACCGGGCCCGCGAGATCAAACGCCGCGCCCAAGCCCTCGGCTTCTAACCCGCCCCGCCTCCTCTCTGTCTCGTTGATCATGAGGTTGGCGGCGGTCTTGGAGATCAACTTCGCCGTCAACCTCATGATCGCCCCCGGGGTGGGGTGGGGGTTAGTCGGTGCGGTGGGTGGCGGCTATGGCCAGGTCGACCAGGGATTGGCGGGCCTCGGTGTCCAGGTCGACCCCGGTGAGCGCGGCGAGCGCGCCCTCGGTCAACGTCGCGATCCGCCGCTCGGTACGCTCCAACGCCCCACTGGCCGTGATCAGCTCGCGCAGCCGGGTCACCCCGTCCACGTCCAGACCCGGATCGCCGAGGCCGCGAAGCAGCAGCTCACGGCCGGCCTCGTCGACCCCCTCCAGGGCGGTCGCCACCAGGTACGTCCGCTTGCCCTCGCGCAGGTCGTCGCCGGCCGGCTTGCCGGTGCGCTCCGGGTCCCCGAAAACGCCCAGCACGTCGTCGCGGAGCTGGAACGCCTCGCCCAGCGGCAACCCGTACGCCGAGTACGCCGCGTGCACCTCGGGCGAAGCGTCGGCCAGCGCGGCGCCCAGCAGCAGCGGGCGCTCGACCGTGTACTTCGCCGACTTGTAGCGGGCCACCTTGCCGGCCCGCTCCCGGGAGGTGTCCCCGGTCACCTGGGTCAACACGTCGAGGTACTGCCCGACGGTCACCTCGGTGCGCATCTCGTCGAAAACCGGGCGGGCCCGGGCCACCGTACGCGGGTCGAGGCCGGCGGAGTGCAACAGCTCGTCCGACCAGACCAGGCAGAGGTCGCCGAGGAGGATCGCCGCCGCGTCGCCGAATCCGTCCGGGTCGCCGCCCCAGCCGGCCGCGCGGTGCCGAGCCGCGAAGCGCCGGTGCACCGCCGGCTCGCCGCGCCGGGTGTCCGAGCGGTCCATCAGGTCGTCGTGCATCAGGGCACTGGCCTGCACGAACTCCAGCGCGGCGAGGGCAGCCACCACCTGGTCTGAGTCGACGCCCCCGGCACCCCGGTATCCCCAGTACGCGAACGCCGGGCGCAGCCGCTTTCCACCCCCCAGCACGAACGCCTCGATCGCCTCGGCGACCGGTGCCAGGCCGTCGTCGACCGCGGTCAGCCAGCCGCGCTGGCCGGCGAGGAAATCGGTGAGGGCCTTGTCGATCCGCTGGCGCAGGCCGGCACGGTCGACGGGGGAGACAGGAGCAGCGTGGGTCACGCCACGACGCTAGCCGGTCCCCGCCGGACGTGTCGTCCCGCCATGTCGGTCCGCCGGGCTGGGCATCGGGATCCCGCCGCTGCGGACCCGCCCGCCGCACCCGTCGGCGGGTACGGGCGGGCCACGGCGAGCAGGCCGGCGTTCCGGCGGGCCGCCGGCTCGTCGCGGTGCGCGGCCAACCGGCGACGTACCGCGGTGAGCTGGCCGACCGCCCGGGGCGAGCCGGACCGGACGACGTCGGCGGCTGTGCGCGACGGCCTCGGCGAGCAGCTCACCCGGCACTCCGAGGACCGTCGCGAGCCAGCCTGCCCAGAAGTCGCCGGGCAACCGGCGCTGCCGCTCCCACCGGGAGATCTCGTGTCGGGTCAGCGTCGGCACGCCGGAGGCGGCGCAGAGCTCCGCGGCGACCCGCTGCTGGCTCCAGCCGCGCGTGGACCGCAGCTCGGCCAGGAGCGGCCCGAGCGGCCGTGGCTCGGACGGCGGGAACGAGGTCATCGGTACTCCCGAGGCGTCGGCGCGGGTGACAGCGCGGACGCCCGGCAGTGCCGGACCGACGCGCCGCCGATCGTGCTGACCCCCGCGCGGGCCCCCCGGGGCCGGCCACCGGCGGCCCCACCGCGCTGCCCCCGTTCCTACCCCCGGGGTACGACGTTCTTCGCCCGTGCTCGCAAGCTGGGAAGATCCTGGGCACATCGCAACGCCCCGGTTACAGTCAGTCCGTGGCGCTCGGTCTTCCCTCGGTTCTCCCCAATCCGCAACCGGCCATCGGGGAGCTGATCCGTGGCGGCCGGCCGACCTTCTCGTTCGAGTTCTTCCCGCCCAAGACGGCGCAGGGGGAGCGCCTGCTCTGGCAGGCCATCCGCGAGCTGGAGCCGCTGCGTCCCTCGTTCGTCTCGATCACCTACGGCGCGGGCGGCTCGACCCGGGACACCACGGTCTCGGTGACCGAGCGGATCGCCACCGAAACCACCCTGCTGCCGATGGCACACCTGACCGCGGTCAACCACTCGGTCGCCGAGCTGCGCCATGTCATCGGCCGGCTGGCCTCCGTCGGCGTCCGCAACGTGCTGGCCGTGCGCGGCGACCCGCCGGGCAATCCCGGCGGCGAGTGGGTCCGGCACCCCGACGGCGTGCGATACGCCGAGGAGCTGGTCCGGCTGGTCCGCGACGCCGGCGACTTCAACGTCGGGGTCGCCGCCTTCCCCTACAAGCATCCGCGCTCGCCCGACGTGGCCAGCGACACGAAATACTTCGTCCGCAAGTGCCAGGCGGGTGCCGCGTTCGCCATCACCCAGATGTTCTTCGACGCCGACGACTACCTGCGCCTGCGGGACCGGGTAGCGGCGGTCGGCTGCGACACCCCGATCCTGGCCGGCGTGATGCCGGTGACCCAGATGGGCACCATCGAGCGGTCCGTGCAGCTCTCCGGCGCCCCGTTCCCGCCCGCGCTGGCGGAGCGGTTCGCCCGGGTCGCCGACGACCCGGAGGCGGTCCGCCGGCTCGGCGTCGAGCAGGCCAGCGAGATGTGCGCGCGGCTGCTGGACGAAGGCGTGCCGGGGATCCACTTCATCACCCTCAACCGTTCCACGGCCACCCGCGAGGTGTGGCAGCACCTGCGGGCCGGCGCGCGGGTGTGACCAGCGGCCCCACGACACCCGGGTCGCCTTCTACGGTTGAGCCGTGGTGGGCACACAGCTGAACTGGGACCAGTACGCGACCGCGTGGGCGCGGCTGCACGGCGGGTTCGATCCCCGGGCCGCCGCGCCGGTGGTCCGCGCCTGGCTGCGCTTCGCCTACCACCTCGGATACGTCCTGGGCCGGCTCCGGGTCGGCCCGACCCCGGTGACCGTGTTCGGGGTGCTGCTCTGCGTCTGCGTACCGCTGCTGGTCGGGCGGCCGGGCGACGGACCGTTCCTCGGCGCGTTGTTCGTGCTGCTTGCCTCGGTGGCGGATAGCGTCGACGGGGCGGTGGCGGTGGTCACCAACCGCACCACCCGCCTCGGCTACGTCTACGACTCGGTCGCCGACCGGCTCGGCGAGGTCGCCTGGCTGATCGCGTTCTGGCTGCTCGGCGCGCCGGGTGCGCTGGTCGCTGCAGCCGGTGGCCTCTCCTGGCTGCACGAGTACGTCCGGGCCCGGGCGATCGCCGCCGGCATGCGCGAGATCGGTGCGGTGACGGTGGGGGAGCGGCCCACTCGGGTCTGCGTGGCCCTGGGCGGGCTGCTGGTCGCCGGGCTCACCGGGCTGATCGACACCGAGGTGATCGCCGGCACGATCACGATGGCCGCCACGGTCTGGGTGCTGCTGGCCGGCTTCGGCCTCGGACAGCTCATCTCCGCCGTCCGCCGCGCCCTGATCAACGCCCGCTGACCTGGCGCGGGGGTTGGGCGTGTTAATAAGGGGCCCCTGCTCTACCGCAGGCGTTAACAGGGGGCCCCTCCTTTTACCAGGCGGGGCCGACGGCGGCGGCGACGTTCTCCGCCGAGAGGGTGACCATGGGGAGGCCGCCGCCGGGGTGGCTGGAGCCGCCGACCAGCCAGAGCCCGTGCGCCGGGCCCCGGTTGGCCGGGCGGAGCAGGCCGCCCGCCGTGCCGTAGATGGCCCCGCCGGGCGCGCCGGTCGCCGCGTCCAGGTCGGCCGGCGTACGGATCTCGCGGAACATCAGCCGATCCCGGACGTCCACGCCCCGCTCGGCGAGCACGTCGAGGATCCGGTCGGCGTACGCCTCGGCCAGCCCTGGCCGCCGCCAGTCGACGGCGCCCGCGGCGGTGCCGTGGCGGGCGGCGTTGACCAGCACGAACCACGCCTCGTGCCCGTCGGGGCGGACCGCCGGGTCGGCGGCCACGGTGACGAAGACCGTCGGGTCGAGCGCCGGCCGGGCCCGCACCCCCCGCCCCGGGTCGCCGAAGACCGCGTCGAACTCGGCGTCGTAGTCGTCGGGGAAGAAGACGGTGTGGTGCGCCAGCCCCGAGTCGCCGCGTACGCCGAGCAGCAGCACGAAACCGGCCAGGCTGCGGTCGGTGAGCCCGGCCAGCCGGCGCGGGGTGGGCAGCAGGTCACGGTAGAGGGTGAGCGCGTCCACGTTGGCCACCACCACGTCGGCGGGAACGGGAGCGGCGACCCCGGCGAGGCGTACCCCGTGCACCCGGCCGCCGGCCGCGTCGATCCGGGTGACCGCGGTGCCGGTCCGCACCACCACGCCGAGGTCCAGGCAGCGGGACAGCAGCGCGTCGGCGAGGGTGCCCAGCCCGCCGCGCGGATACCAGCCGCCGTAGGTCAGCTCGGCGTACGGGACGGCGACCAGCGCGGCCGGGGCCCGGCGCGGGTCGGCGCCGGTGTAGGTGGCGTACCGGTCGAGCAGCATCCGCAGCCGCGGGTCGGACAGGTGACGACGGCCGAGGCCGCGCAGGGTGCGGCCGGGGCCGATCGCGGCCAGGTCACCGAGCCGCCAGGCCAGCGCGGCCAGGTCCCGGGGGGAGTCGATCGTGCGGCGCAGGACGTCCCGGTGCGATGCCGCCCAGACCCGGCCGGCCCGCCGCCAGAGCCGCTGCCAGTCGGCGGCGGCCCGGTCGCCGAACGCCGCGCCGATCCGGGCGGCGAACTCGGCCGGGTCGGCGCAGGAGTCGAGGGTGGGGCCGCCGCCGGGGAAGACGTGCCGGACGATCGGGTCCAGCGGCACCAGGTCGACGTATTCGTCGAGTTTCGCGCCGGTCGCCTCGAACAGGTCGTGGAAGACCTGCGGCAGGGTGAGCAGGCTCGGCCCGGTGTCGAAGTGGTAGGTCCCCTCGGGGGTGTCGTGGACGTGTCGGCCGAGCTTGCCGCCGACCGTGTCGGCCCGCTCGAAGACGGTGACCTCGTGCCCGGTGACCGCCAGCCGGGCGGCGGCGGCCAGCCCGCCCACGCCGGCGCCGATGACCACGATCCGCGCCATGCCGCGCCCCCCTCCTAGCTGACCGGGCGCCCCCGCCAGCTCAGCCGGCGTCGCCTCCGCAGATGGTACGACCGGAATGTCAGCCAACCGAGGAACACGACCGACACGGGGTGGGCCAGCGCGTCGGGCCAGGCTCGCCCGCCGGTGGCCCGCGCCGTGACCATCCGCCCGGCGACGCCCAGCAGGTAGGCCAGGAACGCGAGCCCGGCGGCCGCCGGCCCGCCGGTGGCCAACGCCCCCACGGCGATCAGCGGGGGCGCGGTGAACAGCAGGAGCAGCAGGGCCACCACCACGGCCGCGGCACTCGGGTGCCCGAACGAGGCCCAGAGCGACTTGGTGTAGCCGTCACGCAGCTGCGGCCAGCTCTCGTACATCCGGCAGGCGGCCAGCCCGGAGCCGTCGGCCAGGGCGATCCGGCCGCCCGCGCGCTTCACCGCCCGGGCCAGCTCGATGTCCTCCAGGACCTTGTCGGCCACCGCCGCGTGCCCGCCGGCCCGCAGGTAGCCGGCCCGGTCCAGCACCAGGAACTGCCCGCCCGCCGCCGCCAGCGACGGCCTCGGTGAGCGTTCCATCGCGCGTAGCGGCAGGAAGGTCAGCCACAGCCACTGCAGCAGCGGCTGCACCAGCCGGTCGCCCGCCGTCCGCACCACGATCCGGGGGTACGGCGACAGCAGCGTGGCCTCCGCCGCGCGCAGTTCGGTCACCGCCGCCGCGACGGCGTACGGGGTGAGCACCACGTCGGCGTCGACGAAGGCCAGCACGGTCGGGGCGGGGCCGGGTCGGGTGGCGAGCTGCCAGCAGGCGTGCGGCTTGCCCAGCCAGCCCGGGGGCGGGGCGACCCCGGTGAGCAGGGTGACCCGGGGGTCGTCGCCGGCCACCGCGCGGACCACCTCGGCGGTACCGTCGGTCGAGCCGTCGTCGAGCGCCACGATGCGCAGGTCGGGCACTCCGCGCTGGGCCAGCAGCGCGCGCAGGCACGGCGTCACCCGGTCGGCCTCGTCACGCAGCGGCAGCAGCACGGCCACCGTCTCGGTCACCTCCACCGGCCCGGCAGCGGGGCGGCGTAGCCAGCGGGTGGCGTTGACCCAGCTGTGCAGGGTGCTCGCGGCGACCAGGGCGACCAGGGCGACCAGGGCGACTACGGCGATCATGTCGTCGCGTCGATGCTCAGCGCCGGCTCGGCCGGCCCACGGTCGTCGCGGGCGTGGCGGCTGGCGCGCAGCAGCGCCACCGCCAGCGGCGCGGCGGCCACCGCCATGCCGATCCCGCCCCAGACCGCCGAGGCCGGCAGCCGGAGGAAGACCGCGTGCGCCAGCACGCTGGCGGCGTACGTCCACAGGTAGAGCGCGAACATCGGCGCGTCCCGCCGGTCGGTGCGGTCGACGGCCGGCCCGGCGAGCGGGCGCAGCGCCGCCGCCAGCACCACCGCGAAGAGCAGCCAGCCGAGGTAGTTGCTGGCCGGTACGCCGGGCAGCCCGGGCAGGGCCGGGGCGGCGTCCCGCCACCGCCAGTAGCCCTCGGCCACCATCTGCGGGTCGAGGAAGAGATCCCAGGCGGCCAGCCCGACCGCGGCCAGCGCGATCCGGCCGGCGTGCCGGCGGCGGGCGCCGACGGCCGGGGTGGCGGTGAGTCGAACCGCGGTGAGCCAGGCCGGCCAGGCCATCCAGGTCCAGGCGAGGGGGATGATCAGCGGCACTCCGGCCAGCTTCGGGCCCAGCTGCCCGGAATAGTCGTAGCTGCCGAACGGGAAGCCGGTGGCCACCCCGAGCGCCTCCACGGCGAACCCGCCACCGGTGGCCACCGCGACCAGCGCGAGCGCGGTGCGCGTACCCCGGGTGAGCAGCGCGTGGGTGACGGAGAGCAGGCAGCCGAGCACGACGGTGGCCGTCGTCAGCCCGGCCCGGGTGGTGCCGGCGGTGAGCGGGTAGCAGATCTGGGCGAGGACCAGGACGACCAGCAGTGCCCAGGGCAGCCGGCGGATCACGGCGTGGTCGCCGCCGGAGGTGCGGCGGCCGGTGGGGGCAGCGGCAGGTCCCGGCCGAGCACGCCGAACGGCCGTTCGTCACCGGGGAAGTGGAAGTCGCGCAGGAGGTCGACGAAGCCGAACCGGCGGTACAGCCGCCAGGCCCGGGACTTCTGCTCGTCGGCCTCCGGGGTGGAGAGCAGCGCGGTGGTCCCCTCCGCCATGGTCAGCAGGGCGCGGAGCTGGCCGGCGCCGAGGCCGTGCCCCTGCGCGGGCGGGCGGACATGCAGCTCCACCACTTCGAAGGGGTGGGTCAGCCAGCGCTGCCGGGCCTCGGCGTCCAGCGCCCGGTGCACCTGGTCGTGCCACCACTGCCCGGCGCCGCCGAGGTAGCCGTAGCCGAAGCCGGCCAGGTGCCCCTCGCTGGTGAGGCTGGCCACGGCGCGGAAGCCGGGGCGGCGGACGTGGGTGGCGATGTAGCCCCGCCGGGCACCCAGCAGGTCGGCGCGGTAGCCCATCGCCTCGCCGTAGACGGCCACCACGTCGTCCAGCCGCCGGACCAGGTCGTCCGGTGTCCACCGCACCAACCTCATGCGCGTCCTCTCGCCGATTCCGGGTCGCCCTCGGCGACCCATCCCAGCACCGCGCGGTCGCCGATCACGTCGCACACCGCGAACCGCGCGAACAGCTCCTCCGCGTACCACCCCTCGGTGGCGGTGCGCGTGATCGCGGCGCGGTGCTCCGGGTGACGGTACGCGAACGCGACCAGGTCTGCCGGGTCGCGCCACACACTCACCGTGCCCTGCCAGCCCAGCGGCGCCTCGCCGACGCCGAACCGGGCGAGCAGCCCGGGCGCGGCGTGCAGGGCCGCGGCGACCGGCGGGACGGCCCGCCAGAAGGTGACCGCCCGGCGGGCCCGCAGCCGGGCCCGGGTCAGCGCCAGCACCGGGCCGGTGACCCGGCTGTCGGTGGCCTTGACCGTGGCCTGGGCGACCGGCGGTGTGTCCGTGCTGCCGGCCGGCTTGGTGCTGCCGGCCGGCTCGCCGAAGGGCCGGTGGCCGGACCACTCGCCCCGGCTGGTCAGCGGGCGCAGCTCCAGCCGGACCGAGGAGCGGGCGATCCGGGCCCAGGATCGGCCGACCGGCGAGGCGTCGAAGCCGGCCGCCGCGGCCGGGGAGTCCCAGGCCACCAGGGCGGCCCACCGGGTCAGGTCGGCGTCGCCGGGGCCGAAGCCGGTGCCCGTCCCGGTGCCGAGCAGCTTGCCGAACTGTACGCCGGGGGTCCGGCGCAGCCGTCGTGGGTGGACGGCCATCCGGGCCAGCGCCCGAGGGACCGCCGGCCGGGAGATCCGCCACACGTGCAGCGTGACGAGCCCGGGTGTGGGGCTCACGCCACCTCGGCCGGGGTGCCGGCGGTGATCCGCAGCAGCTCCGCGTAGGTGCTGGGGAAGACCGCCCGGGGCACGCCGCCGGCCGCCCACACCTCGTCGTACGCCGCCAGGGCGGTGTCGACCAGGGTGCGCAGCGGCTGGGGGTGACCGACCGGGGCGACCCCGCCGATCACCTGCCCGGTGTGCCGCTTGACGAACTCCGGGGTGGCCCGGCGCAGCCGGGTGACCCCGATGGACGCGGCCAGGCCGGCGGTGTCCACCCGGTGCGCGCCGGAGGTGAGCACGAGCAGCGGCGCGTCGTCCGCGTCGAAGATGAGTGAGTTGGCGATGGCGCCCACGTCGACGCCGAGCGCCTCGGCCGCCGCGGCGGCGGTGTGCACCGCCTCGGGCAGCACCCGGACCTGGCTCGCCGCGCCGGAGCCGTCCCGCGCGCCCGCGTCGTCGAGCGCGCGCTGCACCGCCTGCACGTTCGGATGGACCGCCTGCACGTCTGGCTGTGACTGCATGCCGCTCATTCTGCTTCCCGCCCCGATTCCCGCCACACCCACCCGGGCGAGGCGCGGGGCGGGGTGGTTCGCCCACCCGTAGTAGACAGTGTCTACGGATCTCTGGTAGACAGCTGCCATGGATCAGTCGAACGTCGGGCTCCGGGCTCGCCTGGTCGCGACCGGCGTCGACCTGGTGGCCCGGCAGGGGGCGGACGGGCTCTCCCTGCGGGAGATCGCCCGCCAGGCCGGGGTGTCGCACGGGGCCCCTCGCCGGCATTTCCCGACGCACCAGGCGCTGTTGGCCGCCATCGCTCGGGAGGGCTACCGGGACCTCGGCCGCCGGGTGGATGAACTGCTCGCCGACGGCGACCAGGACCCGTACCACCTTCTGCTCGCGCTGAGCCGGAGGTACCTGGAGTTCGCCCAGGGAAATCGGGGCATGTTCGAGTTGATGTTCCGGCACGACCTGCTGCGGGGTAACCAGATGGGCCTGCGGGAGGCCAGCGTGCCGCTGTTCGAGGTCCTCGTCGACCTGGTCGCCCGCGCCCGCCCCGCCCGGCCTGGCGGGCCACCGGCCGCAGTGGTCGCCGGTGCCCTCTGGGCCAACCTGCACGGCCTGGCCCAGCTCCGGCTCTGGGAGAGCCTGCAGTTGGTGACCGGGGTCGACGAGGCCGAACCGTTGCTGCGCGCCGCGCTGGACGCCCATCTCGGGCCCCGCGACCACTGAAAGCGAGGACTGCCAGTGCTGGTGCAGGCGATCGTACGACGAGTGATCGCACCACTCGCCCGGCTGGTCTACCGGCCGGTCGTCGAGGGGCGCGAAAATGTGCCGGAACGCGGGCCGGTGATCCTGGCGGCCAACCACCTCTCCTTTCTCGACAGCGTCGTGATCCCCCTGCTGGCACCCCGGCCGGTGGCCTTCCTGGCCAAGGCCGAATACTTCCGGCGGCCCGGGTTTCGGGGCTGGCTGATCCGGACCTGCCTCACCGGGGTCGACGCCGTACCGGTGCCTCGGGGTGGCCACCGGGCCGCCCAGGAGTCGTTGGAGGTCGCGCTCGGCGTCCTCGCCGCCGGGCGGGCGTTCGGCATCCACCCGGAGGGCAGCCGGTCCCGGGACGGGCGGCTCTACCGGGGGCGTACCGGCGTGGCGTGGCTCGCGCTCGCCTCCGGGGCGCCGGTCGTCCCGGTCGCCGTGGCCGGCACCGACCGGATCCAGCCCGTCGGCGCCCGGCTGCCCCGGATCGGGCGGATCACCGTACGGTTCGGCACCCCGCTGCACTTCACGCCGCCGTCGGGCAGCGTCGGTCAGGCCCGGCGGGCGGTCACCGACGAGATCATGGCGGCGATCCAGGAACTGTCCGGCCAGGAACTGGCCGAGAGCTACAACGAGCTTTCCGCCACCACCACCGGGTGACCGCCGGCGCGGGCGGTGATGAGGGCCTGGATGCCGTCGAGGATGCGGGCGAGGCCGAAGTCGAGGGCCTGGTCGCCGTCGCCCCGGGCCGAGCGCAGGGCGGCGGTGAGCGCCGGGAAGCGCTCCTCCCGGCCCCGCAGCAGCGCGGCGAATCCAGCCTCCTGGCTCAGCCCTGGGGCGTCGGTGGGGGGCGCGTGCTGAGCCAGGTTGCGGGCGTGCCCGATCAGCAGCACTGCGACGTCGAGCTGCTCGTCGCCGGTCAGCCCGGTGTCGGTGAGGGCGGTGACGACCCGTTCCAGCCAGGCCAGCTCGTTCGGGCCGGGTAGTCGGGGGCCGACGGTCACCGCGTGCGCCCACGGGTGCCGACGGAACCGGTCGAACAGCTGCCGGGCCCAGTCGTCGAGCTGACTGCGCCAGTCGGCGCCCTCCGGCGGCGGGGGCGGTTCGCCCATCGCCGCCTCCAGCATCAGGGCGACCAGTTCGGCCTTGCCGGGCACGTACCGGTAGAGCGCCATCTTGGTGACGTCCAACGATTCGGCGACCCGTTGCATGGTCAGCCCGTCGAGCCCTTCGGCGTCGGCGATGGTGATGCCGGCCCGGGCGATCGCGGCCAGCGTCAGGGTGGGGCGGGGCCCGCGGCGGGGTTCGCGGGGCGTACCCCACAGCAGTTCGTACAGCCGCCGCTGGTCCGCGTCACCGGTCTCCACGATGTCCCTCTTGTCCTCGGACCAAAATTGTGTCTACCGTACTCTGTATCCGTTGGACACAGTTTCTATCTCGGGGGAAATCATGTCTCTTCCACTGCACGGCTCGCGCGTGCTCGTCTCCGGCGCCGGCGTGGCCGGCCCGGCGGTGGCCTGGTGGCTGGCCCGCTACGGCGCCGAGGTCACCGTCGTCGAGGCCGCCCCGGCGCTGCGGACCAGCGGCTTCGCGGTCGACTTCCGCGGGCCGACCCATCTCGGCGTGCTGGCCGCCATGGGTGTGCTCGACGAGCTGCGCGCGGTGCAGACCCACGCCGGCGCGATGAGCCGGGTGGACGAACACGGCCGGGAGATCTTCCGGCTGCCGGCCGAGTTCGCCGGCGGCGAGCTGGAGGTGCTCCGCCGGGACCTGTCCCGGATCCTGTACGAGCAGGGCGCCGACCGGGTCGAGTACCGGTTCGGCGACCGGATCACCGCGCTCACCGAGACGGCCGACGGGGTGCACGTCGAGCTGGCCCGGGGCGGCTCCCGCACCGTCGACCTGGTGGTCGGCGCGGACGGGCTGCACTCCGGGGTGCGCCGGCTCGTGCACGGCCCGGAGTCGGCGTACGTCACCCACCTCGGCTACCACCTGGCCGGCTGGGACCTCCCCAACGAGCACGGCTTCGACACCGTCCCCCGGCAGTACAACGTGCCCGGGCGGATGGCCAGCGTCGCCGCCGACCAGCGCGACCCGGGCCGGGCGGGTGCCTTCGTCGTCTTCGCCTCGCCCCGGCTGGACCACGACCGGCTCGACCTCGACCGGCAGAAGGCGTTGATCGCCGACGCCTTCGCCGGGCTGGGCTGGCACGTGCCGCACCTGCTCGCCGGCCTGCGCGCCGCGCCGGAGCTCTACTTCGACGCGATCTGCCGGGTCCGGCTGCCCCGCTGGCACACCGGCCGGACCGTGTTGCTCGGCGACGCGGCGTGGGGGGTGACCCTCGGCGGGATGGGGGTCGGCACCGGCCTGGTCGGGGCGTACGTGCTCGCCGGCGAGCTGGCCGTGGCCGGCGGGGACCCCCGGGTGGCGCTGCCCGCGTACGAGCGGCGAATGCGCGGGTACGCGTCCCGCTGGCAGCGCGGCGCCAACCCCGGCCACTTCCTCGCCCCGGCCAGCGGGTGGGGCCTGTGGCTACGCGACCGGCTGCTGTCCCGTCGTGCGGTCCAGACCATGCTGGTGCGCAGCACCGGCTCGCTGGCCACCGACGCCGGCCTGCCCGACTACGCGGTGCAGGCGTGAGCAACCCGGGCGCCCGGCCAGTTCGGGGTGGCCCGTTCAGTTCAGGTGCGCCGCGTCGATCGCGGACTGGAGGGATTCGCGGTAGCCCTCGCTGGTGACGGTCGCGCCGGAGACGGTGTCGATCTGGGCGCTCTGCGCGGCCAGCGCCTCCTGCCGCAGGATCGGCACCGCGTAGTTGTTGATCTCCCGGTCCCGGCGGTTGCCGGTCGGCACCCGCACGGCCTGGACGTCGGTGATCTTCCTGCCGGAGACGGTGATCTTCACCTGCACCGGTCCCCACCGGGTCTGCGCCACCGACCCGGTGACTGTGCCGTCGGACGACGAGCCGTCGGACGACGAGCCGGAGTTGGCGGCGATGGCACCGCTCTCCCCGCCCGGGCCCATGGTGCTGGTCCTGTAGCTGAACAGCAGCACCACCGCGGCCACGGTGGAGAGCAGCCAGAGGGTGATCCGGCGCACGGATCCTCCTTTCGCGCCTGTTACCAGGCGAAGCGTTCGTGGTGGACGTGCGCGTCGGGCACGCCGGCGGCGCGGGCGGCGGCGCGGGCGGCGTCGACCCAGCCGTCCGGGCCGCAGAGGAAGACGTCGTGCGCGGCGATGTCGGGGGAGAGTCGCCGCAGCGCCTCCGCGTCGGACCACCCTTCGGCGTACGCCGGCAGCCAGGACGGGCGCCGCGCCCGCGGGCCGACCAGGTGGTGCACGACGAGCCCGCGCTCCGCGACGAGCTGATCCAGCTCCGCCCGGAAGGCCAGGTCCGCAGGTGTACGCGCGCGGTAGAGCAGCACCGCCTCGCCGGGGGCGTACGGCAGCTCCCAGAGCAGCGCCAGCAGTGGGGTGATGCCGACCCCGCAGGCGAGCATGGTGATCCCGCCGCCGCGCCAGTGCTGCCCGGTCAGCCGCCCGTACGGCCCCTCGACCAGCACCTTCGTGCCGGGGCGCAGGGCGGCTATCCGGGCGCTGCCGTCGCCGAGGTCCTTGACGGTGATCCGCATCAGGTCTCCGTTCGGCGGCGCCGACAGCGAGTACGGGTGCGCCCGGGACCAGCCGGGGCCGTCCAGGAATCGCCAGAGCAGGAACTGTCCGGCTCGGGCGGGCAGCCGGTGCAGGTCGCGCCCGCGCAGCCAGACCGAGGTGACCCCGGGCGCCTCGGGGACCACCGCGGCCACCTCGATCCGGTGCCGCAGCGAGCGCCAGGCGGGCAGCCCGAGCCGGTAGACCAGCACGCTGGCCAGCGCCAGCAGGTAGACCGTCCACCAGTAGGCGCGGGCCGCCGCCGAGCCGACGAAGTCGGCGCCGGTCCAGAGCTGGTGCGGCAGCGCCAGCGCGACGCCGAGGTACGCGTACAGGTGCAGCAGGTGCCAGGACTCGTAGCGCAGCCGGCGTCGGGCCGCGCGGACCGAGGTCACCACCACCAGCACCAGCAGCGCCAGCGCCGCGGTGGCCAGCAGCATCCCGGGGTACGTGACGACCAGGTCCCAGGTCTCGGCCAGCACGCCCTGCCGGGCGGTGCCGGCGTACCCGAGGGTGGTCAGCACCACGTGGGCGAGCAGCAGGTGGAAGGAGGTGAAGCCGGCGAGCCGGTGCCAGTGGGCGATCCGGTCCTGGCCGAAGCGCCGCTCGATCAGCGGTACCCGGGCCATCAGCACCACCTGGATGAGCATCAGGTCGGCGCTGATCAGGCCGGCGAGCCGGCCGAGCGAGGTGAGACCGGTGGCGGGGCCGGCCAGCAGCTCCTGCCCGCCGCGGTCGGCGGTCCAGAGGGCGGTGACGACCAACAGGCTGAGCACCGCGGCGCTGACGGCGACGTCGGCCCACCAGGCGGGAGCCGCCGGCGGGGTGCGGCGCACGGCCCGTCGGTCGGCGACGACGGCGGTCACCGGGTGGTCGCGGCGGTGCGGCTGACGGCGGTCATGATGCCAACCTTGGACCGGGGAACTAGGGACTTCCTTTGCTGACCCTGTGTGACAGCTGAGAGTTTTTCGGCCTGTGGCGTGTCGGTGTCGACACGCCGGGTCGGGTCGCGCGTTGCATTTTCGCCGGCGGGGAGGTGTACTGTCACGGTAGTTAGAACGAGTGTTCGATTCGATCGTACGCTCGTTCTAACGTCCCGAGGGTGGTGTTTCGCGGCGCCGGCCTCGGGGAGGTGCGGTTCCGCGGACCGCACCGGGCTTCCGGACAGTCGCGAGTCCGGGCCCGTCAGGCAGGATCGTCGCCCGCCGCCCACGACCCCCGCGGCGAAGTTGGTGATCGGCGTGTGCCGGCGCGTCAGCGCGCGCGGCCGGCCCTTGGTCCAGAG
>NZ_JBEYIX010000032.1:0-67206 GCF_040636055.1 Micromonospora sp. NPDC006766 | reverse complement strand
GCCGCGCCGGCCCGGCCCCGGCCTGCTGGCGACCTCCGGCCGGCATCGGCCGGGCCGGCCGGCCACGCTTGGGGACGACACGATCAGAAGACCTCAGGGCTCCGCCCCGAACCCCGACCCTCCTCAGAGATGCCGCCGCGGATCACCTCGCCGGGCACCACAAGGGCTACCAGCCTCCCCGGACGGGGCCAAGGTCGTTCGGCTGGTGAGGCGCTCCACCTTGTCCCCGTCCGGGGAGGCTGGACGGTCTGGCGACTGCCCGACGAGGAGATCCGCTTCAGAGCTAGCCGCCACGCTTTGCCGATCAGCCGTTGCATGAGTGGTGCCAGGCGCTTCCCGCTAGGGCGACGGAATAGGTGACCTCTCTGACCTGTCGGTCGGGGGTCTCGACCGAGAACCGTACCGGCAACGGCTCGATCGAGAACGCCGAGCACTCGATGTTCAGCTTGACATCGATCCAGCCGGTACCGCCGGGGCGTAGCAGCCGAGACTGGCCGAAGTCATTGACCCGGAAGCCGGGGCGTTCACCGGTAGCCGCACGAACCGTGATCGGCGCAGGGCCAGCGTTGACCAGTGTCAGTTGCGCGTCCATCTGAAGGACACCCGCGCCGTCCGAAGTCCCGTTGCTGATGGGTGCAGGGAAGGCCACGAGGGAGACCGAAGTGTTCCGCTCCCGCTCCTCCCGTGAGTCCCGCAGCTCGCTGACACCGACACCACCGAGCACAACGCCGACCACGAAGGCAGCGACGAGCCGTACATTCATCTTCCGCATGGCCGTGAGCCTGTTCGGGGTGACGTCGTCCGACTGCGACAGCTGGTGATCGTGCTCGTCTAGGTCAATCACTTCGCGCTCCGCCGACATGGGCGTCAGCCTAGGGCTCTCCCTGGCCATGCGTCGCCAGTCGTACAGCCACCTGTACAGCCAAGGTGAACCACTGACGCCGACATCAGCCGACAGCTACGGACGGGCTGACCAGGGGCACAGGCACCGGACCAGCCATCCGCGATCTTCTTCTAATCCCAAGGCCGCAGGTTCGAATCCTGCCGGGCGCACCACCCTCACCCCAGGCCAACGGCTTGTCATTCCCAGTCCAGTAGATCACCCCGGCCTGACGCATGGCAGGCGGGCGGCCGGCATCGGCCGGCGCGGCGGGCCGCACCAGGCCGACGACAGCGACCGATCAGATTCGTCTTGGTCGGATGCAGCGCCCAGCCCGATTCCGCCCCTCAGCTAACAGAAGGTCTACGGCCGCGAGGACTGCTCGCCAGGCATGGGTGGCCGCCGGGTCATGGCGCTTGGCGAGTCGCTCGAAGGTGGCCGCCGGGCAGCCACGCGCCCACCGCGCTGCCGTGCAGCCGCGTGCCGGTAGCCCGTGTCCCAGAACGGCCCCCAGCGTTCATGATCGGGCAGCACGACACCCTCGCTGACCAGGCGATCCGGACGACAGCCGAGAACGACCTTCCAAACTGATGACCTGAAAGTCGGTGGCCGAAAGCCCTGGGCGGCACGTCAGCCGTGGGCACGCCGCACCAAGCGTCGCAGCACGTGCGCCGCGATGGCGGCCTGGCGGGTGCTCAGCGCCAGCAATGCCAGCGGATTCGGGTCCTTGGCGGGGTCCTCGTCGAACCCCTCGACGCACAACACACCACCGGCAGCCCGTGCGGGTAATCCGCTTGGTGCAACACGAGTCGCAGATACATCGCCTCACGGTCGTTCGGCGGCAGCAGTATTGGCCGTGAACTGTGCGTGTCAGCGGGTCGGTCCGGAGTCACGGTGCATTCGGGGCGGCTGCACCACTGGGGATGCACAGGAACAGATTTCATACGTCGGCTCCTTGCAGGCGATCAAAGCCCCGTTCGGTATCGCTCGGCATGGTCGGCACACCTCCGCCAAGTCACAGGTAGGCCCGCCCTGGGGAACAGAGTCCATTCGTCGTGCTCCCCAGAGCGGATGGACCGGATACCTCGGGATTGCTGAAGTCCAGGGCGTCCGTTCGCTGTTCCTGCGCGCGCTAGCTGTCGGGGGCGACGCCGTGGGCGCGGAGGATCTGGCGCACGCGCTCGCGGGTGTAGCCGGTAACCCGCACGATGTCGACTTGGCGCATGCCATCCCGAGCGGCGTCCACGATGGCCGTGGCGAGCTGATCCCGGGCCTCGGTGACCTTCTCCCGATCCTCGGCTGCGCGCTGCGCGGAGGCAGCGGCGGTCGCCTGCGCCATGTGAAACGCACGCACAGCATCCGCTAGTCGGTTGGCCACAGGGCAGATGATCTCACCAGCCAACTAGGCCGGCGAGACCGCGATCATAATTTGGCCTTGCAACCACGATGATCTCTTGCATACTTAGGCCAACTGCGGTTTGCTGATTTGGCTGCGAGCAGACGCCCCTCGGCCGGCGATTGCGCCGCCGGCCGAGGGCCTTGATCGCCTAGTCAGGAGGCAACTCGTGGGCACCCAACTCACCCTGCCCGTCTGCGGAGAAGCCGCGACAGTCCGGATCGAGTTGTACACCGCCGACTCGCTGGACGCCTGCGCGTACACCTGTACCGCGCACACTGTCCGCGCCACCGCCGTGGTCACCCGGGCCGGGCTGGACGCCCACCCGGTCGGCATAGCACTCGACGTGGGCCGACCCTGCGGCTACGTGCACGTCTACCCGACCGGCACCCTCGCCAGCGAACCGGCCGACCTGAGCCACCCGCGCTGGTGCGACCGAGAAGACTGCCAGCGCCGGGGCCAACATCGCTCCCGCACCCGGCAAATGGACACCAACCAGCCGGAGGCGTTCATTGTTGAGGTGGCCCTGGTCCAAGCCCTACACCCGGCCGGTGAGCCCATGGTGAACCTGACCAGCGTGGAAGGCGCAGCCGCGGCCAGCCTCGTCCTGTCGATCGGGCAGGCCCGGGTACTGCGGTACCGCCTGGCCGATCTACTCGACCTGGCCAAGGCAACCGGCAACGGCGGGCGCTGGACGTAAGGCCAACCGATGCGCAGCACCCGGGGCCGCCCACCGGTCAGGTAGGCGGCCCCGATTGCTCACTTACCGGGCTTGTAGCGCCGCTCGACGTGGCCCTTGAGGTCCTCCGGGTAGAAGTAGACGGACCGGAGGTTGCCGCTCGCGTAGCGCTCGGCCTGGTCGGCGAAGTGCGGCGAGGCGGGGTTTCCGCTGTTGCCGCCCTCCCTGACCGCCCAGGCCCGCAGCTTCGGCCCGAACTCGACGACCGCGACGAAGGTGTTGCCGCTGCTGGCGTAGAAGCGCTTCGTGCCCGACTGGCGAGCCCCCGGGTACGTGGCGAGGGATCCCCAGGTCCCGGAGGTGAAGGGCACCGGGATGCTCGGCTTCGCGTCGTCGAACGTCTGGGTGATCGCGCCGTCGTTGCGCTGGAAGCGGTTGATCTCGCCCCAGGGCACCTGCCAGCTGCCGAAATCGCTGGTCAGCCGGTCCACTGCGGCGTCGAGCGACGCGAGTCGCTGCGCATCGGTGGAACGCGATCCCGCGGCCCAGAAGATGGCGAGCGACGTCGCGGTGGAATTGGCGCTCCAGCGGTAGTCCCAGCCGCGAAGCAGACCGATCGGGCCGGTGAGCCTCACCTTCTGCGGGTCGCCCGCAGCCAGTTTGTCCCATGCGGCGACGAGCTGCGGGATGAGATCGGCGAATGCGGGGAGGTAGGTATCAAAAGCGACATCGCGCAGCGCCTGCGGGGTGAAGTCGTTCCGCCCGGACATCAGCTGGATGACATGCCGCCCGCGCTCGTTCTCGCTGCCCGTGTTGAAATAGCGGGGGAAATCAGCGGCGTTGGGGCTGTCCGCGCCGGCGGCGGTCCAGGGCCAGTTGTTCGTGTTGAACATCCAGCCATTCTTCGGATTCACTACCTGTGGCATGCTCTCGAGGCTGTGCAGCCCTTGCCAGTCGGTCGCCGGATCGCTGCCGTCAACCGGCTGGGTGTAGTTGAAGCGATTGTCGCGGACCGGCATGAACTGCGGCAGCAGGAAGGCGGCGGTGCCCTTCGAATCCGCGAACAACGTGTTGTTCGAGCTGTTGGCCTTGAGCTTCGCCACCTCCAGGTAGTCCGCGTAGTCCCGCGCCTTGGTGCGCAGGAAGCTCTGCTGCAGCGCCTCGACGGGCTTGTTCATCAGGGCGAAGGCGATCCACTTGCCGGACGCCTGGCGCACGATCGGGCCGTGATGCGTGGCGTAGGTGGTGAAGCTGCGCTGGGCCTGCCCACCGTCCGCGGTGCGGTACGACAGCGTGATCGTCTTCGTCGTCACCGGCCGCAACTGGTCGCCGTAGCGGTAGGAGAGGTTGCCATCCGCCCCGGTCACGATGGTCTCGGAGAACTCGTCGACGTTGTCGACCACGGCCGAGGTGTGCATCCAGCCCACGTTCTCGTTGAAGCCCTGGTAGATGAAGAACTGGCCCCAGGTGGCCGCGCCATAGGCGTTGAGCCCTTCGTCGCTCGTCATGTGCAGTTCGGAGCGGAAGTAGAAGCTGGTGTGCGGGTTGATCAGCAGCAGAGCCCGGCCGTTCTGCGTGTGGCTCGCCGCGATCGCGATGCCGTTCGAGGCCTGGGACGGGCGGTACGGCGCTTCGGGCTCCATCTCGGCCATCGCCACCGCGTTGGTGTCGTAGAAGGCCCGGAGCGAGGTGAGCGACACCCGCTCGATATCGCCGCCGATGCTGCCTTCGCTGAAGCTCAGCGCCATCCACGGCTCGAAGCGTGTGATCACACGCGGGCGCACCTCGGGGTGCGTCGCGAGGAAGTAGTTCAGTCCGTCCGCCCAGGCGTCCATCAGCTTGCGCAGCCAGGCCGGGCTGTTGGCGTAGAGGGCCTTCAGCACCTCGGGATCGATGAACAGCCGCTGGCGCAGGTCCTGCCAGATCGCGCTCTCGCCCTCGGCCTCGGCGAGGCGGCCGAGGTTGACCAGGTAGTTCCGCTCGATGCGGTTGAAGTCGTCCTCGGCCTGGGCGTAGATCATCCCGAACACCGCGTGGGCGTCGGTCTTGCCCACCACGTGCGCGATCCCCCAGTCATCGCGGGTGATGGTCACGTGCGCCGCCTGCTGGTTCCAGCGGGCGTGGTCGGGCGGGCCGGGTGCGGCGAACGCGGCGCCGGACGACAGTCCCGTCGCGGATACGGCGGCTCCAGCGGCCAGCCCGGCTGCTCCGCCAAGGATCCGGCGCCGGCTCAGCCCATTGCTCTGCGCGTGGTTCATACGGTGGTCCACCTTTCTCGGGAGCAAGGGATCATGCCCGGTTCGCCGATATGTGCCGGGGCGATGATTGATGATCAATGTGTTCTGAACTAGGTAACACTCGCTCCGATCACGAAGCAATAGAGATCAACAAATATTCTCCCGTGAGACATCCTCGTAATAATCGACACTCGTCAGATCGTGTCGGCGCTACGCACGTGCTCGGGGCGTACGCCGATGCCGGCCAGTCGGGCGGGGAGGGCCTGCAGCGCCGGAAACCGCTTCAGCAGGCGAATCGGTGCCGGCGACTCGATCCGGCCGGTGGCGTGCAGCAGCGGGTCGACGACGCGCCGCTGCGCGGCCCGCTGGATGTTCTGCGTCAGCACGGTCGGGAAGCGTCGACGCTTCTGCACAGCAGCGAGGTCCGCTTCGGTCACCGGCCGCCCGGCGGCGAGCTTCGGGCCCAGCATCCGGGCGGTGGCCGTGGCGTCCTGCACCGCCAGGTTGATGCCGACGCCGGCGATCGGGGACATGGCGTGCGCGGCGTCGCCGATGAGCAGCACGCCGGGCGCGTGCCACCGCTTCAGCCGGTCGACCTTCACCGTCAGCAACTTGACGTCGTCCCAGGTGGCCAGCTCGCCGACCCGGTCGGCGAAGAGCGGGTGCCGCCGCGCCACCTGCTTGCGCAGCGCGTCCAGCCCGGCCGTGCGGATCTCGTCGTAGCCGCCCTTGGCGATGAGGTACGCGCACTGGTAGTAGTCGCCGCGGTCGATGGCGAGCATCAGCCCGCCGGAGCCGACCCGCATCGCCAGGCCGTCGTCGTCGGTGGGCCGGCGCGAGATCCGGAACCACAGCACGTCCATGGGCGCGCCGTAGTCGACCGGCCGCAGGCCGAGCTCCCGGCGTACCACCGAATCGCGGCCGTCGCAGGCGACGGTGAGCGAGGCCCGGACCTCCAGCTCGCCCTCCGGACCGACGGCCCGCACGCCGGCGACGGCGCCGGACGCGTCGCGGAGCAGGCCGGTCACGGTGGTGGAGCGGAGCAGCGTGAAGGTCGGGAACTTCGCCGCCTCGATCGCGAGCATTTCCAGGAAATCCCACTGGGGTACGAAGTAGACATAGTTGTGCGGCGCCGGCAGGCGGGTGAAGTCCGCGACCGGGTAGGTGCCGTCGTCGAAGGTGACGTGCAGCCCGCCGACCTTGCGCCCGGGCAGGGCCGCCATCCGTTCGCCGAGCCCGATCTCGTCGAGCATGTCGAGAGTGCAGGGGTGCACGGTGTCACCCCGGAAGTCCCGGAGGAAGTCCGCGTGCTTCTCCAGCACCGTGACCGCCACTCCCTGCCGGGCGAGCAGCAGCCCGAGGACGAGGCCTGCCGGCCCACCGCCGACGACGCAGACGTTGGTCTTCATGAATCCTCCCCAATCGCAACCGACGTTGCTTTTGCAGCCTGACATGATGGGACGCGTAACGCAACGGCTGGTGCGATAGAGGAGGCCTCGATGTCCGTTGGTCAGCGACCGGGCGGGCGCAGCGCCCGCGTCCGGGCCGCCGTCCTGACGGCCGCTCGCGAGCTTCTTCTCGACGGGTACGCCGAGCTGACCGTCGAACGGATCGCCCAGGCGGCCGGCGTCAACAAGACGTCGATCTACCGGCGCTGGGCCGACCTGGAAGGCGTCCTCGGCGACCTGCTCAGCGAGTACGCCAGTGAGGTCGTCCCGATCCCGGACACCGGCAACCTCGACACCGACCTCGAAGAGCTGGCATTGCTGATCCGGCGCGGGATGACCGGCGAGCCCGGCGAGCTGATCACGGCCCTGGCCGCAGCCGCCCCCCGCAACCCGCGCGCCGCGCAGATCGTCCGCGGCTTCTTCGCCGAACGGTTCGGGCTGGCCGAGGCCATCATCGACCACGCGGTCGGCCGCGGCGAGCTGCCCCAGGGCACCGACGCCCAGGCCGCGATCGAGCTCCTGGGCGCGCCCTTCTTCCTGCGGCTGCTCGTCATCGACGAGCCCATCGACGAGGAGTTCGCCCGACGTACGGCCGCCGCAGCCGCCGCAGCCCTTCGCGCCGGCGTCTTCAGCCCTGCCCCGCACAACGAGTCGTGAAATTGGCCTCGTCACGGTTGTCGCACCACGGCACTACGGTGACCGGGTGACCGAGATCTTGTTGTTCCATCACGTCCTGGGGCAGACCCCGGGCTTTCTTGAGTTCGCCGACCGGTGGCGCGGGGCGGGCCACACCGTGCACACCCCCGACCTGTACGACGGCGCCACTTTCGAGTCCGTCGAGGAGGGCGGGGCGCACGCCGAGGCGATCGGCTTCGACGAGATCGTGCGACGGGGCGAGGCCGCCGCCGCGTCCCGGCCCGAGTGGATCGTCTACGCGGGCATCTCGCTCGGGGTGCTGCCGGCGCAGTCGCTCGCTCAGCGGCGTCCCGGCGCGCGGGGCGCGCTGCTGCTGGAGAGCGCGGTGCCGCCGGAGAGTTTCGGCGGGCCCTGGCCGGCCGGGGTCCCGGCGCAGCTGCACGCGATGGCCGACGACGAGCTGGCCGAGGTGCCGGTCATGCGGGCGGTGGCGAGCCAAATCGACACCGCCGAGCTCTTCCTCTACCCGGGCGGTGGCCATCTCTTCACCGACCGCAGCGCGAAGACGTACGACGAGGCCGCCACCACGCTGCTCGTACGCCGCACCCTGGACTTCCTCGACCGGGTCGGCTGACCCGTCATGGTGACCGAGACGGCGCTTCGGCTGGGCGACGGTCGCACCCTGCACGTCTACGACACCGGCGGCGCGGGCCGGCTAGCCGTCTTCTGGCACCACGGCACGCCCAACATCGGCGCACCGCCGGCGCCCCTTTTCGCGGCCGCCGACCGGCTCGGCCTCCGCTGGGTGTCGTACGACCGTCCCGGCTACGGCGGCTCGACCCCGGTCCCCGGGCGCGGCATCGCCTCCGCCGCCATGGATGTCGCCGCGGTGGCCGACGCGCTGGGCATCGCACGGTTCGCGGTGATGGGCCACTCCGGCGGCGGCCCGCACGCCCTGGCCTGCGGCGCGCTGCTGCCCGACCGGGTGATCGCGGTGGTGAGCGGCGCCGGGTTGGCACCGTACGACGCGGAGGGGCTGGACTGGTTCGCCGGCATGGTGCCGTCCGGGGTGGCGTCGCTGCGCGCGGCGGCGGCGGGCCGGGCGGCCAAGGTGGCGTACGAGACCTCGGGCGCCGAATACGATCCGCAGTTCACCCCGGCCGACCTGGCCGCGTTGCACGGCGACTGGTCCTGGTTCGACAGCGTGGTCGGCCCGGCGACGAAGGCAGGGCAGGGCGGGCTGATCGACGACGACCTGGCGTACGTCTCGCCGTGGGGCTTCCGCCCCGCGCAGGTCACGCCGCCGGTCCTGCTCCTGCACGGCGACCGGGACGGCATCGTGCCGGCGGCGCACAGCGAATGGCTGGCACGGCATTGCCCCGCCGCCGAGTTGCGTCGCTATCCCCAGGACGGCCACATCTCAGTGCTCCGGCATGCCGAGTCGGCTCTGGACTGGCTGCGCGAACGCGCCGCCGCCGACACCGACCGGGGGTAGTAGCCGTCACTGGCAGATCCGCCAGGCCCCGTCCTCCTTGGTCAGGGCGTACGTCTGCGTGGTGGGCATCCCCTGCCGCACGGTGTACCGCACGCTTGCCGACCCGAACACCCGCCCGTTGTTGTTCTGGACGTTCAGGCCGACGATCTCGTACCCGTCCAGCAGCGGCCCATTCGACTGCTGTCGAACGAAGTCGTCCTGGCTGAGCCGGTCGCGCAGCTCACCGCAGAGCTGCCCGTACGCGGTCGGGTAGTCGTGGCTGACCAGCGCGCCGGCGAACGTGTCCACGGTGGTCTTGGCCGGACCGGTGGCGTCCTTCACCGCGCCATAGAGGAAGAAGCCGCCGACGACACCACCCAGACAGCAGATCGCGAGCACGACACCGACGACGATGAGCACCGTGCGGGTCGTGTTCTTCTTCGGTGACACCATGGCTGGCTCGTAGGTCATGGCGGCAGGGTAGGAAAATCACGCAACCGGGGTGGCTCGAAGCGGCCGGCTACCGGGTGCACCTGGTCGACCTGGTGCCGGCGCACGTGACCGCCGTCTGGGCGGCGTACCCGGAGGTGACGGCGACCGTCGGGAATGCCCGCGACCTGCCCTGGGCGAGCGACGCGGCGCGCACCGAGGGTGACCCGTTGCGGTTTGGCATGTTATTCTCCGACGTCGATCTATGCCGCGCGGACCCGACGGGGTCGCTGCCGGAAGGACCCTCCCCCGATGCCGGTCGTTGCCGCCACGACCTCGCCGACCCCACTGGACCGACCGGCCGGCGGCGCGTTCAGCCGCGTTTTCACCACCGTGCCGGCGCTGCTCCGGCTGACCTGTGGCCTGGTCGGCGCGGTGGTGGCCCTGGCGGTCCGCACCCCGCCGGTCCGGGTGGAGCTGCTGGTGCCGGCGGTCGCCGTGCTGACCGCATGGTCCGTCTGGTACGCGGTCCGCGCGCTGCGGCACGGGGCCACCGGCCCGCTGGTGGCCGGCGACGTCGTGCTCACCACCGCGGCCGGGCTGGCGATCCCGTGGCTGGTCGCACCGGAGGTGCTGCCCGGCGAGGTGAGCTGGATCGCGGTGCTCGCCAGCACCACCGTGATCAACGCGCAGACCACCGCCCCGGCCCGCTGGTCGGTGCCGGCCGGCCTGCTGGTCGCCGCCGGCTACGCGATCGGTGCCACCGCCGCCGGCAACCCGGTCGAGGCGCGGGCGCACGCGATGACGCTGCTGACGCAGACCGGCATCGCGGCGGTGATGACGGCGGTGATCCGGCGCCGGATCGGCCGCGCCGACGCCGCGTTCACCGACTACCAGCGGCTGGCCCGCGAGGCGGTCAGGGCGCGGGCCGCTCGGGAGGCCGAGCGGCGGCAGAACCGCGACCTGCACGACACCGTCCTCGGCACGCTGACCATGATCGGGCTCGGCGGGGTGGCCGGCTCCTCGGCCACACTGCGTGACCGGTGCGCGGCGGACCTGCGTACCCTCGCCGACCTGGCCGATGCCCGGTCGGCGCCGGTTACCGGCCCGGTGGCGCTGGACGACCGGCTGCGGGCGGCCCTGGCCCGGCTGCCCGAGCTGCCGGTGGCCGCGACGCTCGCGCGGTGCGTGGTTCCGGCGGAGGCCGCCGGTGCGCTGGCCGACAGCGCCGCCGCCGCGCTGGCCAACGTGGTCCGGCACGCGCCGGGTTCCGCCGCCAGCCTGCGCCTGGCGCGAGACGGGGCCACCGTCGTGGTCGAGGTGGCCGACGACGGTCCCGGCTTCGACCCGGCCACCGTCCCCGCACACCGGTACGGGCTGCGCGAGTCGATCATCGGTCGGATGGCCACGGTGGGCGGCCGGGCAGAGGTGACCTCCGCCTCTGGTGCCGGTACCCGGATCCGGCTGGAGTGGACCGGTGGCGACTGACCTGGTTGCGGCGGGCGCGGTGGCTGACGCCTCCGACCGGGCTGCCCGGATCGGCGCGGTCACCATCGCGCTGGCCTGGCACCTGGCGATCGCCCTGCCGGAGCTGCTCGGTGCCGGGTCCGCACCCGCCGCCACGGCGGTGATCGCCGCGGCCTGGCTGGTGGCCGCGGCGGTCGGTGTAGTGGCCGGCGTACGCCTGCTGCGTGGTGGCCTGCCATCCGCCTGGGGGCTGACCGCGGTGCTGCTGGTGGTCGACGCGGTGGTGTTCGTAGCGGTCGGGCAACCTTTCGCCCCGGCGAACTGGGCGTGGGGCGGCCTGGTCTGGTTCTTCCTGCTGGTGCTCTGGCGACGGCCGGTCGGGTGGCTGCTGGCGGTACTCGGCGCACACGCGGCGATCGCGTTCGCCGCGCTGCTCGCGTCCGGCGCGCACGCCCCGGCCGACCTCACCCGCTACGCGATGTACGTCTACGGCGTGTCCTCGCTGCCCGTCGCGGTCTTCGTCGGCGGCGCTGCGCTCGCCGCCCTGGCCCGGAACCGAGCCGGCACCGCTACGGCCACGGCGGCGGTCGAGGCAGAACGAGTGGCGGCGGAACAGGCCCGGGCGGACCGGCAGGCACGGCTCGGCCTGGTCAGCGGCACCGCCGAGGAGGTGTTGGCCGCTCTCGCCGCCGGCGACGCGGACCCGGCCGACCCGGAGGTGCGCCGCCGCTGCGTACTGGCGGCGGCGCGGCTACGCCGGCTGATCGCCGAATCGGACGACGTGCCCGATCCGCTGTTGCACGAGCTGCGGGCCGCCGCCGACCTGGCGGAACGCAACGGGCTGCCGATCGAGCTGGTCGCCGTCGGCGCCCCACCGGAGCTGCCGGTCGAGGTCCGCCGACGGCTCGCCGACCCGGTCGCCACGGCCCTCGCCGACGCCCGAGCCTGGGCCCGGCTGACCGTGGTCGCCGGCCCGGACGAGGTGGTGGTCAGCCTGGTCACTCCCGACCAGGACGGGCCGGACGCGACCGGCCCGCCGGTCGGGGACGGTGGTGCGGCCGGCAACGGGGACGCGCCGGTGGAACTCGAGCATGAGCGGGACGGGGAGATTCGATGGACGCAGACCAGATGGCGCAGGACGTGACGGAGGGGCCGCCGATCGGGGTGGCGATCGTGGACGACCACCCGGTGGTGATCGACGGGGTACGCACCTGGCTGGCCGGCGAGCCACGGCTGCGCGTACTGGCCACCGGGGACGATCCGGACGCGGTGCTGCGGGCCGCCCCGGAGGCCGAGGTGGTCCTGCTCGACCTGCGGCTGCACGGGCGGATGGCAATCGACAAGCTGGCCGAACTGAGCGCCGCCGGGCGGCGGGTGGTGGTCTACTCCGAGCACACCGACCCGGACACCATGCTCGCCGCGCTGGACGCGGGGGCGGTGGCGTTCCTCGCCAAGCACGAGGGGCGCGAGCACTGCGTGGCGACGGTGCTCGCCGCGGCGAGCGACCGCCCGTACGTGCCGCCGGCGCTGGCGGGGGCGATGGTCGGCGATCCCCGGCCGGACCGGCCGGCGCTGTCGGACAAGGAGCGTGAGGCGCTGCTGCTGTGGTTCCAGTCGATGTCGAAGGCGTCGGTGGCCCGCCGCATGCGGATCAGCGAACACACGGTCAAGCAGTACGTGGACCGGGCCCGGATCAAGTACACCCGGGCGGGACGACCGGCCGCCACCAAGGCGGCGCTACTCGCCCGGGCGATCGAGGACGGGCTCGTCCGACCGGAAGAGATCGGCATCTACCGGTCGCAGGCATCCACCGACCGGCCGACCCCCTAACGGGTGTCATGACAGCGGGTGTCGCGTCGGTCAGGCTCGGATTGTCGCCAACCGTCTCCGGGGAGGTCGTGACCGTGCAGGAGGACTCCGCACCCTTCTTCATCGGGCCGCACCGCTTCGACGCGGACGACCGCGCCCGTCCCGTGCTCGACCGGCGGTACGCGCTGGTCCCCGAGGTGGGCGAGCGGGTGCTCGCCCAGCACCGGCTCGGCGTGGCCGGTCAACTGCTCGGTCCCACCGAGAGCGTCTGCGCATGGAAGCTCTCCGCCCCGGCGACGGTCACCGTGACCGACCGGCGGCTCGCCTACGTCTGCCCCGACGCCGAGTTGTCGCTGGTGCCCGGGCGGGACGGCCGGACGCATGCCCGACACCGGCGTCCGGTCCGGCTGTCCCGCCTGGTCAGCGGGCAGATCCGATGGCAGTGGCCGTCCCGGATGGAGCTGGCCGACGGCCCCGACGGCGACCTCGAGCTGCGGGTGGTCTGCGACGCATTGCGGACCATCCGGCAGCCGACGCTCGCCCTCGCCGGCTCGGACGCCCTGATCGTCACACTGGCCCGACAGGTACGCCGCGCGGTGGCCGCGTTCCGCCTGGTCCACCCCGAACTGGTGGAACTCTCCCCGCCGGAGCGGGACACGCTGCTGATCCGGGCCGGCGCAGCGCCCGGACCGGCCCGGGGTGCGGTGACCCTGCCGGGGTCCCTGCCGGTGGAGTTCCTGTCCCGGGACGACTACTACCGCCCGGTGCGGGACGCCGCACCCGCCTGGCCGCGGCTGGCGTTTCCGGCGCAGGACCGGCCCGGCTCCGCCTGCTGACACGATCGGCCGAGTCGCAGCCCGCCAACGGCCGGAACCCGCCAGCCGGAACGGAATCAGGCGGTACGGGCACCGCGGCCCCGACGGTCCAGCTCGGCCGCCTGCTCGGGGGTGGGCGCGGCGCCGCCCAGGTGGGCCGGCTGCCACCAGGCGTCCTCGGGGCCGGCGGGTTGCTCCGGGTACTCCCGCTGGGCCCGGTCGACCAGTGCGGCGAGGCGGCTGCGCAGCTCGACCGTCAGCGCGGTGGCGTCCGGGTACCCGGCCGGGTCGATCGGCTCCCCGACCAGGATGGTGATCGGCGTGTGCCGGCGCGTCAGCGCGCGCGGCCGGCCCTTGGTCCAGAGCCGCTGGCCGCCCCAGAGGGCGACCGGCAGCAGCGGCACGGACGCCTGCTGGGCCATCCGGGCGGCCCCGCTCTTGAGCTCCTTGACGGTGAAGGATCGGCTGATGGTCGCCTCTGGAAAGACGCCGACCACCTCGCCGCGCCGCAGCGCGGCCACCGCGGTCTGGTACGAGCCGGCGCCAGCCGCCCGGTTCACCGGAATGTGCTTCATGGCTCGCATGAGCGGGCCGGAGACCTTGTGCCTGAAGACGGAGTCCTTGGCCATGAACCGGACCAGCCTGCGGGACTCGAGCGCGCCGAAGCCGCAGAAGATGAAGTCCAGGTAGCTGACGTGGTTGCTGGCCAGCACCGCGCCCCCGGTGCGGGGCACATGGTGGCTGCCCTTCACCGTCAGGCGCAGGTCCAGGACCCGGAACATCGTTTTGGCGGCGGCGATCACGGGCGGATACACGAGTTCCGGCATCCAGCAACTTTACCGCGAGTAGGTTACGCAACCGTAGGTGCGGAGCAGTGCGGGCTCGGGTACCACGACGACCCCTGGACGGACCTGCTCGGCCACTGAGCGGGTTCGCCCCGATCAGGCGGCGAGCTTGTTGAGGTCCAGCCGGCCCCGGGCGAAGGCGTCGACCTTGCCCCACCGGCCCGGAATGTCGAGCACCTCGATCCGCCCCATGCCCACCGGCAGGCGCGGGTCGACCGACAGGTGCCCCTCGTGCGGCTCCAGCCCGAGCATGGTCCGGAGCAGCAGCAGCGGCGTCCCCGTCGACCAGGCCTGCGGGCTGCACGCCGTCGGATATTCCACGGGGAACTTGGTCAGCTCCCGGTGGTAGCCGCCGAACGCCTCCGGTAGCCGGCCGTCGAAGTAGCGTGCCGCGTCCAGGATGCCGTTGGCGATGCAGGCGGCCTCCTCGGCGAAACCGTACCGGCGCAGACCCCAGGCGATGAAGGAGTTGTCGAACGGCCAGATGGTGCCGTTGTGGTAGCCGATCGGGTTGTAGCGGACCTCGCCCTCGGCCAGGGTGCGTACCCCCCAGCCGGAGAAGAGGCGCGGCCCGACCAGATGCTCGGCGACCTTCGCCGCCCGGTCCTCGTCGACGATGCCGCTCCACAGCAGGTGACCGATGTTGGAGCTGAGCACGTCGCACTGCCGTCCGTCGGGGTCCAGCCCGAGGGCGTAGTACTCGCCGTCCGCCACCCACCAGTCGCGGTTGAACCGTTCTTTGAGCGTGGCCGCCTCGCGTTCCAGTTGGTCGGCGTACGCGGGGTCGTTCCAGAACTCCCGGGCCAGCCGGGCGGCCCGCATCTTGGCGTCGTACGCGTACCCCTGCACCTCGCAGGTGGCCCGCGGGAACGGCGGCAGCTTGCCGTCGGCGTACGAGATGGAGTCCCAGGAGTCCTTCCAGCACTGGTTCTCCAGGCCGGTGTCGGTGTTGCGGCGTTCGTACCAGATGTAGCCGTTGCCGACCAGGTCGGCGTAGCCGTCGACCCACTTCAACGCCGCCCGGCACTCCTGTTCCAACTCCTTGACCAGCGCGACGTCGCCGCTCCACTTCTCGTACTCGTCGAGGAGCACCACGAACAGCGGCGTCGCATCCACCGAGCCGTAGTACGGCGAGTGCGGCTGTTCCTCGAAGGCCGCCGTCTCGCCGTACCGCATCTCGTGCAGAATCCGGCCCGGGTCCTCTTCCCGGAAGTCGTCGAACCGGGTGCCCTGCAGCGAACCGAGGATCCGCAGCGTGGTCTTCGACATGTCGGGTGCGAAGGGCAGCACCTGGAGGCAGGTGAGGATGCTGTCCCGGCCGAACATGGTCATGAACCAGGGCAGACCGGCGGCCGGCAGCGTCTGCCCGCCGAGGGAGATCGGCGAGAAGCGCAGCGCCGCCAGGTCGATCAGGCTGCGCCGGTACGTCGACGCCAGTTCGCCGTGCTCGCTGTTGACCTTCGGGGCCCGGTCGATCCACTCCTCCAGGTCGCGCTGGAGGGCCAGCCGCTCGACGCCGTGCGCCCGCAGCCCCATCCGCAGGTCCCGGCCGCCCGGGCCGATCGCGGTGGTCTGCACGTCGATGCCGGTGTCCCACTGCTCGTTGGGCTCCAGGTGGAGGGTCCAGGAGAGTCCGTTCCGGTCGTACCTGGCCGGGACGGAGGCCGAGATGATGGTCTCCCGCTTGAAGTTGCCCCGCCGGTAGCCCAGCCGGAGCCGATCTTCTTCGGCCTCGGAGTAGATCTCGCCCTTCTTGTTCAAGATCTCGTCCTTCACCTGGAACAGGTCGGCGAAGTCCGAGCCGGCGTCGATCCGGACTTCCAGGTCGACGGCCTTCTCGTCGTGGTTGAGGATGGTCAGCGTCTCCCGGAAGCTGCCGCCCACCGCTCGCTCCCGGATGATCGACAACTTGGCGTCGACGTAGTGCGTGGCCAGCCCCGGCACCAGGAAGAACCGGGCCTCGAAGTACTGCAGGTCGTCGTACGACAGCGAGTTGAGCCGTTCCCCGTTGACCGTCAACACCCACTTCGACAGGTACCGGGTGTCGATGGCGAAGAGGCCGGTCGGCTCGCTCGGCGTGGCCTCGATGTCGCCGGTGTCCTCCGAGACCACGAAGGTGTTTCCGTCGAGGATTCGGACCGTGTTGGTGCCCGCCATCAGTGCATCTCCCTCCGGAACGGGTGCCGCGGACACTGCGAGTCCGCCGGGCCGGGCAGCAGCCGCTCGACCTGGAGCAGCAGCCGCAGGTCGCCCGCGACGGTCATGTCGCCGCGGAGCAGGGCCGCGATGGCGTTCTCCTGGCCCGTGACCAGCTCGTCGAAGAGCCGCGGCGCGCTGCCCACCACCGTGTCGGCCTCCCGGTCCTCCTGCCGGACCTGAAGGTTGCCCCGGTCGATCTGCAGCAACCAGTGTGTCGTCTGCGCCCCCTCGTGCAGGTCGAAGCGCAGGGTTCCGGAGCTCTTCGCCAGCAGGGGTTCGAACCCCCGCCGGTCCAGCTCCTCGAAGAACCTCGTGGTCGCGTCCACCATCCGGTTCACTCCTCCCGCGAGCCGCGGCGTTCCACGTCCGAGGAGGGGTCCCCGCCGGGCACGCCGTCAACCTCGCCCGGTTCGGGTGACTCGCCGGTGGTGGCATGTTCGGCGCACGGGTCCCGGACGTGCGAACGCCGGCCCCCGCAACGGGAGGCCGGCGTTCGGTCGCGGCGGACGGGTCAGTTGTTGGGGTCGTCGGCGCTGATGTCGGCGAGCACCGACTGGGGCTCCCGCTCGACGGCGAGGTCACCCATCGAGATCAGCCCGACCAGGCGGCCGTCGTCGATCACCGGCAGCCGACGGACCGCGTACGTCCGCATCAGGTCGGCGGCGGCCACCGCGTCGTCGTACTGGCTCACTGTCACCACGTCCTTGCTGGTGATCTGGTTGAGCCTGGTCGTGTTGGGGTCCAGGTTCTCGGCCACGCCGCGGACCGTGATGTCCCGGTCCGTGACGATGCCGACCACGTTGTCACCGTCGGTCACCACCACGTCGCCGATGGCGCTGTCCCGCATCTCCTGCGCCGCGGCGGTGAGGGTGTCGCTGCCGTCCATCGTCACCAACCGGGTCGTCATAAACTCTCCGACCGTTGTCATGGTGCTCCCCTCTCGGTTCGGCACCGCCGTCTACCCGCCCGCCGCGCCGGGGTAACCCGCCCGGGTCAGCGGCGCGGGGGCATGCCGTAGACGCGCTCGACGTGCAGCCGCAGCACGAGCCGGCGCTCGGCGACCATGGCCCGCCGGAAGTCGTCCCAGTCCGGGTGTTCGCCCTGCACCGCGCGGTAGAGGCCGACCAGTTCCTCGACGGTCGGGGCGTCCGGCCGCTCGGCGACCGGGGTCAGCTCGGCCCGCGCCTCCGCCACCGCGTACGCCCAGCCGTCCTCGCTGCTGACGTGGAAGCTGGCCCGGGGGTCGCGGCGCAGGTTGGCGGTCTTGGCCCGGCCGTCGGTGACCGACACGCGGATCAGGCCCGGCCCACGGTCGAAGGAGTAGACCACGTTGGACAGCTGAGGCCGCCCGTCCCGCTTGATGGTGGCCAGCACGCCGAGCCACCGGCTCGCGATGAGGTCGGTCAGGTCGTGCCGGGTCTGTTCGTCCGTCATGGGGCCTCCGGTTCAACGTGATCGCAATCCCCCATTCCACCGCAAACCCCCACCCCGCCGCACCCCCTCCCCGCTCCCGCGCCTCCCTGTTCCCGTCGATCATGGAGTTGCGGCGGTGGACGAAGGACTCGAAACCGGTCAAGCCGGAAACCACATCTCCATGATCGGCGCGCGGGGAGGGGCGGGGGGCGGGGGGGCGGGGGCGGGGTCAGAGGTCGGCGGCGACCAGTTCGGCTAGCTGTACGGCGTTGAGCGCGGCGCCCTTGCGCAGGTTGTCGTTGGCGCAGAAAAGGGCCAAGCCGTGCTCGACGGTCTCGTCGGCCCGGATCCGCCCGACGTAGGTCGGGTCCTGGCCGGCTGCCTCCAGCGGGGTCGGCACGTCGGAGAGCGCCACGCCCGGCGCGCCGTCGAGCAGCTCGCGGGCGCGGGCCGGGGTGATCGGGCGGGCGAAGCGGGCGTTGATCTGAAGCGAGTGGCCGGTGAAGACCGGCACCCGGACGCAGGTGCCGGAGACCTTCAGCCCGGGGATCTCCAGGATCTTCCGGCTCTCGTTGCGCAGCTTCTGCTCCTCGTCGGTCTCGAAGGAGCCGTCGTCGACGATCGAGCCGGCCAGCGGGAGAACGTTGAAGGCGATCGGGCGGGCGAACGAGCGCGGCGCGGGGAACTCGACGGACGCGCCGTCGAAGGCGAGCCCAGTGGCGTGCTCGGCGACCTTGCGGACCTGCTCGTCGAGCTCGGCCACGCCGGCCAGACCGGCGCCGGACACCGCCTGGTAGGTGGCGATGACCAGGCTGACCAGCTCGGCCTCCCGGTGCAGCGGACGCAGCACCGGCATCGCGGCCATGGTGGTGCAGTTCGGGTTGGCCACGATGCCCTTCGGCCGGTCAGCGATGGCGTGCGGGTTGACCTCGGCGACCACCAACGGAACCGCGGGATCCATCCGGAACGCCGACGAGTTGTCGATGACCACCGCGCCGGCCTCGGCGACCCGGGGTGCCAGCTCCCGGGCGGTGCTTCCGCCCGCCGAGAAGAGCACGATGTCCAGCCCGCGGTAGTCCGCGGTGGCCGCGTCCTCGACGGTAACCTCGCCGTCCCGCCAGGGCAGGGTGCGCCCGGCCGACCGCGCCGAGGCGAACAGCCGCACCTGCTCCGCCGGGAACTCCCGCTCCGCCAACACCTGCCGCATCACGCCACCGACCTGGCCGGTGGCTCCCACAATGCCGATCCTCATGCCCGCGAGGCTACCCAGCCGGGCGGCCCGACCGGGAAACGTTTCCCACCGCACGGGCCCGGCGCGGGCGTCCGCGACCGAAATCACACCTCCCGGCAGGCCCTGGCACGGTGCCGACGCCCGCGCCAGGGCCACGACCGGAGCCGCGCCCGGGACGGTCAGGGGGTGTGGTCGACGACCTCGCCGAGGCCGGTGGCGACCAACTCGTCCCGGATGACCGCCGAGTCGCCCTCGACGACCAGGGTGAGCGCCTCCGGGTGAAGGTACGCCGCGGCCGCCGCCGAGACCTCGGCCACGTCGGCGGCGAGCAGCGACTCGCGCAGCCGGGCGTGGTAGTCGTCCGGCAGGTCGTGCACCACCAGGGTGGTCAACGCCGACGCGATCGCGCGCGGGCTCTGCAGCTCGACCGAGAGCTGACCGGCCCGCCACGAGCGGGCCACCGCCAGCTCGTCCTCGGTCACCCCGGTCAGCTGGGTACGCGAGACCTCGCCGACCGACTCCACCAGGGCCGGCGCGGTCACCGCGGTCTGCACGCCGGAGCTGATCCCGAACCGGCCGAACCGGCGGGACGAGGCGAAGTCGCCCCGGATGCCGTACGTGTAGCCGTGCACCTCGCGGATCAGGTGGTTGAGCCGGGAGGTGAACGCCCCGCCGAGCACCGTGCCGGCGAGCGTCATCGGGACGTGGTCCGGGTGGGCGCGGTGCGGGGACGGGTGCCCGAGGCGGAGCGTGGACTGCACCGAGCCGGGCCGGTCGACCAGGATGATCCGCCGCCGGTCGTGCAGCGGCACCTCGATCGGGCCGCCCTTCTCCACCGGCCCGCCAGCGGTGCCGGCGAACGCCGCGGCGCCGAGCGCGTCGAGGTCGAGTCGGTCCAGATCGCCGACGACGATCAGCGTCCCCGGGCGGATGAACCACTCCGAGTGGAAGACGGTCACGTCGTCCACGTCGAGGGCGGCCACGCTGTCCGGGTCGCCGTACATCGGACGGCCCCAACGGTTGTCGGTGCCGAAGATGTCGCCGCGCAGCACCGCGTCCGCCCGGGGGCCGGGGTTGGCCCAGTCCATCCGCAGCGCGGTCGCCTCGTCGTCGCGAACCCGCAGCACGTCGGCCGGGGCGAGCTTCGGGGTGCGGACGGCCTCGGCGAGCAGCTCCACGGCCGCGCTCAGTCGGTCGACCGGCACCTGCACGCTGACCTGGAAGGAGTCCCAGTCCAGCCCGGTCACCAGCTCGGTGCCGAGCGCCTCGATGGCCAGCGCGTACGCGGTGGCGTCGCGCTGCGCGGTGCCCTCCTCCAGCGCCTTGGCGAGCACCCCGCCCAGCCCCTCCTTGCCGACCGGCTCGCGGCCGGCGCCCCCGTCGAGGAGCAGCAGCGCGACCGCGAGGTTCTGCCCCGGCAGGTGCGCGGCGACGACCTGCCCGCCGGCGACGGACCGGCGGATCACCTGCGGGAACCGGTACGGACGGGCGGCACCCGGCCCGGGACGGGTGGTGATCAACGTCATGACGCCTCCTCGGGCTGGTAGGTCAGGGTCACCCGGTCGGCGGCGCCGAGCAGTTCGGCGGCCTGCTCGGCGATCTGCTCGGCGGTGACGGCGAGCCAGGCGGGCAGCCGCTCGCCGGCCTTCGCCGGGTCACCGAACTGGGTGGCGTACCGGCCCAGCGTGTCCGCCCGGCCGTCCACGGTGGACATGTGCCGCCACCACTGGGTGCTCAGCAGCGCCTTGGCGCGGTCCAGCTCGGTCGCGGTCACCGGCACGGTGGCCAGCTCGTCGACCACCTCGACCAGCCCGTTCCGCAACCGCTCGGCGGTCACGCCGGGACGGGCCGTGACGGTGGCGATCAGCGGGGCCGGGCCGTGCGCCAGGTCCACGCCGTACGCCCCGACCAGGTCCGGCTGGGCGATCCGTTCCCCGTCGGCGAGCCGCTGGTAGAGCCGGCTGCCCCGGCCACTGCCCAGGACGGTGGCGAGCACGGTGGTGACGTCGTACCCCGCGGTGCCGAACGGGTGGGTGCGGTGCGCGACGTACACCCGGGGGGCGGGCACGTCGGCGGTGACGGTCTCCACCGCCGGTCGGCCGGTCGCCGGCACGGTCCGCCCGTCTGGCGCGGCGGGGATGTCGGCGCGGGACGGGATCCCGCCGAAGTATTTGTCGGCCAGCGCGAACACCTCGCCGGCCGTGGTGTCACCGACCACGGTGAGCACCGCGTTGTTCGGCGCGTAGTACGTGGTGTGGAAGGTCTGGAAGGTGGGCAGGCCGGCGGCGTTCAGGTCGGCCATCGACCCGATCGTCGCGTGGTGGTAGGGGTGGCCGGGTGGGTAGAGCAGCGGCAGCAGCCGCAGCCAGGCGTCGCCGTACGGGACGTTCTCGTACCGCTGGCGGCGCTCGTTCTTGACCACGTCCCGCTGGTTGTCCAGCGTCTCCTGGGTCAGCGCCGGCACGAGGCCGCCCATCCGGTCGGCCTCCAGCCAGAGCGCCAGCTCGAGGTGTTCGGCGGGGACGGTCTCGAAGTAGTTGGTCCGGTCCGGGTTGGTGGTGGCGTTCAGCGAACCGCCGGATCCCTGGATGAACCGCATGTGCTCGGTCTTCGCCACGTTCACCGAGCCCTCGAACATGAGGTGCTCGAAGAGGTGGGCGAAGCCGGTCTGTCCCTCCGGTTCGTGCCGGGAGCCCACGTCGTACCAGAGGTTCACGGCGACGGCGGGGGCGGTGCGGTCCTCGCTCACCACCACACGCAGGCCGTTGTCAAGTCGGGTCGTCTCGATGGGCCAGGGGTAACCGCTGTCGGGCATGGCACGACGCTATCCGATCTCGCGGGCGGAAAGGTGACGAGCGGAGGCATCTTCGGCCGTGCCGGCGCGTGCGGTCCGCCTCAGTCCGGTGGCTCGCTCGGGGTCACGGTCTGATCCGACGTGCGGTGCTCCAGCGTGGTGTCCTGGGCGACGTTCACGTCCTCCCGGATGTCCGACTCGGCGAGGATCGCGTCGGCCTGGGCCTCCGGGTCCTCGCTGCCCGCCGCGGCCTCCTCGGGCAGCAGGTGGGCTCGGGCCCCGATTCGTTCCTGGTCGCTCTGCTCCTGACTCATGCCGTCCTCATACCCCGCGTACCGCTCTGCGGAACGGAGCGGGACTTCCCCGTCGCGTCGGGGTAGGCTGGCCGGCGTGACGCGGTCGTATCGATGGTTTAGGCAGCCGGCTGGAGGAGCCGGTGACCTCACCATGATCTGACGTCACTTTTCTTCGAGCCGGCCGGGCAGGGATGAATCCCTGCCCTTTCGCAATTGAGCAGCCGGCTCGACCCCCGGGCGCCGGCCCCGGGGCACGGTCGGCGGAAGGAGCCCCACCGTGACGACCCCGGACGCCCACCACGTCATCGACCAGCGGATCGACCGTGTCGTGCCGCTGACCACCCCGGCCCTGCTGCACCACCACCTGCCGCTGGACACGCCGCTCGCCGAGGCCGTGGTGGCCGGCCGGCGCGCCGTCGGCCGGGTGCTGGACCGGGCCGACGACCGGCTCCTGGTCGTGGTCGGCCCCTGTTCGGTGCACGACCCCGCCGCCGCCCTCGAGTACGCGGGCCGGCTGCGCGAGGCCGCCGACCGGCTCGCCGACGACCTGCTGGTGGTGATGCGGGTCTACTTCGAGAAGCCCCGCTCGACGGTGGGCTGGAAGGGCCTGATCAACGACCCGGGGCTGGACGGGTCGGGCGACGTCAACACCGGCCTGCGTACCGCCCGGGCGCTCCTGCTCGACGTGCTGCGCCTCGGCCTGCCGGTGGGCTGCGAGTTCCTCGACCCGATCACGCCGCAGTACATCGCCGACACCGTGGCCTGGGGGGCGATCGGCGCCCGGACGGTGGAGAGCCAGGTGCATCGGCAGCTCGCCTCCGGCCTGTCCATGCCGATCGGCATGAAGAACCGTCCCGACGGCAGCATCTCCACCGCTGTGGACGCGATCCGCGCGGCCGGCGTGCCCCACGTCTTCCCCGGCATCGACGTCTCCGGCACCCCGGCGATCATGCACACCCGCGGCAACGCCGACGGGCACCTGGTGCTGCGTGGCGGGGGCGGCCGGCCGAACTACGACGCGGAGTCGGTGGCCGCCGCGCTCGACCTGCTGCGCGCGGCCGGGCTGCCCGAGCGTGTGGTGATCGACGCCAGCCACGCCAACAGCGGCAAGGACCACCGCAACCAGCCGGTGGTCGCCGCCGACGTGGCCGCTCAGCTCGCCGCCGGCCAGCGCGGCATCGTCGGCGTCATGTTGGAAAGCTTCCTCAAGCCCGGCCGGCAGGACCTGGACCCCACCCGGAAACTCGAGTACGGGAAGTCCGTCACCGACGCCTGCCTAGGCTGGGACACCACCATCGAGGTCCTCACCGCTTTGGCCCAGTCCGCCCGCACCCGCCGCGCCACGCTCCCCACCCCCGCCTGACCACCCCGCCTTGTTGGTCATGAGGTTGACGGCGCCCAAGAAGATCGACACCGCCGCCAACCTCATGATCAACGAAAGGTCCGCGTTTGGGCGATTCGGGACCGGGTAGGCGGGCGGGGTGAGTGAGGATGCGTCCGTGACCGCGCAGCCGGACACCCGGCTGCTCGACGAGCTGCTCGACGACATCTATCACGGCCAGGAGCGGATCAGTCAGGTGGACATCTACCGCCGGGCGATCGCCGCCGAACTCCCCGCGCAGCTGTTGGCCAGGATCGCCGCGCTTCCTCAGGGCGAGTACGCGGTCGACGAGGCGGCCGACCTGCTGGGCGGGACCGCGGGCTGATCCGTGCCGCAGGCACGCCCGCGACGGGCGGACCCGGCCGGTGCGTACGACGGAGAGGACACCCGGATGACCAAACGCGGGCAGGGGCAGCAGCACCACATCGAGGCGCTCGGCCAGCCGCCGACGGCGCCGGACCCGAACGCCGACCCGGACTTCGCCCGGGAGCACGAGGAGACGGCGGTCGCGGACGAGGTCATCACCGGCGAGGACGAGGGCGAGCGGGAGCCCGAGGCGTCGCGTGGCTGGGCCGGCGAGGACCACGGCACCCGGGCCACCTGAGGAACCTCACCCGCCGTGTGGTCCGCCCTCGGCCGCCCGCTGGGCGACGGCGTACCCCATCTGCAGGAAGTCGGAGGCGGCCACCGCGGTCAGCGCGGTGGCAACCAGCCGGGTCAGCCGTGGCGCCAGCACCAGGCCCCCGGTGAGCCCGGTCGCCACCCAGACCGCCAGGCAGAACGGGCAGCTCAGTAGCTCGCCGAGAGCGTGGCGGGTGGGGCTGCCCTCGTCGCGTACCTGCTCCATCACCTCGCCGCTGCCGATCGGGCGGTCGTAGCGGGTGAACGGCGCCCGCAACGGACTGGTGATGGCGTCCTTGGCCAGCAACCGGCTGAGCTTGTGGGTCGCGACGCAGAGCAGCACCACGTCACCGGGCGCGGGCCGCTCCGGCACCGGCCGCCCGGTCGCTCTGACCAGGCCCACCAGCGACGCGGTCACCGTCGCGTAGGTGCCCATCGCCTTCAGGTAGCCCTCCAACGGCCGATGCTCGTGCGGCGCGTACGCCTGGCGCAGGCGCGCCACCTTCTGCTTCAGGCCACTCCCGGTCACCCGGCCTCCTCGATACTCACGGCCCGGCCGGCTCAGCCGGCGGTCAGGTTGTCGGCCACCTCGCGGGCGAGGTTGGCCAGGGTCTTCTCGGCCAGTCCGTCGGCGTCCGCGCCGGCCAGGTCCAGCCGGACCTGGGCGCCACCGGCGTCGGCCGCCTTCACCCGGATCTCGGCCGACCAACCGGGCGCCGAGTCGCTGCACCACCGGGCGCACATCTCCGCTCCGCTGACCAGCTCCGGGCGGCGATCGCCGTCCTGCCGGAGCGGCTCGGGCAGCCACGCGGCCGCCCGGTCCGGGTCGATGACCGTGTTGAACACCACCTCGGGTGGCGCGGACATCCCCCGCTCGGCGTGCGCCACCATCAGACGCCCCGCAGCCGACTCGGGTCGACCTCCCGCCCCGGATGCCGGGCAAGGTACTCGGTCTCCAGCTCGGCGGTGCGGCGCAGGTGGTTGGCGAGCGCCGAGTCGGTGGCGTGTCGCAGGGTGTCGAGTCGGGTCCGGTGCAGGCTCTGCATCTCCCGGATGAGGTCCTCGTCACCCAGCTCGGTGGGGTCCACCCCGAGCAGCTCGCCGTCGACGTCGCCGAGCACGGGGTCGATCCCGGCGCGGTCGTCGTCCCACTCGGGCAACCGCTGCTCCGGGCTGGCCTCACCGGTGCGGCGTGCTGATTCGGTCATCGTCGCCCCCTCGTCTCGTTCGGGTTGGCGTCTGGACGGATGCCCACCCGAGGTGCCACCAAACCCCGCCAGCTACGACACCGCGTCGGAGAGGGCGGCCGACGCCGGTAGGCTCGGTGGCATGAGACGGCTCTGGACACCGGCGTGGATCGCCCGCCACGTGGCCATGGTCGTGCTGGTCGTGGGCTTCCTCGGGCTCGGCTGGTGGCAGGTCACCCGGGCCGCCGAGGGCAACGCGCTGAGCTTCGGATACGCGATCGAGTGGCCGGTCTTCGCCGGCTTCGTGGTTTTCGTGTGGTGGCGTGAGGTCCGGCACACGCTGCGCGGCACGCCCGCGGAACGCCCCACCCCGGCGCCGCCGGCGGCCGCCGGGTCCGAGCCGGCCACCGCGATTCCGGCGGTACGCCGTCCCGTGCGGGTCAGCCGCGTGCCGGCGGCCCCGGCGGCCGGCGCTGAGGACGGCGAGCTCGCCGAGTACAACCGCTACCTGTCATGGTTGAACGCCAACCCGGGCACGAAGCCCGGCGACTATCCCGGCTGAGGCCGGCTCGGAAGGACGGACGACGGTGGGCGGAGCCTTTACCCGGTACCGCGTGATCGCCTGGATCGTGGGCGTGGCGCTGGTGGTGCTGGTCCTCATCGGCATGCCGCTGAAGTACGTGTTCGACGACGGAAGCGTGGTGGCCGTGGTCGGCACCGCACACGGCTGGCTCTACATGCTCTATCTGGCCCTCACCTTCGACCTGTCGCGCCGGGTCGACTGGCCGCTGAAGCGGATGCTGCTGGTGATGCTGGCCGGCACTGTGCCGTTCGTCTCGTTCTACGCCGAGCGTCGGGTGGGCCACTGGCTGGCCGACGCCGAGCGGTCCCGGACCCCGGAGCCGATCGCCGGCTGACTCAGCCCCCGGGCCGGCCGGGGTCAGCGCTTCGGCCGCCAGGGGTCGGCGGAGGTCGGCGGCTCCGTCCAGCCGCCCTGGCGAGCGCCCTCCCAGGCCCGCCGGAGGGCCCGGGTGACCTGGCCGAACTGCCGCTGGTCGTCGCTGCTGAACAGCAGCACCTCGGCGCCCCGGTGCCGCCCCCACAACTCGTACGCCGGGGGTCGCCACCGGTCGCCGATCGCCACCAGCAGCAGCGGCAGCAGACCGACCGCGCCCAGCGCCAGATACGCGGTCGCGGTGAGTCGTTGCAGCCCGCCGGTGAAGCCGAGCAGCACGCCGACCGTGCCGATCAGGGCGGCGGTGACCGCGACCGCCCGGAGGGCTAGCCGGTCGTGCGGCCCGCGGGCGGTCCAGAGCTGGGTGAGTTCGGCGACCCGCCAGCTGTTGCCGCCGACGTTGAAGCGTTCGCTGGTCACGACGATGCCCGGACGGGCGTACAGCAGGGTGGGGGCGGTCGCCCGCGGCGACCGGGGTGGGCGGGTGGTGGAGCCATCGGTCTGCACGGCGCCTCCAGGGGATCGCCCGCCGGCTTCTCCGCGCCAGCGGCGAGCTGCGACGATGCCATTGGGCGGGATTCCCGCCTCGCGCTTCATTGTGTTGTGGCCACGCCAGCACGGCTGGGGTTTTTGTCGGGCTGCGGCGGCATTCGGGGCGGGGATTACGTCCGAAATGCCTGTCTGATTTCAGGCTTTGTCGTGACTTTGCAGCGCGTTACCTGGCGACATCCGCCGAGAACGACGAATCGGACCAGCCACGCCATCCGCTCATTCGACACACCAGCCCCGACCCTCGGCCGGCAATTCGGTCACCGGGTGTCAGCGGCACCAGCGGCACTTCCTGACACAGTGCCAACGTCCGACCCTGCTTCTACTCCCCACCACTCCCGCCACAGGTTAGGTTGGGCAGGCCGGACCGGTCGACCGCCATCCAGCCGGATGGCCCCAGCCCGGTGTCGCCGGGTGCCCCGCGCTTCCCGGCGAGTGTCGGAGAGGAGCTTTCCGCTCTTGTCGTCCTTACGGATCCTGCTGCGCTCGCTCGCGGTCGCCGGCCTCTCGGCCGTGCTGATCGCCCCGGCGTCGGTGGCCCGGGCCGAGCCCACCCCCGCCGAGCTGACGAAGCAGATCGAAAAGTCCTCGACTGAGCTGGAGCGAATCGTCGAGTCGTACAACAAGCTCAACGAGGACATCAAGACCAACAAGGCCACTGCGGCCAAGTTGGCGGCCAGGATCGGCCCGTTGCAGGCGCAGGTCGAGCAGAGCCGCGCCGACGTCGGTGTGCTCGCCGCCACCGCGTACAAGACCGGTGGGCTGCACACCGCCCGTGCCCTGTTGGAGCCGGGCGGGCAGAGCTCGCTGCCGGAACGGCTCGGCACTCTGGACCAGCTGACCCGCCAGCGCCAGCAGACCATCGCCGGCTTCACGTCGAGCCAGCGCAAGCTGATCGACGAGAAGACCCAGCTCGACGTCACGCTGGCCAGGCAGGCCGCGCAGGCCAAGCAGCTCAAGGCCGGCAAGAAGAAGATCGAGGCGGACCTGGCCCGCCTCTACGAGCTGCGCCGGCAGGCGTACGGGCGGGCCACGGAGGCACCGGCGAAGCCCGGCTCCGTTGGCAGCGCCCCGGCCATCTCCGGCTCGGCCGGGGTGGCGGTGCGGTACGCGTACGGGGCGGTCGGCAAGCCGTACGTCTACGGCGCCGAGGGCCCCGGCGGCTACGACTGTTCGGGGCTCACGCTGGCCGCCTGGCGGGCGGCCGGGAAGTCGTTGCCGCACAACGCGGCGATGCAGTGGAACGCCACCGCGCGGATCAGCCGCGGTTCGCTGCAGCCCGGTGACCTCGTCTTCTACTCCGGGCTCGGCCACGTCGCCCTCTACGTGGGCGGCGGCCAGATCATCGACGCGCCAAGCCCGGGGCGCAACGTCACCAAGCGGGACATGGACATCATGTCCATCGCCGGCTACGGCCGGGTGCGCTGACCCGGCGGCTGCGGCCACCCGAAGCGGCGAACGGCCGGCGTCCCCCTGTCGGACGCCGGCCGTTCGTGTGCGTTACTACCAGCTCAGGCCGCCTGGAGCCCCTCGGCCCGGGCCAGCTCACGGAGCCGGCCGAGGGCCTGGATCTCCAGCTGGCGGATCCGCTCGCGGGAGAGCGAGAACCGCGAGGCGACCTCGGTCAACGAGTGCTCCCGGCCGTCCTCCAGGCCGTAGCGGGCCCGCATGATGCCGGCCGAGCGGTCGTCGAGGTGGTTGAGCAGTCCCTCGATCCGCTGCCGTTCCAGGCCGGTGAGCACGATCTCTTCCGGCGACGGGGCGTCGCTGTCGGCGACCAGGTCACCGAGGTTGGTGTCGCCGTCGTCGCCCACCGGGGTGTCCAGCGAGACGGTGTCCTGCGACCAGCGCTTCAGCTCGTTGACCCGCTCGACAGTCACGCCGAGCGCCGCCGCGACCTGCTCCGGCTCCGGGTCGCTGCCCAGCTCGCGGGTGAGCTGCCGGATCACGTTCCGCATCCGGTTGACGTCCTCCACCAGGTGCACGGGCAGCCGTACGGTCCGCTCCTGCTGGGCGATCGCCCGGCTGATGGCCTGACGAATCCACCAGGTCGCGTAGGTGGAGAACTTGTAGCCGCGCTCGTAGTCGAACTTCTCGACCGCCCGGACCAGGCCGGTGTTGCCCTCCTGGATGAGGTCCAGCATGGGCATCCCGGAGCGCACGTAGCGGCGGGCGATCGAGACGACCAGTCGCAGGTTGGCGCGGATGAAGAGATCCTTCGCCTGCTCACCCTCGACGACCAGCCGCTCCAGGTCCTCCCGCTTGACGCCGGCGGGGACACGGCCCTCACCGAGCAGGTGCTCGGCATAGAGCCCGGCCTCGATGGCCTTGGAGAGGTCGACCTCCTTGGCGGCGTCCAGCAACGGCGTCCGGGAGATCTCGTGCAGGTAGACGCCGACCAGGTCCCGCTCCTCGGCGACCTCGTCGGTACGCATGCCGATGTTCTTGTCCACGATTGCCACGGTCCCCTCGCTCGCGCCGGTTGCCCGGTTCCTTGCCATCCCCACGTCCATCAGCCCTCCCCGTAACCTCCGCTGTGCCCGTAGGTGCTGACACCTACACAACAGATGAGACGCGTCGGGGATTCCATGCCGTGAGTCGAAAGTGTCACGAATGCCTGAGTGTCAGCTGAGAACCTGATCCATGTTCCCTGTCAGGGTCCCTGCGCAGTTGGCTCGCGTACGGCCTGGTCGGCGGCCGTCGGAGCAGCGAAATCATCGGGCCGCCTCGGAAATCGCACCATTGCGAAATCCATGAACGCAGCGACCCGCGTCACCGTGACATTGCGATCCTGGTCACTGGGAGATACGGCGGACCGGCCAGCTCAGCCACGGGTGAGGATTACCCCACGCCTGGTTGAACAATCCGCAGCGCGAACGACGTCCCCCCGACGGCGTGACGCGCGTCGCACCCGGGCGGAGCGCGCACGGCGGGCGGAGCGCGCACGGCGGGCGCGGAGGCGGACACAGGGCGGTCGCCCCGCGCCGGGAGCGGATCAGGAGGTGAGCAGGGCCAGCGCGCCGCGCACCTGGTCGGCGGAGCGGGCCAGGGCGGCCCGGGCGGCGGCGACCTCCGCGCCGGAGACCAGGGAGACCAGCGCAGTCTTGAGGTCGCCGTCGGCCTCCTGCAGCGCGGCCTGGCAGATCTCCTCGGCGCGGCCGGTGGCCTCCATCAGGATCGAGATCATCCGGCCCCGCAGCTTGGCGTTGCTGGCGACCATGTCGATCATGAGGTTCGAGTAGACCCGGCCGAGACGCACCATCACGGCTGTCGAAAACGTGTTGAGCACCAACTTCTGCGCGGTGCCCGCCTTCATCCGGGTCGAACCGGTGACCACCTCGGGTCCGGTGTCCACCCCGATGAAGACGTCCACCGACGAGGCGGCGTCGGCCTCCGGATTGGCGCACAGCAGCACGGTCGAGGCACCCCGCGTCCGGGACGCGCCGAGCGCCCCCAGAACGTACGGGGTGCGTCCGCTGGCGGCCAGCCCGACCACCAGGTCGCCGGGGCGTACGCACTCGGTGGCCTCGGCGGCGCCGGCCCGGTCGTCGTCCTCGGCGTCCTCCACGGCCCGCCACATGGCGTCCGGGCCGCCGGCGAGGTGGGCGCAGAACCAGTCTCGCGGCGAGTTGAAGGTGGGCGCGAGCTCGGCGGCGTCCAGCACGCCGAGCCGGCCGGAGGTGCCGGCCCCGAAGTAGTGCACCCGGCGCCCGCCCCGCAACGCGGCGACCGCCAGGTCGACGGTCTCCGTGATCTCGTCGAGGACGGCGGCCACCGCGTCGGGCACCCGCCGATCCGCCTCGTTGATGACGGTGAGCACGTCCCGGGTCGACATCAGGTCGAGGTCGACGCTGTCCGGGTTGCGTCGCTCGGTCGGCGCGCCCACCCGCACCACGGGCCGCGCGGCCGCCCCGTCGCGCTCGACCCGGCCGGCCGTCATCCGCGCCTCCGCCCGGCGCCCACCCGGTGCGACCGGACGGCCTCGGCGGTCGCCTCGAGGGCCTTCCTGGTCCTGGCCCGGCTCCGTGCGGCCACCCCGACGAAGAGGCAGTCGACCACGGTGAGCTGAGCGAGCCGGCTGGCTGTCGCGCCGGAGCGGTAGGTGGTCTCCCGGGCGGCCGTGGTCAGCACGAAGTCGGCGACCTCCGTGATCGGCGAGCGGGGGAAGTTGGTCAGCGCGACGGTGGTGGCCCCCCGCACCCGGGCCTGCTCCAGCACTTCGATGACGTCGGAGGTGGTCCCGGTGTGCGAGATGCCGACCGCGACGTCGCCCCGGCCGAGCAGGGCCGCCGAGGTGAGCGCGGTGTGCACGTCGGGAAAGTAGAAGGCGGTCCGGCCGATGCGGTGCAGCTTCTGCTGGAAGTCGGAGGCAACGAAACCACTGGCGCCGGCGCCGTAGACGTCGATTCGGCCGGCCGCGCCGATCGCCTCGACCACCTGCTCGCAGGCGGTCGGGTCGAGCTGCTCGGCCGTCTCCTCGACGGCCCGCGCGTCGTTGAACGCGATGGTCGCGATGATCTGCGCCAGGTCGGCGCCGGGCGGGATGTCCCCGCCGACCACCCGCGCGTCGGGCGGCTCGACCCGGCGGGCGGCCTCGGCGGCGAGCCGGATGCGCAGCTGCGGGTAGCCGTCCATGCCGACCGACCGGCAGAACCGGATGACGGTGGCCTCCGAGGTCTCGGCGGCGGTGGCGAGGTCGGTGATGGTGCGCCGGGCGGCGTCCGCCGGGTCGGCGACCACCAACCGGGCGACCCGTTGTTCGGCCGGGGACAGCGACGGGAGCAGGCCACTGATGTGGACGATCAGCCCACCCGGCTCGTGACTCGCAGAAATCTTCGGACTCTTCGCCACGGATGAAACTTACTTTCACCAGGCGTGACCGTCAACCATCACCGCGCGTATCGGGAAAAGTACCGCCATCCGCGCACGACGGCCGCGGCAAGGGTCCCATTCCCGCTGCCCGGCCACCTCCCCCGCACCGGTCGACTCGCCCACGCCGGCCGACCGCCGCAGCCGCGGTTGTACAGGTCAGACCGGCCGGACGGACCGGGCGGAGCCCGCCGGACGGATGGCCCGGCGAAGGGGCCGGCATCGACGTTTCCGGATCGAACCGGCAGCCGGGGAACGGGGCGGGCGACTAGCGTGTCCCCATGGCGGAGCGCACGGTACTGGTAACCGGGGGCACGGGCGGGTTGGGTGGCGCGGTCACCGCGGCCTTCCTGAAGGCCGGTTGGCGGGTGGTCGTACCGGCCCGGGAAAGCGGTGGGACGGCGCCGTCCGGGCCGATCCACGTCGTACGGCGACTTCAGCTCGGCACGTCTGACGCCGCGCCGCGACCTGAAGCCGTCGCCGCGGACCTGCTGGAACCCGCCGGGGCCGCCCGCGCGGTGGAGGTGGCCGTCGCCGAACCGGCGGCGCCGCTGCGCGCGGTGGTCAACCTGGTGGGCGGATACGCCAGCGGCGGCCTGGTGCACGAGACCCCGGTCGAGGAGTTCGACCGGATGCTGCGGATCAACCTGCGCCCGACGTACCTGGTCACCCAGGCGGCGCTGCCGCACCTGGTGGCGGCCGGCGGCGGCGCGGTGGTCTGCGTCTCGGCGCGGGCCGCGGTGGCACCCTTCCCCGGCGCGGCCGGCTACGCCACGGCCAAGGCGGCGGTGCTCGCGTTCGCCAACGCGGTCGCGGTGGAGTACCGCCAGCGCGGGGTCCGGTGCAACACCGTGCTGCCGAGCGTCATCGACACTCCCGCCAACCGGGCCGCCCAGCCGGACGCCGACCACCGGCGCTGGGTCCCGCCGGCCGAGATCGCCGCGGTGATCCGCTTCCTGGCCTCCGACGAATCCGCACCGACCACCGGGGCGAGCATCCCGGTGTACGGCCGAGCCTGAGGGCTTTCCGCCGCTTCATCCCATCTCCACCCGGAGCGCGTCAACGATGCGGTGTGGCCAACCGGTTCGCCGGGTACGCAACTTCATTCCCACCGCCAGCCACGACGACGGGAGACCCAGATGGCCGAGCACGGGGATGAGACCCTGCTGCACACGCTCAAGAAGGTCGCCGCCGTGCTCAAGCAGTCCGAGATTCCCTTCGCGCTCGGCGGGAGCTTCGCCGTGTACGCCCACGGCGGTCACTCCAGCGACCACGACGTGGACTTCCTGATCCGGGCACAGGACGTCGATCGGGCCCTGGAGGCCCTGGTCGAGGCCGGCTTCGCCGCCGAGCGCCCGCCCGAGGACTGGCTGGTCAAGGTCTATGACGAGGGGCGGATGGTGGACCTGATCCACCGGCCGATCGAGACCCCGGTGACCGAGGAGACCTTCGCCGACACCATCGTGCGCCCGGTCGACGCGATCCACATGCCGGTGCTCTCGGCCAGCCAGCTGATGGTGCACAAGCTGCTCAGCTTCTCCCAGCACTACTGCGACTTCGCCCGCGCCCTGCCGCTCGCCCGCTCGCTGCGGGAACAGATTGACTGGGAACGGGTACGGAAGGAGACGCAGCACTCGCCGTACGCCGAGGCCTTCCTGGTGCTGCTCGACCGGCTGGACGTGCTGCCCGGCGGCCCGTCCGGAGGAAGGGAGACACCATGACCGAGCAGCAGGGCGGCGCGCCCCCGGACGCGTACATCGAGGCGGAGATCCACCGCCTGTTGTCCGAGGACCCGTCCGTCGCCGAGCAGGGCATCACCGCGGTCCACCGGGAGCGGGGCGTGGTGCTCTCCGGCGAGGTGGAGAGCCCGCACCGCCGCGAGGAGATCCTGCGCCGGGTCGCCGAGCAGTTCCCCGACGTGCCGATCACCAGCGACATCGGGGTGATCCGTACGCAGGCGCCCAGCCAGGTCGAGGAGCTGCCGTGAGGGAGGCACGATGGTGATCCGGGTCGCCGCCGTCGGCGACGTGCACATGGACGAGGACGTGGTCGGCCGCTTCCGGCCGGCGCTGGAGGAGCTGCCCGACTGCGCCGACGTCCTGCTGCTCGCCGGCGACCTGACCCGGCACGGCACCGAGGCCGAGGCACGGTGCGTCGCGCGGGAGTTCGGAAACCTCGGCGTGCCGGTGATCAGCGTGCTCGGCAACCACGAGCACCAGTGCGACCAGGTGCCGCAGGTGGTGAAGGTGCTGGAAAACGTCGGCATCACCGTCCTGGAGGGCAACGGGATCGCGCTGGAGTGCGCTGGCGGACGGCTCGGGGTGGCCGGGGTGAAGGGCTTCGGTGGCGGGTTCGCCGGCCGGTGCGCCACCGACTTCGGCGAGCCGGAGATGAAGGACTTCGTCAAGACCACCACTGACAGCGCCGACGCGCTCGGCCGGGCCCTGCGCGGGCTGGACTGCGACCTGCTGGTCGCGCTCACCCACTACTCTCCCGTGCCGGACACCCTCGCGGGCGAGCCGCTGGAGATCTACCCGTTCCTCGGCTGCTACCAGCTCGGCCAGGCGATCGACTCGGCGCCCACCGCGCTGGCGCTGCACGGGCACGCGCACCACGGCGCCGAGCGGGGCACCACGCCTGGCGGGGTACGCGTCCGCAACGTCGCCCACCCGGTGATCAAGCAGGCGTACAGCGTCTTCCACCTGGGTGATCATCTCGACCAGCATCAGGTTTCCCGGATCGGGCAGTCGGGTACTGCGCATTCATGGACCTGATTCTCTGGATTCTCGCCGTCATTCTGGTCGTTTCCGGCGTCCTCGCGCTGTTCCGCCGGCAGATCCTGTGGGGCATCGTCCTCATCGTGGTCGGCCTGCTGGTCGGCCCGGGCGGCGTCAGCATCTTCCACTAGTGCGTGCCGGCCCCGGTGTCACGCGTACCGTTGGTTTGGCACCCGTGCGCCGGGGCATGCGGCGGTATGACGTCTTCCGGGTGTCTCCGGCGCGGGAGCGGCGCACGGCGGCTGGCCCTGCTCGGGTTCGGCGCGGCGGTCACGGCCGCGGCGGCCGTCGGCGGGCTCGTCGTCCGGCGCGTGCGGCCGGAGTACGCCCGCCTCGAACAGCCGTCCTGGGCGCCCCCGCCCTGGCTCTTCGGCCCGGTGTGGACGGTTCTCTACGCGCAGATCGCGGTGGCCGGCTGGCTTGCCTGGCGGCAGTCCGGTTGGGGGCCGGCGCTCTGGTCCTGGGTCGCCCAGTTGGCGCTGAACGCCGTCTGGACCCCGCTCTTCTTCGGTGCCGGGCGGCGCGGCTTGGCCTTCGTCGACATCGTGCTGCTGTGGCTGGCCATCGGGTTCACCGAGGCGCGGTTTCGCCGGCTTTCCCGGCCGGCGGCGCTGTTGATGCTGCCCTACTGGGCCTGGGTCAGCTTCGCCGCCGCGCTCAACCTCGACATCTGGCGACGCAACGGCTGACCGCGACACCCTCGAAAAGCGCATCGCATCCACCGGTTTCGGTACGGAGTCAATTCGCAATCGGAGCGTGGGAGCGCGCCCACTACCGGTAACCGGGTTTCCGGATTGTTACCGGCCCGTGTCCGGCAGGGGATGGACCGGGCGGGATGCAAGCGCTTACATGTGGTGGACGACCATCGGACCGGCGCAGCCACGACTTCCCCCACGCGCCGGCAAGGAAGGAGATCGGCATGGCGTTTGCCAGATCGCGCCAGGCTCTCGCGATCGCCGGCGTTCTGGGCCTGGCGCTCGGCGTCACCGCCTGCGGCACCGGCAGCGAGAAGAAGAACAACAGCAAGGCGAGCTCCCCGGAGTGCGCCGCATACGACAAGTACCAGGGCAACAGCGGCAAGAAGGTCACCATCTACTCGTCCATCCGGGACATCGAGGCCGACCGCCTGGAGCAGTCCTGGAAGCAGTTCGAGAACTGCACCGGCATCAAGATCGCCCACGAGGGCTCCGGCGAGTTCGAGGCCCAGCTGGGCGTCCGGGTGGACGGCGGCAACGCCCCCGACCTGGCCTTCATCCCGCAGCCGGGTCTACTCAAGCGCTTCGCCGACGGCGGCAAGCTCAAGCCGGCCGGCGCCGACACCAAGGCCATGGCGGAGCAGAACTACTCCCCCGACTGGCTCAAGTACAGCACCGTGGACGGCAAGTTCTACGGCGCCCCGCTCGGCTCCAACGTGAAGTCGTTCGTGTGGTATTCGCCGAAGATGTTCCAGGAGAAGGGGTGGACGATCCCGACCACCTGGGACGAGCTGATCAAGCTGAGCGACACGATCGCGGCGAGCGGCATGAAGCCGTGGTGCGTCGGCTTCGAGTCCGGTGACGCCACCGGCTGGCCGGGCACCGACTGGATCGAAGACCTGATGCTGCGGACGGTCACGCCCGAGGTCTACGACCAGTGGACGAACCACGGCATCCCGTTCAACGACCCGCAGGTCGCCGCGGCGTTCGACAAGGCCGGCACCATCCTCAAAAACGACAAGTACGTCAACGGCGGCTTCGGCGGCGTGAAGAGCATCACCACCACCTCCTTCCAGGAGGCCGGCACGCCGATCACCGCCGGCAAGTGCGCGATGCACCGGCAGGCGTCGTTCTACGCCAACCAGTGGCCGCAGGGCAGCAAGGTGGCCGAGGACGGTGACGTCTTCGCGTTCTACTTCCCGGCGATCGACCCGGCCAAGGGCAAGCCGGTGCTGGGTGGCGGTGAGTTCGTCGCGGCCTTCGCCGACCGTGCCGAGGTCCAGGCGGTGCAGACCTACCTGGCCTCCGGCGAGTACGCCAACAGCCGCGCCAAGATCGGCGACTGGGTGTCGGCGAACAAGAAGCTCGACCTGAACAACGTCCCCAACCCGGTGGACAAGCTTTCCGTGCAGATCCTCCAGGACGAGAAGTCCGTCTTCCGCTTCGACGGCTCGGACCTGATGCCGGCCGCGGTCGGCGCGGGCACCTTCTGGAAGGGCATGGTCGACTGGATCAACGGCAAGGACACCACGACCGTGGTGAACGGCATCGAGAGCAGCTGGCCGAAGTGATCTGAGCCGGTGGTCCGGTCCGCGCGAGCGGGCCGGACCACCGATCAATCCAACCCTGAGGGAGGGTCGATGGGGTTCGACCTTGCGGAGGAACAGCCCAAGTTCCTCATGCTGATGTGGGGGCTGATCGCCTTCGTCGCGGTGGTGGGCGGCCTGCTCCTGCTCCTCGACGCGGTGCCGGCCTGGTTCGGCCGTCGTCGGGAGGCGCGACTGATCGCCGCCTCGGCCGGCGGTGCTCTGCTCGTCAAGCGGCGCAAGCCGCGCGAGGGGCTCTTCGCGTTCTTCTTCCTGCTGCCGACGCTGCTGCTGCTCAGCGTCGGGCTCGTGGTGCCGGCGGTCCGCACCACGCTGCTCTCCTTCATGGACTCCGGCAGCGAGCACTGGGTGGGGCTGCGCAACTACGGCTGGATGTTCTCCGAGGACTCGATCCTCCGGGTGCTGACCAACACCCTGATCTGGGTGCTCCTGGTGCCGCTGGTCGCCACCGCGTTCGGCCTGATCTACGCCGTGCTGGTGGACAAGGGCCGGTTCGAGGCCGTGGCCAAGTCCCTGATCTTCCTGCCGATGGCGATCTCGTTCGTCGGTGCCAGCATCATCTGGAAGTTCGTCTACGCCTACCGGAGCGAGGATCAGGACCAGATCGGTCTGCTCAACCAGATCGTGGTCAGCCTCGGCGGCGAGCCGAGACAATGGCTGCTCGATCCGCCGCTGAACACCCTGCTGCTCATCGTGATCATGGTGTGGATCCAGGCCGGCTTCGCCATGGTGGTGCTCTCCGCCGCCATCAAGGCCATTCCGGCGGACATCGTCGAGGCGGCCCGGCTGGACGGGGTCTCCCCGTGGCAGATGTTCTGGCAGATCACCATGCCGAGCATCCGGCCGGCGCTGATCGTGGTGGTGGTGACGCTCTCCATCGCCACGCTCAAGGTCTTCGACATCGTGCGGACCTCCACCAACGGCAACTACGACACCAGTGTGATCGCGAACGAGATGTACAACCAAGCGTTCCGGTACGGCCAGAACGGGCAGGGTTCCGCCCTGGCGGTGTTCCTCTTCGTCCTGGTCATCCCGATCGTGATCTACCAGATCCGCAACCTGCGCAAGCAGCGGGAGGGCTGAGATGACCACCGCCACGCCCACCGTCGGAGCCGGCGCCCAGGCCACCGGCGCGACCACCCGCGCCGGCCGGGTCCGCAAGCGGCTGAACACCCGCTGGGCCACCCTGATCTCGATCGTCATCGCACTGCTCTGGACGGTCCCGACCTTCGGCCTGTTCATCTCCTCGTTCCGGCCGGCGGATCAGATCAAGACCACCGGCTGGTGGACGTTCTTCAGCGACCCGCAGTTCACCCTGGACAACTACCAGGACGTGCTCTTCGGCAACTCCGCCTCGTCCGGCCAGCTCGCCAGCTACTTCATCAACTCGCTGGCGATCACCATCCCGTCGGTGCTCTTTCCGACGGCGTTCGCGGCGCTGGCCGCGTACGCGTTGGCCTGGATCAACTTCAAGGGGCGGGACTGGCTCTACATCGCGATCTTCGCGTTGCAGATCGTGCCGCTGCAGATGGCCCTGGTGCCGCTGCTGAAGTTCTTCTCCACCGGCGTCAGCGTCGGCGGCGTCCAGGTGCTCCCGGCCTGGGAACTCGACGGCGCGCAGAAGTTCGCCCAGGTGTGGTTCGCGCACACCTGCTTCGCGCTCCCGTTCGCCGTGTTCCTGCTGCACAATTTCATCTCGCAACTGCCCGGTGACCTGATGGAGGCGGCCCGGGTCGACGGGGCCACCCACCCGAAGATCTTCCGCACCATCGTGCTACCGCTGATCACGCCCGCCCTGGCCGCGTTCGGCATCTTCCAATTCCTCTGGGTCTGGAACGACCTGCTGGTCGCGCTGATCTTCGCGGGCGGCAGCAGCGAGACCGCCCCGCTGACCGTTCGGCTCGCCGAACTGGCCGGCACCCGGGGCAACGAGTGGCAACGGCTGACGTCCGGGGCCTTCGTGTCGATCGTCGTACCGTTGATCGTGTTCCTGTCCCTCCAGCGCTTCTTCGTGCGGGGCCTGCTCGCCGGCAGCGTCAAGGGTTGACCCGTCGTCCGCCGCCGCCGGCTCGGTCGGCGGCGGCGGGCACGGGCCGGAGCGGGGAACAGCTATGACGAAGATTGACGATGTCGCCCGCCTGGCCGGGGTCTCCACGGCCACCGTCTCCCGTGCGCTGCGCGGGCTGCCCACGGTCTCGGCCGCGACCCGCCGCCGGGTCCTCGCCGCCGCCGAGCAACTCCAGTACGCGGTCTCGCCGAGCGCCTCCCGGCTGGCCGGTGGCAAGACCGGCACGGTGGCGATCGTGGTTCCCCGGATCACCCGCTGGTTCTTCGGCACCGTCGTGGAAGCCGTCGAGGAATACCTCCACGAGAACGGCTACGACCTGCTGCTCTACAACCTCGGCGGGCGGGAGCAAAACCGGCAACGGGTGCTGCGCACCGCCAGCCTGCACAAGCGGGTGGATGCCATCATCCTGGTCGCCACCCCGCTGCGCCCGCCGGACGTGACCGCGCTGACCAAGCTGGACCTGCCGGGCGTGATCATCAGCTCCGGCTCCGGGGTGCCCGGCTGGCCCTGCGTCCGTATCGACGACGTGGCCGCGTCCCGGACCGCCACCGGGCACCTGCTCGACCTCGGGCACACCCGGATCGCGCACATCTCCGGTGACCCGGACGACGAGCTGGCGTTCACGACTCACCTGGACCGCCGTCGCGGCTACCAGGAGGCGCTGCGCGCGGCCGGGCTCCGACCCGATCCGAGGCTGGACGTCGAGTCCGCGTTCACCGTGGACGGCGGCACCCAGGCCACCGCCGAGCTGTTGGCCCGGGGTGAGCCGCCGACCGCGATCTTCGCCGCGTGTGACGAGATGGCGATGGGCGCGATCACCGCGCTGCGCGACGCGGGGCTCCGCGTGCCGCAGGACGTCAGTGTGATCGGCATCGACGACCATGACCTGGCCGGCGTGATCGGTTTGACCACCATCGCCCAGCCAGCCGCGGAGCAGGGGCTGCTCGCCGCCCGGATCCTGCTCGACCCGCTCGGCGTACGCAGCGCCGACCCGTACCCCGTCGCGGTGCCCCCACCCGGCGGCGCCGACACCGGCGGCGTTCCCCCGACGCCGGTGATCCTGCCCACTCGATTGGTGGTGCGGGAATCGACCGCACCGCCGCGGGCACACTGAACGAACTCGTCCCGCACGCACGACAGGGAGAAGGCGCTGAACACGGACGCGACGCAGCCCGCCACCGGCTGGTGGACCGAGGCCGTCATCTACCAGGTCTACCCGCGCTCGTTCGCCGACTCGAACGGCGACGGCATCGGCGACCTCCCGGGCATCACCGCCCGCCTCGACCACCTCGCCGAGCTGGGGATCGACGCGGTCTGGCTGTCACCGTTCTACCCGTCCCCGCAGGCCGACGCCGGGTACGACGTGGCCGACTACCGGGACGTCGACCCGCTCTTCGGCACCCTCGCCGACGCCGACACGATGATCGCCGAGGCGAAGGCGCGCGGGCTGCGGGTGATCGTCGACCTGGTGCCCAACCACACCTCGTCGGCACACCGCTGGTTCCCGGCGGCCCTCGCCGCCGAGCCGGGCAGTGCCGAGCGGCAGCGCTACATCTTCCGGGACGGTCGCGGCCCGCAGGGCGCCGAGCCGCCGAACGACTGGCAGAGCGTCTTCGGCGGCCCCGCCTGGACCCGGTTGCCGGACGGCCAGTGGTACCTGCACCTGTTCGACCCCGGTCAGCCGGACCTGAACTGGGACAATCCCGAGGTACGCGCCGAGTTCCTGAGCATCCTCCGGTTCTGGCTCGACCGGGGTGTCGACGGCTTCCGGGTGGACGTGGCACACGGCCTGATCAAGCAGGCCGACCTGGCCGACTGGCAGGAGCCGCAGGAGATCCTCTCCGGCAACGAGGTCGACAAGCCGCGCCCGCCGATGTGGGATCAGGACGGCGTGCACGAGATCTACCGGGACTGGCGGCGGGTGCTCGACTCGTACCAGGGCGGGCGGATCCTGGTCGCCGAGGCGTGGGTGGAGCCGGCCGAGCGGCTGGCCCGCTACGTCCGGCCCGACGAGATGCACCAGGCGTTCAACTTCGAATACCTGCTCGCCTCGTGGACCGCACCGGCCCAGTACGCGGTGATCACCCGCTCGCTGGAGGCCACCGACACCGTCGGCGCCCCCACCACCTGGGTGCTCTCCAACCACGACGTGGTCCGGCACGCCTCCCGGCTGGGGCTGCCGATCGACGCTCCCCGACCCAACGGCATCGGCATCGGCGACCCGCAGCCCGACGCGGCGCTCGGCCTGCGCCGGGCCCGGGCCGCCACCCTGCTGATGCTGGCCCTGCCCGGTTCCGCCTACCTCTATCAGGGCGAGGAGCTGGGGCTGCCGGAGCACACCACGCTGCCCGACGAGGTGCGGCAGGACCCGACCTGGGAGCGCAGCGGGCACACCCAGCGGGGCCGGGACGGCTGCCGGGTGCCGATCCCGTGGGAGGCCGACGCCCCGTCGTACGGGTTCGGGCCCACCGACGCGAGCTGGCTCCCCCAGCCCCCGATCTGGGCCGAGTACGCCCTCGACCGGCAGCGCGGGGTGCCCGGCTCGACGTACGAGCTGTACCGGACCGCGCTGCGGCTGCGCCGCGCGCACGGGCTGGGCCGGGGGACCTTGCGCTGGCTCGCCTCCGGCGACGAGGTGCTCACCTTCACCAACGGCGAGCTGACCGTGCTGACCAACTTCGGCATGGAGCCGGTGCCGCTACCGCCCGGGGCCGAGGTGCTCGCCTCCAGCGCGCCGCTGGACGGTGCCACCGTCCCCACCGATGTGACGGTCTGGTACGGCGCCTGACGCCGGGCGCGCCACCGAGTCGCTTTCCGCTCCGGCACGGCCCGGCGTCGTGCCGCCTCTCGCCGCCTTTGGAGCTGATATCGCAGACGACTCACCTGCGCTATCAGCTCCAAAGGCGGCGAACCTCATGGCCCCGCCCACGGCCGACGCTGGTCAGCGGCGGTTGGCGCGGGCGTGCAGGAGGTCGTGGACCTGCGCGATGTCGCGGGGGGAGGTACGCGCGGCGAGCCAGTACATCAGGCCGGTCGGGATGAAGAAGAGCTGGAACACGGCCAGCCCGACCGCGTAGTTCAGCGGCGGCGGGAAGGCCGCCCGGAGCCCGTGGAAGACCACCCCGACCAGGCCGTTGCCGGCCGCCCGGCCGACCCCGTTGACCAGGTTGCCCAGGCTGTAGACGGTGCCCCGGTGCTCGGGCGGGTTGACGTCGGCGATCAGCGCGAACCAGTTCGGCGAGTTGGCCGAGGTGAGGGCGAGCGCCAGCACGGCGGTCAACAGGCTCAGCCCGACCGTCGGCTCGCGGACCACGCTGGCCAGCACCGCGGCGATCACCGCACCGGAGCTGCCCCCCTCCGGAACATCGATCCGGATCGGTACCAGGAACAGGACCAGGTAGAACGGCACGGCCGCGAGGATGCCCACCGCCGCGACCAGGGCCCGGCCGCTCGGCGTACGCCGCTGGAGCGCGTCGCCGGCCAGCCCACCGAAGATGGAGAACACCCCGCCGAGCTGGAACAGCGTGGCGAACACGCTGCCCACCACCACGGCGGTGGCCGGCGAGTAGCCCTGCGCCTCGGCCCGTTGGGAGAAGAGCACCGGCAGCCAGACCAGCGAGCCGAACGCCGCCTGCGCGGTCAGCCCCTGCAGGATCAGCCAGCGGTTGGTCCGGCGGGCCAGGATCCGGGGCAGGTCGGCGCGGCTGATCCGGTAGTCGTACTCGTCGCCGGTGTCGAACGCCGCGGCCAGTTCCGGCTCGCTCTGCCCGCGCCGGATGTCGTACGTGAACAGGTAGGCCACGGTGGCGACCAGGCCGGCCACGGTGAGCAGCAGAAACGGCCGCCGCCAGTCGGTGGCGCCGAGGATGCCGCCGGTGAGCGTGCCGGCGAGCGTGCCCACGCCCTGCGACAGCCCCCAGAAGCTCATCACCAGGCCCCGCCGGCGGGGCGAGATCAGGTCGGTGACCACCGAGAAGCCGACCGAGCCGACCGCGCCCAGCCCGATCGCGGCGACCAACTGGGCGGCCAGGAACATCGAATAGTGCTGGGCGAAAGCGCTGCCGCCGGTGCCGGCCGCCCAGATCAGCGTGCCGATCATGAGCAACGGCTTGCGGTTGGTCCGGTCGCCCACGTACGCCCAGCCCACCGCGGCGACCGCGCTGACCAGGAAGCTCACCGCGGTGACCAGGCCGAGCAGGCGCTGCGGCACGCCCAGCGCGCCGGAGATCGGCCCGTACAGCGGAGGCACCAACCCGATCGCCACGTTGTCCAGCGAGGCGAGCACCACGAACACCACTACGCTGTAGAGCCGGTGGGCCGCGTTGCCGCGCCGGGAGATCGTCGTGCCGCTCATTCCCCGCAGCCAACCAGGCACAGATCACGACCGGATGACGAACCGCCCATCGTCAGAGGTAACCGCCGATTTCGACCGGCACGGTGCCGGCCGACGCCGTGCCGGCGCGCAGCGCGTACAGCTCCGCCAGGGTGGCACCCTGCGGCGGGACACCCGCCGGGATGCCGAGCCACTCGGTTGCCTCCGCGTACGACAGCGGGCCGACCTCGATCCGGGCCAGGCAGCGGCCCGGCCGGACGACCGCCGGATGTAACCGGGACAGGTCCTCGTTCGTGGTGATCGCCACCAGCACGTCCCGGCCCTGCCCGAGCAGCCCGTCCGTCAGGTTGAGCAGCCGAGACAGCGCCTGCCCGGCCGCCTGCTTGGCCTCGCCGCGGATCAACTCGTCGCAGTCCTCCAGGACCAGCAGCCGCCAGCGGCGCCCCGTACCGTCTTCCTCGTCCTCGTCGCCCACCGCGATGTCGGAGAGATAGGCCGCGTCGTTGAAGAGGACGTCCGGATCGAGGACCGCGTCCACCTGGCACCAGTCGCGCCACTGCCGGGCCAGCGCACGCAGCGCGGTGGTCTTGCCCGTGCCCGGTGCGCCGTGCAGCAGCACCAGCCGCCCCGAGACGGCCTCCGGGGTGGCGGCCATCAACTCGTCCAGGGCGGTACGCGCCGCCGCGGCATAGTTGCGACGGATCGTGCTCCACTCCGGCGCGACGATCGACCGAAGGTCCCGCCGGGCACCCCGGCGCGGGTCGTGGTGCCAGAAGCCGATCCGGCCGGTGTCAGGGTCCTCGGGCTCGGCGGCCCCCTCGATGATCCGGTCCAGGGCCGCCTGCCCGACCTTGTCGCTCACCGCGGTCACGGTCACCTCGGCGTCCCGCCCGTTCCAGGTGACCACCCGGGCCGTCCAGCCCTCGCCGTCGAGCAACCGGTACCGCCGCCGATGCTCGACGGCGGTACGCAGGACCCGCGCGTCAGCGGGGGTCAGCGTGGCGTCGGGGCGGAGCCGGGACAGCCGGACTGTCCGCGCCCAGGGATGCCGGCCGGTGACGAAGTCCGCCAGCACCAGCGCGTCGACCACGTCGGCGGGGGTGTCGGAGTCGTCGTACTGAAGGACCGAGGGCAGTTGACTGTCACCGGGGGCGGTACGCATCACCAGATCATCGCCAGCGCCCGCCCCACCCGTACAGCCCTTTACGCCGAGGCAGTGTCGAGGCGATCCACGATCAGGCCGCGGGCCTGCGCGTAGCGCTCCCGGATGGCCGGCACGCCGTCCGACGCGTACTCCTCGGTGTCGGCGACCGCCCACGTCGGTGGTGCCGCGCCGCCGAGGGCGACCCAGGCGGCCTGGCGGGCGGCTCCGTCGGCGACGTACTCCCCGGGCGGCGGTACGACCACCGGCCGGCCGAAGACCTGCGGGGCGATCTGCCGCACCGCCGCCGAGCGGGCGCCGCCGCCGACCAGAATGATCCGGCGTACGGCGGCACCCTGCGCGGTCAGCGCGTCGAGCCCGTCGGCGAGCGCGCAGAGCATGCCCTCGACGGCGGCCCGGGCCAGGTGGGCCGGGGTCGAGCTGCCCAGGGTGAGGCCGTGCAGCGACCCGGTGGCGGTGGGCCGGTCCGGGGTCCGCTCCCCCTCCAGGTAGGGGACCATGACCAGCCCGTCCGCGCCGGGCGGGGCGGTCAGGGCCAGCTCGCTCAACTCGTCGAGGCCGACCCGGAGCAGCGCGGCGGCGGCGTCCAGCACCCGGGCCGCGTTGAGCGTGCAGACCAGCGGCAGGAAGCGGCCGGTGGCGTCCGCGAAGCCGGCCACCGCGCCGCTGGAGTCGGCGGCGGGAGTGTCGGCCACCGCGAATACTGTGCCGGAGGTGCCGATCGAGACGACCACGTCGCCGGGGCCGGCCCCCACCCCGAGCGCGGCGGCGGCGTTGTCCCCGGTGCCGGGCCCGAGCAGCGCGCCGCCGTCGGGGCCGGCACCGGCGGCGGACAGCACGCCTGCGAGCGCCGCCGGATCCAGCTGCCCCGCCGGCTGCGCCGGGCCGAGCACCACGGGCACCCGGACCCGCCGACCGAAGGCGCGTTCCAGCAGGTCGAGCCGGTATTCACCGGTTTGCGGCGACCAGTAGCCGGTGCCGCTGGCATCGCCCCGGTCGGTACGCAGCGCGTCCAGGCCGGGGGCGCCGGCCAGCCGCCAGGTGAGCCAGTCGTGCGGCAGGCAGACCGCCGCCACCCGGTCGGCGTTCGCCGGCTCGTGCCGGGCCAGCCAGCGCAGTTTGGTGGCGGTGAAGCTGGCCACCGGCACGCTGCCCGTCGCCTCGGCCCAGAACCGCCGGCCGGCCTCGCCACCGCCCGCCTCGGCGATCAGCTCCCGCGCGGCGTCGGCGGAGCGGGTGTCGTTCCACAGCAGCGCCGGGCGAACCACCTGCCCCGCCTCGTCCAGGCAGACCATGCCGTGCTGCTGGCCGCCCACCGCGACGGCGGCGACGTCGGCCAGCCCGCCGGCCGCGTCGAGCGCTGCCAACAGGGCGTTCCACCAGGCGTACGGGTCGACCTCGGTGCCCTCGGGATGCGGCGCGCGGCCCTGCCGGACCAGCGCGCCGGTCTCCGCGTCCCGGATGACCACCTTGCAGGACTGGGTGGACGAGTCCACCCCGGCGACGAGCGGCATGGCGGCCCGCCTCAGCGCGCGCCGAGCAGGTGCTCGACGGCGAGCTGGTTGAGCCGGACGAAGCCGTAGCCCTTCGCCCCGGCCGCCTCCGGGTCGAACTCCTCGAACGCGGCGCGGTCGGCGAGCAGGTCGGCGTAGCTCTCGCCGGGGTTCAGCGTGGGCGTGCTCAACTCGGCGACCTGGCTGGCCGCGAGGGCCTCGGCCACCTCCGGGTCGGCCCGGAACGCCGCGGCCCGCTCCTTGAGCAGGAGGTAGGTGCGCATGTTGGCCTCCGCCGACGCCCACACCCCGGTGATGTCCTCGGTGCGGGAGGGCTTGTAGTCGAAGTGCCGCGGCCCGTCGTACGCGGGACCGCCGTTCGGGCCGCCGTGCTCCAAGAGGTCGACCAGGGCGAACGCGTTGAGCACGTCGCCGTGGCCGAAGACCAGGTCCTGGTCGTACTTGACGCCGCGCTGGCCGTTGAGGTCGAGGTGGAACAGCTTGCCCTGCCAGAGCGCCTGGGCGATGCCGTGGGCGTAGTTGAGCCCGGCCATCTGCTCGTGGCCGACCTCGGGGTTGAGGCCGACCAGCTCGGGGCGGGCCAGGGTGGAGATGAACGCCAGCGCGTGCCCGACGGTGGGCAGCAGGATGTCGCCGCGCGGCTCGTTCGGCTTGGGCTCGAGCGCGAAGCGCAGGTCGTAGCCCTGGTCGACGACGTACTGGCAGAGCAGGTCGACGGCCTCCCGGTAGCGGTCCAGCGCGGCGCGGATGTCCTTGGCCACGTCGTACTCGGCGCCCTCCCGGCCGCCCCACATGACGAAGGTGCGGGCGCCCAGCTCGGCGGCGAGGTCGACGTTGCGCAGCACCTTGCGCAGCGCGTATCGGCGCACGGACCGGTCGTTGCTGGTGAACCCACCGTCCTTGAAGACGGGGTGGGTGAAGAGGTTGGTGGTGACCATCGGCACGACCAGGCCGGTCTCGTCGAGCGCCTTGCGGAACCGGGCCAGGTGGGCGTCCCGGGTGGCGGCGTCCGCACCGAAGGGGATCAGGTCGTCGTCGTGGAAGGTGATCCCGTACGCGCCGAGCTCGGCGAGCCGGTGCACCGCCTCGACCGCGTCCAGCTCGGGGCGGGTGGCGTCGCCGAACGCGTCGCGGGCCGGCCAGCCCACCGTCCAGAGACCGAAGGAGAACTTGTCGGCGGGGGTGGGACGGGGTGCCATGGCGAACCTCCGAGGGCGCAATTTGTTCAGTGGTTGAATTAAATGGCGGCATTGTGGCACTGTCAAGGGGTGACCAGCGCCAGCCCCACCGGTGCGGTCCGGCAGGGCAGCCTCCGCGAACTCAACCTCGCGGTGGTGCTCCGGCGGATCGCTGCCGCCGACCGACCGCCCTCCCGGGCCGAGCTCGCCGCCGACACCGGGCTGACCCGGGCCACCGTCTCCGCCGTCGTTGACGACCTGATCGCCGGCCGGCTGGTCACCGAGGCGGCACCCGCGCCGCGTACCGGGGCGGGACGACCGGCCCGGGGCCTGGTGCTGGCCACCGACGGCCCGGCCGGGCTCGGCCTTGAGGTCAACGTCGACTACCTGGCCGCCTGCGTGGTCGACCTGAGCGGTGCGGTCCGCCACCACCTGGTGCGCCGCGCCGACCTGCGCCCGCTCTCCCCCGCCGCCGCCCTGGACCGGCTCGCCGGGCTCGCCACCGAGGCCCGCGCCGCAGCCGTACGCGACGGGCTGACCCTGGCCGGCGCGGCGCTCGCCGTGCCCGGCCTGGTCGGCGACGGCGGCCTGGTCCGGCTCGCCCCCAACCTGGGCTGGCGGGACGTGGACGTCCCCGGGCTGCTCGCCGGGCACCCGCTCGCCGAGCCGGTCGACGGAATCCCCCCGCTGGTGGTCGACAACGAGGCCAACCTGGCCGCCCTCGGTGAGCTGCACGCCGGCCCCCGGGGATCCGCCAGCTTCCTGCACATCTCCGGCGAGATCGGCATCGGCGCCGGGATCGTGCTCGACGGGGTTCTGTATCGGGGCACCCGTGGTTGGAGCGGCGAGATCGGCCACCTCCCGGTGCAGCCGAAGGGTCGGCCCTGCCGCTGCGGCGGCCAGGGCTGCCTGGAGCAGTACGCGGGCCAGGAGGCCATCCTGGCCGCCGCCGGGCTGGCCGACGCGGACCTGCCCGCCGACACCGCCGCGGCCCGTTTGGCGGACCTCGCCGCAGCCAGCGACCCGGCCACCCTGACCGCCCTGGCCGACGCCGGCACCGCCCTCGGGGTGGCCGTGGCGGGCGTGGTGAACCTGCTGGACCTGGACACCGTGGTGCTCGGCGGCGGATACGCACCGCTCGCCCCGTGGCTCTCCCCGCCGGTGCTCGCCGAGGTCTCCCGGCGGGTGCTCACCGCCGCGTGGGCGCCGGTGACGGTACGCCCAGCGGTGCTCGGCGCACAGTCGGCGGCGGTCGGCGGGGCCGCCTCAGTGGTCCGCCGCATCATCGACCAGCCCGTCGGCTGGCTGGCACGAGCATCGGGTTGACCGGGCAGGATGTGCGTCACGCCCCGACCGGTCGCGCTCGCGAAACGGCTAGGCCAGGCCGTACGCTGGGTCCGCTCGGCCCCGAAAGGACCGCACATGTCAGATCTTGGCCACACCCCCGAACAGGCCGCCCGCGAGGCCGGGCTCCGCGAGGTATCCGAGGCGCTGCTCAACATCGAGCAGGCCATCAAACGGACAGAACGGGCGAAGCGCACCGTGTCCATGACGGTCGGCTGCGACGACCTGGCGCGGATGCTGGAAACGGCGGCGCGCAACCTGGAAATCGCCCGCAAGGACCTGTTTCAAGGTGCCTACTTCTCGGCGGATTCACCTAAGCTCTTCTAACCATGCGCAGTGGTGAGCAGATCCGGTCGGCACTGGTCAAGTTCGTCGGCCGGTGGCAGGGCTACGCCGGCACCGAGCGCGCCGAGGCGCAGACCTTCCTCAACGAGCTGTTCGAGTGCTACGGGCGCGACCGCAAGGACGCCGGCGCGGCCTTCGAGGACGCGCACTCGTCCACCGGCATCATGGACCTGCACCTGCCGGGCCAGCTCATCGTCGAGATGAAGGCCCCCAAGGAGACCGCTCGACTCGCCCAGCACCGCAAGCAGGCGCTCGACTACTGGCACAACTCGGCCGACGTGACGGCCGGGCGGCCCGCGCCCCGCTTCGTGGTGCTCTGCTCGTTCCAGCGCTTCGAGATCTGGGAGCCCGGGAAGTATCCGAACGCTCCGCTGATGGCGTTCGCCCTCGCCGAACTGCCGGACCGGTACGAGTCCCTGATGGTCTTGGCCGGGGACGAGCCGCTGTTCCACTACAGCAGCAAGGGATTGACGACGGTCGCCGCCGTCGCCGTAGCCAAGGTCTACCAGGGCCTCCTCGACCGGGAGGCGGCCCCGCCCGAGTCGATCCAGCGATTTATCCTCCAGATGGTCTGGCTGTTCTTCGCCGAGGACTACAACATGATCGAGGGGCGGCCGACCGAGCAGACGCTGACGTTCCTCACCCAGGTCGGCGAGGTCTGGTCGTCATACCTGATGCTCGGGGGTCTCTTCACCTCGCTCAACGACCCAGACGACCACGGCCGGCAGGGCGTCCTGAAGGGCACCCGCTATGTCAACGGCGACCTGTTCAACAAGCCTGCCCTGGTCCACCTGAAGAAGGAGGAGGCCGCCGAGCTGCTGGAGATCTCCAAGTACGACTGGCGGCAGGTCGACCCGACCATCTTCGGCTCGCTCATCGAGGGCTTCCTCAGCGGCGACCGCAGCGCCCTCGGCGCGCACTACACGCACGAGATCGACATCCTAAAGATCGTCCGGCCGACGATCGTCAAGCCGTGGCGGGCCCGGATCGACGCGGTGACGACTCCCGACGAGGGCGTGGCCCTGCTGGACGAGCTATGCCGGTTCCGGGTGCTTGACCCGGCCTGTGGCTGCGGCAACTTCCTCTACGTCGCCTATCGCGAGCTGCGTCACCTCGAACACACCCTCAAGGAGCGGATCGCCGCGCTGGCCAAGGCGTCCGGCCTGCCGGTCCCCACCGGGCTGCCGTACTTCCCGCTCAGCAACATGCAGGGCATCGACGTGGTGCCGATGGCGACCGCCGTCGCCCGGGTCACCCTCTGGATGGGCCACCGGCAGATGATCGAAAAGTACGGCGCGGCCGAGCCGCCACTGCCCCTGGTCAGCCTCGGCTCGATCCGGACGACCGACGCCCTTCGGGCAACCTGGCCGGAAACTGACTGCATCGTCGGCAACCCGCCCTTCCTGGGCTCGCAGTTCATGCGAGACGCCCACGGCGACGACTACCTCAGGTGGCTCAACAGCACCTTCAAGGTCGGCGTCAAAGACTTCTGCGTCTACTGGTTCCGCCGTGCCCACCAGCACCTCAAGCCGGGCCAGCGGGCCGGCCTGGTCGGCACCAACTCGATCGCCCAGAACCGCGCCCGCTCCGCCAGCCTGGAGTACGTCACCAGCAACAGCGGCGTGATCACCGACGCGGTCTCGAGCCAGACCTGGCCCGGCGAGGCCAAGGTCCACGTCAGCCTGGTCAACTGGGTCAAGTCACCCGCCGAGCCACCCACCGAGTTCAACCTCGACAACAAGCAGGTCAGCGGCATCACGGCCGAACTCCGGCCGCCGGAGCAGTCCACAGCTGATGCGCCCGCCCTGCCGGCGAACAAGGAGCGGTGCTTCCAGGGCATGACCCCGGTCGGAGAGGGCTTCATCCTGACCGAGGCCGAGGCGACCGCTCTCCTCGCCTCCCGCGAAGCCAACTACCGAGAGGTCGTCCGTCCATACCTCATCGGTGAGGACATCGCCGACGACCCGGGGCAGCGCCCAGGCCGCTGGATCATCGACTTCGGGCAGCGCCCACTTGAGTTGGCTATGAAGTACCCCGCCGCGCTGAAGATCGTCCGGGAGCGGGTGAAGCCGATCCGCGAGACTAACAAGGACCGATTCCGCCGCGAGAACTGGTGGCGCTTCGGAAGGCCCTACACAGCTCTTCGGGATGCTATGACCGGCCTTCCTCGCTACATCGTTGCCGGGCGGATCGGGAAACGGCTGTTGCTGACCTGGTGCGAGCCGTGGACGTGCCCGAGCGACCTGGTATACGTGTTCGCCTTCGACGATGACTACTCGATGGGTGTGCTGTCGTCCTCCATTCACAGCGCATGGGCTTGGTCGCAGTCCTCAACCCTGAAGGGCGACCTCCGGTACACTCCGACCTCGGCGTTCCTGCCGTTCCCGTGGCCGTATCCAGTGACCGACGAGCAGCGGGAGCGGGTGGCCGAGGCGAGTCGGCGGATGATCGCCCGCCGCCAGGAAATCTGCGTCCAAGAGCAGTTCGGCCTGACCCCGCTCTACAACCTGGTGGACGACGGCGCATACGCCGATCTCAAGAAGCTGCACAAGGAGTTGGACGAAGCGGTGGCCGCCTGCTACGGCTGGCCGAAGTCGATCGCCCAGGACAAGGACGAGATCACCCGCCGACTCATGGCGCTCAACGCGGAGATCGCCGCCGGCCAGCGCCCCTACGAGCCGTTCGCCGGGCGCGATGGCAAGGCGGTCGCCCAACAGCTCGGCCTGCCGGTCGCCTAACGCGAAAGGTGGGCCTGGTGCAGGCGGATGCGCCGGCACCAGACCCACCGTGAGCGAATCAGGCCCGGTTGCCGAGCTGGTCGGCGCGGGTGGCCGCGACGAACCGAACCCAACTCGCCGGGTCGAAGCTCAGCGCCGGCCCCTGCCGATCCTTGCTGTCGCGCACCCCGATCGAGTCGGCGAACCCCGCCACCTCGACGCACTCACCGTTACTGCCGGACCGGGACGACTTCCGCCACACTCCGTCACGCCTCATCGGTCATCTCCTTCGCGATTGCCGTGATCAACTCACGGGACTCATCGACATCGAGCGCCCGCTCGCCGAGTGAGCGCCACGCTTGCTCGTAGACCTCGATCTCGTACGCCTTGTCAAGGTAGACCGCCCCGCACGGACCGTCCATGTAGATCGTGGTCGGCTCCGGCTCCCGCACGTCGGTGGGAAAGTCGAGCACGGTGAAGGTGCCCGTGTCCGCCCAGCGGAACAGGCCCGCGTTCAGCGGGAGCACCCGAATAATGATGTTGTGCCGCTGGCTGTTCACCACCAGCGATTCGAGTTGCCGGACCATCGCCGACCGATCGCGCAGCGGCCTACGCAGCACCGCCTCGCTGAGGATCACGTCGTAATAGGGTGCCCGAGGCACCGCCCGAGCCAGCAGCCGCTGCCGGCGAAGGCGCACATCCACCTTCGCCTGGCACTCAACCTCGGGCAGATCCGGTTGGTCAAGTGTGATCAACTCACGCATGTACTCGACCGTCTGCAAGAGGCCCGGAATCAGGTCCGCCTCGTACTTGCGGATCTTGGTGGCGGCGGCCTCCAGGCCGACGTACAACTTGAACCAGTCTTCGATCGCCTCCCCGTAGCTGTGCCACCAGCCGTGCGCCTTGGTCTCCCGGGCCAGCGCCCGCAGGGTCTCGATGGTCTCCGCAGAGGCGGCGTAGACCCGGCACATAGCCGCCACGTCGTTCGGGTGCATGGGAACCTGGCCGGTTTCGTAACGCCAGATCCGCGGCGTGGACCATTCCAGTTCCTTGGCCGCTGCCGACACCGTCACGTGCGCGTTTTCCCGAAGTTCTCTCAGATATCTGCCGAGTTGCCTACGCGGGACGGTGCTTCCCGAGTCGTCCACGTTATCTCCTTTGCGGTTGTCGCGTAAGGCACCTCATCCCTTGGTTCGCATTCTGCGGCAGAACATTGCCCGAGGCCAGCGGCGAAACAAGCATTGTGGACGACCCACCGAATCGTGACAGGGTCACGCCCGGGGCGGATGCCTCCCCCGAACCTCATCCCGGCATCCGCCCCGGGCACCATCGGCGATCCATAAAGGAGGGTCATGGATTCGATCGACGCCATTCTCGGCGACATTCCCCTGCCGCCCTACATCACCGCCGAAGACGTCACCTTCGCGATCAAGGCGATCACCGTGCACGCCGCCGAGCAGTGGCCCGACGGCCCGCGCTGCCGCAACGATCGCGCACCCCACCCGTGCCGCCTGCACCGCTGGGGCCGCCGCGTCCTCGACCAGCGGGGCCTCACAGACCCGCAGATCCACGCGTTGATCGCCGAACAGGAAGCGGCCCGCCGATGATCTACGGAACCAGAAAACGCCTACTCCCGCACCACGTCCGCGCCGCCGTCTTCGACCGCCGCTGGCGCGGCCTCGATCCCACCCAGGTACGCGACCACCTCGACCAGGTCGCCGACGAACTCGAACGCCTGCACCGCGAACTCACCACGGCCAACACCGAGGCCGAACGCATCCGCCAGGCCCTCCGGCAGTGGCAGTCGCGACACAAGCGCTGCCACCACCACGCCCCCGACGGCCGGGAGGCGTGATGACCGCACCCCGCTGGATCATCCACCTGCCCACCACGCTCACCAGCCAGCACGAGGCCACCACCCTCGCCGTGGCCCTGCGCGACTCGCTCGGCCACGTCACCGCCATCGACTTCGGCGAAACCACCCTCAGCGAAGAAGACCGCCAGTTCGTGCGTACCCGGATCTGGTGTGACGCCCCGCTCGACGACGCCGACCGCTGCCGACGCCGCGACGACCACGACGGCCCCTGCGCGACCGCCGACGACCCGACCGGCTGACCCGGCTCAGTACGCGCCGCGGCTGCGGATCACCGCGCCGAAGGTCTTCCAGAGGATGGTCAGGTCGACGGCGAGCGACCAGTTTTCCACGTAGTAGAGGTCGAGCCGGATGCCGTCCTCCCAGCTCAGGTCGGATCGGCCGCTGATCTGCCAGAGGCCCGTCATGCCGGGCTTCACCAGCAGGCGCCGGGCCACGTCCCCGTCGTACCGGGCCACCTCGGAGGGGAGCGGCGGACGGGGCCCGACGAGGCTCATCTGGCCGAGCAGCACGTTGGCGAGCTGGGGCAGCTCGTCCAGGGACCACTTGCGCAGCAGCCTGCCGACCCGGGTCACCCGGGGGTCGTCGCGCATTTTGAACATCAGGCCGTCGGTCTCGTTGCGCGCGGCCAGCTCGGCCAGCAGGTCGTCCGCGTTGACCACCATGGTGCGGAACTTGAAGACCCCGAACTCCTCACCGCCCTGACCGACCCGGACCTGGCGGAACAGCACGGGCCCCCGGCTGTCCAGCTTGATCGCGAGCGCGATCACCACGAGCAGGGGCAGCAGCACGAGCAGCGCCACCAGCGACAGCGAGCGATCGACCAGGGCCTTGACCAGCTTCCGCGCGCCCCGGAACTCGGGCGCCTCCACATGGATCAGCGGCAGGCCGGCGACCGGGCGGGTGTGGATGCGCGGGCCTGCGACGTCGGTCAACGTGGGGGCCACCACCAGGTCGATCCCGGTGCCCTCCAACTGCCAGCCGAGCCGCCGCAGCCGGGTGGCGGTCAGCTCACCGGAGGCGGTCACCGCCACGGTGTCCGCGCCGATCGCGGTGGCCGCCTCCGGGATGCCCCGGAACGAGCCGACCACCGGCACGTCGCCCAGCCGCTGCGGCACCGGCGCGAGCAGCGCGTCCGGAATGCAGGCGCCGACCACCTGGTAGCCGGCGTACGGCTCGCGGCGGAGCGTGTGCACCAGCTCCAGGACGTGCGCGGTGTCGCCGACCGCCAGCACCTTGCGGGACCAGCCGGCACCTCGATTGCGGGCGCGGTGCAGCCACTTGCGGGCGGCGAACCGGGCCACCTCCAGGCCCACGGTGCCGACCGCGAAGGTGATGGCCAGGAAACCCCGGGAAACCCCCACCTCGGCGATGTACCCGGCGATGGCGATGCCGCCGGCCAGCCGCAGGCTCGCCGTGCTGACCCGCCGGTACTCGTCGGCGCCGTAGCCGAGCACCCGGTCGTCGTAGCAGCGCATCACCCGCAGCGAGATCAGCCAGGCGAGCAGCAGCGCGGGCGCGACCACCACGTACGGGATCGCCGAGCCGCGCGGCTGTCCGTCGCCGAAGCGGGCGCTGTAACCGACCAGGATCGCGACCGCCAGCACGGCGGTGTCCAGCACCACCAGGGCCCGGATGTACGCCCGTTCGGCGGCGCGCGTCGGCCCGGAACGGTCGCCGCCCTGCGGCGTCGCCGCCGGGCTGGGAGTCAACAGCGTCGCCGAGGTCACCGGCTCTCCCCACTTTGCTCAGGCCGCCCCCGCACCGAACTACCCCGTTCGGGGGTCGCCGGCCCGGAGCTCCCGGACATCATGCCTTGACAGTCATGGACACCGACAGCTTCCGGACGCATTGCCGTCACCTTCCCGAGACCCGGTGGAACCGGAAAGCGTCTCGCCGCAACGGACCCGAGTACGGCGGACGCGTTCGTCGGGCGGTGAGTCAGCGGGACGCCGACGGCCGCAGCGCGATCGCCTGTAGGAAGATCTCACCGATCTTGGTCGGGTCGACGGTGACGAACGTCTGGCCGCCGGTGATCGCCGTGATCGGCTCGAGCTCCCCCTTGCTGACGTCGTTCCCGATACCAATGATGATCATCTGAATCGGCTGCTCCGGGTCGCGCAGCTTCTTCAGCTGGGCGAGCAGTTCCTTGTGGGAGATGCCGTTGGCGTCCTCGTTCTTGCCGTCGGTGAAGAGCACGATCGAGTTGACCTTGCCCGGCTCCCAGTCCTCCTGGACCTTCTTGTAGGCCGCCAGCATGGTGTCGTAGAGGCCGGTGTTGCCGTTCGACGGCTTGATCGAGCCCAGGCCGTGCCGCAACGCGTTGCGGTTGCTCGCCAGCGGCTTGATCGGCACGATCTCCCGATAGTCCAGCGGCCCGTTGAGATTGGTGGAAAAGGTCCACAGCCCGATCGACCAGGAGTCGTCGAAGAGTTGGAGGCCCTGATTCGCCGCCGCGACGGTGACCTGCAACCGGGTGGCGCCGTTGGCGGTCGCCACCTTGCTCCTCATCGAGCCAGAGACGTCGATGACGGCGAGCATCCGGCCGGACTGGGTGGCGACCGACCAGGTGCTGGTGGCCTTCTCGATGGTGGCCGGGTCCAGGCCGGCCGCGCCGCCCTGGCCGACCGGCGCCACGGTTTCGCCGCCCGCCGGGCTCGACGCCCCGCGCGGGCCCTGGAACCCCTCAGCCCAGGTGCCGTCGGGCCCGCGCAGCGACTGCGCGGCAAGCCCGTTGCGGAACTGCGCGGTGTTCAGCGCCTCGAAGAGCACCTTCGCGGCCGACGCCTTGACCGGCTCGATCCCGGGCAGGACCGCGAACGGGTAGTCCAGCGGCGCCGGCGGAGGGTCCAGGTAGAGCGCGGCCAGCGGGACCGGCGGTTTGGTCTTGTTGTACGCCAGGACGTCCTCTTCGGACAACGCCGCGGCGCTCAACCCGGCGGCGATGGCCGTCGGGTCGGACGAGCGAGGGAAGCGCGCCAGGAGGTCCTGGCGCAGCGAGGAACGGTTGGTCGCCAGCTGCCGCAGCGCCCCGATCATCGCCTCCTGCGCCTGCGGCGACCCGGCACTGCCGGTGCCGCCGGCCGCGGCGCTCAACGCAAGCAGCCCGGACAGGCCGGCCGCGTCCTGGGTCGGCTCGACGATGCCGGCGCGCAGCGGCTTGCTGCTGGTGACCTGCCGCAGCAGATCCGTCCAGGTCAGTTTCTTCTCCGGCCAGCCGAACCGGGTGGCCACCGGCTCGGGCATGGCGAGCACCACCGGGCTGTGGGCGATCGAGGCGCCGTTGCCCGGGGCGAAGGCGGTGGCGCCGCCGCTCTTGAGCCGCAGCAGCCAGGTGGACGAGTCCGGCACCCAGATGTCCGGCGTCACCATGGTGCCGCTGGCCTGCCCGACGCCGGAGAGGGTGGCACCGTGCCTGCTCGCCACCGCAGCCGCCACGTCGACCGGCTCGGCGGCGGTGACCGTCACCGCGACGCACGTCTTGTCGACCGCCGCTCCGTCGGCGACCCACTTGTCGGCCGCCGCCTTGATGACCGGCTGGATCTCCGGGGTGGCAGCGACGGACAGCTCGATCCGCCCGGAGCAGGACGGACCCGCCAGCTGCCGGTAACCGACCCAGGAACCGGCTACGACGAGCACGAGCGCGGTGGCCGCTGCGGCGGCACCTGCTCCTCGAAGGCGTGAACGCATGCGATGGCGGCCAGACACGCTGACCATCCTGCGGATCCGGCAGGGTTACTGCCACAACCGTTCGGACGAAAGTTACGCAGCAGCAACCCGTGACCAGCGAACTCTCACGCTGAGTGAACGGCAGGTGATGGCAGAGTGATCACTAACCACCGAGGAGGGGGCTCCGCCGCCCGGCCTCACGGCCGTACGCAGGTCGGGCTCGCCACCGCCACCGGCTCACCCACCGGCTCCGGCACCCCGGTGTCGGGATCCACCCGGAAGACCCTGATCATGTCGGCCCGCTCGTCGGCCACGTAGAGGTGCCCGCCCACCAGGGCGAAGTGTCGCGGCCACTCCCCGCCGGTGTCGACCTCGGCCACCAGTTCGGGCACCGCGCCGGCCAGCACGAAGACGGCCACCGTGCCCACCCCCCGGTTGGCCACGTAGAGAAAGCGGCCGTCCGGCCCGACCGCGACCTCGGAGGGCTGGACGTGCCCGACCCGCCCGCTCGCGTCCACCCGGATCCGCTGGCGAAGCCCGTTGGCGGTCAGGTCATACCCGGTGACCGTTCCGTCCAGCTCGCCGACCAGCCAGCAGCGCCGGCCGTCCGGATGCCGGGCCAGGTGTCGGGGTCCGGCGCCGGCCGGCGTACGCAGCCGTGGGGCGCGCGGCACCAGCCGGCCGGAGGCGGCGTCCAGGTCGTACCGGTAGACCGAGTCGGTGCCCAGGTCGACGGCGAGCAGCGGGCCGCCGTCCGGGTCGGGCGAGACCAGGTGGCAGTGCGGCCGGTCCTGCCGCTGCGGGTCGGCGCCGTGCCCCTCGTGTCGGACCAGGTCGCTGCGTTCTCCGGGCACGCCGTCGCCGCCGAGCGGGAACACGGCCACGCTGCCGCCGCCGTAGTTCGCCACGACGAGGTGCCGCCCGTCCGGGGTGACCGCCAGGTGGCAGGGCTCGGCCCCGCCGGTCGGGCGGACGCCGATCGGGTCGAGATCACCGTCCGGGGCCACCCGGAACGCGCTGACCTGCCCCTCGGGCAGCTCGTTGACCGCGTAGAGCACGGGTGCCGCCGGGTGCCGGACCAGGAACGACGGCGCCGGCGTGACCGCCACCGTGCCGAGCGGGGTCAGCTCCCCCGACACCGGATCGCGGCGGGCGGCGACGATGCCCTCGGCCCGACCGCCCGCCTCCGCCGTGTAGCCACCGATATGGACGATAGTGTCCTGTGCGCGCACCGATCCCACCTTTCGCCGGGTCCTCCGTCGATCCAATCAGAGGTCAGCCCACCGGCACCGGCTCACCGCGTTGCCGGGCGACGTGCTCGACCAGCTCGATCAGGACCAGCTTGCCGGAGTGCCGGTCCCGGGCGTCGCAGAGCACCAACGGCACGTGTGAGTCCAGGTCCAGCGCGTCGCGTACGGCGGCCAGGCCGAATCGCCGGGCCCCGTCGAAACAGTTCACCCCCACCACGAACGGGATGCCGCGCTGCTCGAAGTAGTCGATCGAGGGGAAGCAGTCGGCCAGCCGACGGGTGTCGGCGAGCACCACCGCGCCGAGGGCACCGAAGGCCAGCTCGTCCCAGAGGAACCAGAACCTGTCCTGGCCGGGGGCGCCGAACAGGTAGACCTGCAGGTCGTCGTTGATGGTGATCCGGCCGAAGTCCATCGCGACCGTGGTGGTGGACTTCTCCTCCACCCCGGAGAGGTCGTCGGTGCCGACCCCGGCCCCGGTCAGCACCTCCTCGGTCTGCAACGGCCGAACCTCGCTCAGCGTGCTCACGAGCGTCGTCTTGCCGGCCCCGAAGCCGCCGGCGATGAGAATCTTCAGAGCCAACGGGACCGGCGCCGGGGCCGCCTCCCGGTCAGAGCGCACGAAGTCCACTGACCACCGCCTTGAGGATGTTGTCGTCGGGCAGGTGCACGGCGGCCGGCGGCTGGTGCACCGCGACGAGCCCACGAGCGATCAGGTCGCCGAGGAGCACGCGGACCACGCCGACGGCGAGGTCCAGGTCGGCGGCGAGGTCGGCCAGGGCGGCGGGCGTACGGGCCAACTCCACCAGGCGCCGGTGTTCCGGCTGCAGACCCGGCAGGCCGGCCGCGTCGGCCGCCGGGGCAGCCAGCACGTACGCCACCAGGTCGAAGCCGCCGACCGGCGGCCGCACCCGCCCGCCGGTGACGGCGTACGGACGGACGACCGGACCGGCGGCGGCGTCCAGCCACTCGTGCTGCGGGCCCGGCGACTCAGTCCGCATGGGTCACACCCAACGCGGTGCGGGGCGGGCCGGTCAGATACTCCCCGACCCGGATCACCAGCATCGCCATCTCGTACGCCACCAGGCCGATGTCGGCGTCGGCGTCGCTCACCACCGCCAGGCAGGCGCCCTGCCCGGCCGCCGTGACGAACAGGTACGCGGACTCCATCTCCACCACGGTCTGGCGGACCGACCCGCCGTCCAGGTGCCGGGTGGCGCCCTTGGCCAGGCCGGAGAAGCCGGACGCCAGGGCGCAGAGGTGCTCCGCGTCGCTGCGGTCCAGTTCGGCGGAGGCACCGAGGAGGAGCCCGTCGGCCGAGAGCACCACCGCCTCGCGGGCGGCCGGTACCCGCGCCACCAGGTCGTCGAGCAGCCAGTCGAGATCGGCGTTCTGCCGCGTCGTGTGCACCACTAGGCGTCCCTCTCAGTTGCGGTCGGGGGTTCCGAAGCCGGCGCCGGCGGGCCGGGCTCGGTGGTCGTGGCCTCCGGGAGCCGGTCGGCGGCGGCGCGGGCGCCGTCCCGGCGGCCCCGGGCGGTGCCGGCCTGAAGGGCGGACATGGCCCGCCGGGCCTCCTCGGGCGGCCGGTGCGCCGGGGCGTCCGCGACGACCGGGCGAGCGCGATTCGCCGGTCCGCGTCGGCGGACCCGGCGGGGCAGGCCGTCACCGTCGGCGGGCGGCTCGACCGAGGAGGCGCGGCCGGCGGGCAGCGACACCACCGACGCCCCGGGCCCTTCCCGCGCGGGCCGGGCGGCACCCGGCCGAGGCACCGTGGTCAGCCGGGTCACCTTGGCCAACCGCCGCTCGTCGGGGCCGCTCGGATTGACGTCCGGGCCGATCGTCGGCTCCTCCGTCACCAGGTCGGTCGGCAGGAGCACGCTGGCCGTCGTGCCGGCCGGGGTGGCCAACCGCAACTCGACCCGGACGCCGTGCCGGGCAGCCAGCCGGGCGACCACGAACAGGCCCAGCCGGGCACTCTCGGCCGGATCGAAGTCCGGGGCGCGGGACAGTCGCCGATTGGCGTCCGCCAGGGTCTGGGGCGACATGCCCAGCCCGTGGTCGGTGATGTCGATGGCGTACCCGCTGGGCACGCTGCGCCCGGTCACGTCCACCCGGGTGCCGGGCGGGGAGAAGGCGGTGGCGTTCTCGATCAGCTCGGCGAGCAGGTGGATCACGTCGCCGACGGCCCGGCCGAGCACCCCAGCCGGCTGCATCTGCCCCACGTCGACCCGGTCGTACGACTCCACCTCGGAGATCGCGCCGCGCACCACATCGACCGCGGCGACCGGGCTGCGCCAGCCCCGGCCGGGGGCCGCACCGGCAAGAATGACCAGGTCCTCGGCGTGCCTCCGGAGCCGGGTGGCGAGGTGGTCAACCTGGAACAGCCCGGCCAGCTCATCCGGGTCCTCGGTCCGCCGCTCCAGCCGGTCCAGCAGAGCCAACTGCCGGTGCACCAGCCCCTGGCTGCGCCGAGCGATGTTGAGAAACACCTCGTTGAGGCCGCGGCGCAGGGTGACCTCGTCGACGGCGGCCTGCACGGCGGTGCGGCGTACCTCGTTGAACGCCCGCGCCACCTGGCCGATCTCGTCGCTGCCGTGGTCCAGCTCCGGCGCCTCCCGGGCGACGTCCACGTCCTCACCGCGGCGCAGTCGGGCGACCACGTCGGGCAGCCGCTGCTCGGCCATGTCCAGCGCGGCGGTGCGGACCCCGGTCAGCCGGCGGACCAGCGACCGGCCGACCCGCAGGGCCACCAGCAGACAGAGGACGATGGCGAGCAGACCGAGCACCCCGGCGGCGCCGAGCCGGACCAGGATGCCCACCGCCATCGGCACGGACCGCTCGGTCAGGTCGTCGGCGCCGCGCAGCTCGAAGTCCCGCAGCCCCTGCCAGACCGCCGCCTGGCTGGACTCCCAGGCCCGTACGTCGAGATCGGCGGGCAGGTCCCGGCTACGGATCAGGGTGTCCTGGAGGGCGTGCAGCCGAACGTACGCCTCCCCCTCGACGAATCGCCGGTGTTCGGCGCGGGCCGCGTCGGGCAGGTCGGCCACCGCGGTTTCCATCAGGAAGCGCTGGTTGTCGATGGTGCGTACCAGTTGCTGGTGCTCGCCCTCGGCGTACCGGCCGGCGGTGAGCGCGCCGGCGAGCAGCGCGTCGGTCTGGTTGAGCAGCTCCCGGGACCGGCCGAGCGCGGTCAGGGCCAGCGCCTCGCGGTTGATCTGGTTGTCGGGCAGGGTGGCCAACGCGGAGAACGCCTGGAAGGCGGAATTGACCATGCCGTTGTAGAGCCCCATCGCCCCGGCCCGGTCGACCTTCCGGGCGTCGATGTAGCCCCGGCCGGCTGGCAGCGCGTCGAGCGCGGAGAGCAACTGGTCGAGCCGGGTGTTGAGCAGGTCGTCGGCCGCATCGCGCAGATCCGGCCCGTCGACCCGGCGGCGCAGTTCGGCGACGGCCTGGTCGGTGCGCGTGCGCTGCTCGGCCAGGGCGGGCAGGGTGCCGTCTCCGGCGAGTTGGACCACCGAGAGCCGGCGTTCCCGTTGCAGCTCGGCGACGACCGCTTCGCCGGGCCGGCCCAGGTCGTAGAGGAGGGTACGCGCGGCGAGCAGGTCGAGGGCGGGCCCGAAGGTCAGTGAGGTCGCGAAGATCCAGAGCGCCAGCAGCGCGGTCACCGGACCGATGACCAGCGCGGTCAGCTTGGCGCGGATCGGCCAGTCACGGGTGTTCATCAGACCTCGCCCGGAAGGGTGTCGCAGGGGTGGCGCTGGCACCGGCCGAGCTTCCCCGGCCACGACGCCCGGCCCGGCTCGGGCGCCCTGGGCAGGATACGTAATCACCGGCGGTTGCACTACCGGCCGTCTCGCCCGTCGCTACCGTCCGAGAATCCTCAGGAAATCGCCGCGGATCGGGATTGGCGATCACGAGGTGGAGGAATACCAGCGTACGACGTCACAAGCCGCTGAGGAGGTCGCCGACCATGCGCCAGGAAGAGCAGGACCCGCGCGAGCCGCGGGAGGCGGAGGCCGCCGACGCCGACGGCCGGCCGGAGTACCACGACCCGGCGCCGGTGCAGACGGCGTTCGTCGGGGCGACCACGGTGGCCGACGCGGTGGCCGCCTCGGCGCTCGCCAGTGGGCGGCCCGAGGACGAGCGGGATCAGCGCGGCGAGGACACCGCCCAGCCGGGCGACGGGGCCCCGGGACGGACCGACCCGTTCGACGACGCGCGGGCCGATCCGACGGCCGGCGATTGGCTGCACAGCCCGGAAGGCGCCGAGCGCTCCGGCCCGGGCGAGGGGTCGGCCGTCGAGACGGCCGGCTACGGCGGCGCCGAACCGGCCATGGTCGACCCGGACGCCGGGACGCGTGGTGCCGAGCGCTGACCTGCGTCCCGGCGGCATGGCCCGGCCGCTGCCGGGTACGCCAGGGGGATCACGGAACGGGACAGGAGGCAGCAGCATGACGGATCGTGATCGCGGTGGCGATCGGCCGCTGGAGGAGACCCCCGAGGCGGCCGCGGCGGTGGACGACGACAGCACGGTGCCGCAGCTGCGCACGGGCGGCGGGACAGACCGGGACAACCCCGCCTTCACGGAGCCCGACGGCGCGGTGCCCGACACCGGGTCACCGGACATCCTCGGCGACCCGTACGCGGCCGGGTTCGGGCCGACCGGCACCGGGACCGGGGCGACCGGCACCGGCACCGAGGGGGCCGCTGACAACCGGCGCACCGGCGGCGAACAGCCGTGGGATCCCGAGGACCTGGTGCTGGCCCGGGGTCAGGACCTCACCCCGCAGAACATCGAGCGGGCCCGCCGCGACCTGGCCGAGCTGGGCCGGGCGGCGATCGAGAAGACGGTCCCCTGACGGCCGCACAGCCGCACGGCCGGGGGCCCCCGGCCGACCTCGTCGGGTCGACCGGGGGCCCGTGGGAACCCGCGCGGCGGTGCCTCACTCCCGCGCAGCGGGTGGGCCGGCCGCTAGCTCAGGAGAGCGGCGGGTAGGCGTTGCGCATGAGCTCCTGGAACTGCGCGGAGAACCAGGCGCCCGAGATCGGCGCGTTCGGCAGGGCACCGCTCATGCTGTTGCCGTTGCGGGCGTTACCGGTGTAGGTCGGGTCGCACATCCGGTCGAAGCCCTTGCCCTCGTTGTTCGGGATCTCCTTGCTGGAGCCGTCCGACTCGCCCGGGGGCTTCACCCAGACGTAGGCGTGGATGCCCGTCGTCGGGTTGGCCCGGGGACGCTCGCCGAGGCCCGCACCGGCCTGGTTGCACCAGTTGCCGGCGTGGACCCGCCGGTCGATCCGGCCGCCGTCGACGTAGGCGTCGACGCTGGTGGTCGGGCCGGCGTTCTTGGGCCGGGCGGTGCCACCCCAGCCGTTGCGGGAGGTGTCGATCAGCATGCCGACGTTGCTGTCGAAGCCGGCCGAGACCGCCTGCTGCCGGAAGGCCTGGGCGAACGTCAGCTCATCGACGTACTGGTTCCAGTCGATCCACTTGGACTGCCGCACGGTCTGGCCGTTCACGTTGTCAGTGATCTTGACGTACGGCTCCTGCAGGGCCGAGTAGTTCGCCGTGTTGACGATGAAGCCGCGCACGTTCTTCACCGTGCTACCGGAGGCGGTGGCGGCCTGCTTGATGGTCTGGATGGTCGGGCCGAGGTTGGTGTCCCAGCCGATCCAGCCGTGGTGCGCGGCGTCGACGTAGTTGTAGACGCTACCGATCGCGCCCAGCTTGGCCAGGGCGTAGCCGACGCCGTTCACGTACGCGCCGTTGGCCTTGACCGTGTCGCACATCGCCGTGCCGCCCGCGTTGCCCGAGGTGTTGGTCACCAGGTTGGGCAGCGAGTCGATCTCGATGATGTTGATGATCCGCAGGTTCCGGTACTTCGCGTCGCCCTGGATCGCGGCGATCGGGTCGATGTACTCGGCCTTGTAGCGGGGCAGGTCGTTCGGGCCCAGCTCACCGTTGGAGGCCAGCGCGGAGCAGTCCCGGCCGGGCAGGTCGTAGATGACGAACTGGATGTAGCCGGCACCCTGCCGCAGCGCCTCGTCCAGATGGTCCCGGACGCCCATCGCGCCGTTGGAGCTGCTGTTGGGGGTGCCGTTGATGGCGGCGATCCGGTCCAGCCAGACCGCGGTCGGGTTGTTGGAGACCCGGTTGCCGCCCGGCTCGCCGTCGGCCTTGGCCTTCCACTCCGGGTTCACGTACCCCTTGACCCCGGCGTACGGGTTCTCCACCCGCTGCCCCGGGGAAGTGGTCGGGGAGACGGTCGGAGACGTGGTCGGGGAGGTGCTCGGCGAAGTCGTCGGCCGCGTCGTCGGCGACGCCGAGGTCGGCGGGGTGCTGGTGGGCGGGGTGCCACCGTTGCAGACCGTGCCGTTCAAGGTGAACTGGGTCGGCTTCGGGTTGCTGCCGCTCCAGGCGCCGTTGAACCCGATGGTGGTGCTGGCACCCGAGGACAGCGAGCCGTTGTAGGACTCGTTCTTCGCGGTGACGTTCCGGCCGCTCTGCGACCAGATCGCCGACCAGCCCTGCTGCACCTGCTGGGTGGTGTTCGGGAAGGTGAAGCCGAGCGTCCAGGACGTGAGCGGGTCACCGAGGTTCTTGATCGTCACGGTGGCGGTGAACCCACCCGGCCAGTCGCTGGTGCTGTAGTCCACGCTGCACTGGGTCGCGGCCTGCGCCGCGGTGACCGGAATGGTCACCAGTCCGCCGGCGACCAGGACGCCCGCACCGGTCAGTGCGAGCGCCCGGCTCCGGCCGGACAGCCTTCTCCACAGATTCATGCCACTGATCTCCTTGAGCGAGACCGGATCCGCGCGTAACGGCCCGGCGAAATGGGCCCTTGGGACGTCCGCCACGGACGGCCTTCGGCGCCACGGGTGTCTTCGGGGGGTGCCCGACCCGGACGGGCTTGGTGGTGGTGGTGAACGCGACCGGCCGACTTCGGCCGGTCGAGGGGTCGGACGTCGCCCGGTGCCCCGGGTGCCCTCGACGTCTGAGCTCGCGGTGTGGCTCCCCGAACCGCGTGCAGCGATTCTTGCATGGGAGCGCTTCCATGGCAATGCCTCAATGAAAGACCAGGCCGACCCCGGGGCGAACAGCTCAGGCGAGACGAGTGCGGCCAGTTGCCGGCAGACGGGTCGAGGCAGTGAAGCAGCGCGCCCGATGCGGCATAAGCCATGTAGCACCCCCTATGCCACTAGGAGTCAACAAACTGCTGAACACGAATCTTTGCTCGGATAAGTCGCGAAACGGTCTAACGTTGGCCGTAGCTCGACCGTCGTCGGGCTCAGGACAAACAGGGATGGAGTGACGCAGGTCATGGGAAAGAAGATGCTCGGAAAGGTCGTTGCGGGCGCCGCTCTCGGCGGCGCGTCCCTGCTGCTGTTCTCGCCCGGGGCGGCGAACGCGGCCGCACACAGTGCGTACGTGGACAGCGTCACCGCTGCGCCGCAGGCAGGCCTTCTGGACAACTGCCGGGACCACGAGGACTGGGGCCAGTCCGATGACTACTGGCAGCCGGGCGACTGGGGACAGGGCGGCGGCATGACCGACGATGGGTCGGACATGGACGGCAAGGACCACGACGGCAAGGACGGCAAGGACGGCAAGGAGCACGACGGCAAGAAGGAGGAGGAGCGCAACGACCGGGACAACCGGGACCGCGACGGCAAGGAGCGCGGCCGCGAGGAGGAGCGCAACGACCGGGACAACCGCGACCGCGACGGCAAGGAGCGCGGCCGCGAGGAGAAGCGCAACGACCGGGACAACCGCGACCGCGACGGCAAGGACCGCGAGCGTGAGCGGTGCCGGGACCACGAGTTCAAGCACGAGGAGCGGCGGGGCTGCGAGAAGCGGTGCGAGGACCGCTGGGACAGCGAGGACCGCGGCTTCCGGGGCGACCGCCGGGACGGCCGCCGGGACGAGTGCCGGGACGACTTCCGCGACGACCGCCGGGACGACCGCCGGAACGGCCGCCGGGACGAGTGCCGGGACGACCACCGGGACGGCCGCCGGGACGAGTGCCGGGACGGCCGCCACGACGGCTTCCGGGACGAGGACCAGCGTGGCCGCGACGGCAAGGACCGCGACCGTGACCGCGACCACTGCTTCCCGCGCGGCCACGTTGACGGCGGCGACGGCGGCATGAGCACCACCAGCATGAACGGCAGCATGGCCGCCAGCGGGGTGGGCGTGATCGGCGCCGCCGCCCTGGGCGGAATGGTCCTGCTGCGTCGGCGGCGGGCCAATGAGCTCGTCTGACCGGACGGCGACACGGGCCGGCGGCCGTCACGGGAAGCCGTGGCGCGCCGCCGGCGCGGCCGTCGTCGTTCTCCTCGCCGTGGTGGGCGCCGTCATGATCGGCGCGTCCTTCCGGACCGTGCCGCCGCCCCGCCCGCCCCAGCCGCTCGCCCAGGCCGCCACGGCCGGCCCGACCACGACCCCCACCACCTCACCCGCCATCCCGGGCCCCGCTAACGGCGCCAATCCGGCGACCGCCGGCCCGCTGACCGCCGACCAACCCTCCGCCGACGACCCGGCGCCGAACCCGGACCTGGCCCCCGCCGCGCTGTCCCGGTCGACCCCGACCAGCGTCACGATCCCCACGATCGGCGTACACGCCGAGATCATGAGCCTGGGCCTGAACCCGGACGGCAGCATCGAGGTGCCCCCGCTGGCGCAGGCCATGAAGGCGGGCTGGTACTCCCTCGGGGCCAGCCCGGGGGAAGCTGGCAACGCGGTCATCGTCGGCCACGTCGACTCGTCCAAGCTCGGTCCGGCGGTCTTCTTCAACCTCGGTGCGCTCAAACCGGGCGACACCATCAGCGTCGCCCGGGAGGACGGCTCGACCGCCACCTTCACCGTCAACGAGGTGAAGTCGTATCCGAAGACGGACTTCCCCACCGAACTGGTCTACGGCCCCAGCGACACCCCCAGCCTTCGGGTGGTCACCTGCGGCGGGGCCTTCGACCAGAGTGCCGGCAGCTACGTCGACAACGTCATCGCATTCGCCACCATGACCCCGTGAGGCGGTGCGAACGGGCGCGGCCCGGTGGTCGGTCACCCGAC
>NZ_JBEYIX010000031.1:0-67564 GCF_040636055.1 Micromonospora sp. NPDC006766 | reverse complement strand
GCAGGAGTGGCCGCACGACAACGACGAGGTGCGCAGCAGCACTGTCACCTACCACAACGGTGGCAGCGCTCCGGTGACCCTGAGCCTCGGGCTGAGCACCGACGCACCGGCCGGGATCTTCTCCCTGGACGCTGACACGGTGACCGTGCCGGCCGGCGGGCAGGCCTCGGTGACGCTGACCGCCGACACCCGCCAGGGCGGTGACGTGACCGGCGGCCTCGGCGGCCAGCTCACCGCGACCGCGGCGGGCGTCTCGGTGCAGACCCCCTTCGGCGTGGTACGCGAGGAGCTCAAGTACCCGGTGAAGGTCACCGCGACCGAACGCGGCGGCGCCCCGGCCGAGGGCGCGTTCACGGTGTTCCTGCGCAAGGACTGGAGCCGGAGTTACATAACCTTCGGCGCGAGCAGCGACCTGCGCCTGCCTCCGGGCGACTACTTCGCGTTCAGTTGGGTCGACGAGGAGAACGGGGGCAGCTACAGCACCTCGCAGCTGATGTATCCGAAGCTGAAGGTCAGCGGGCCGACGACGGTCTCGATGGACGCCCGTGGGGCGAAGGGCTTCGACGTCACGGTGCCGGACCCGACTGCGATGCCATTGCTGGCGTCGTTCGACGCGCGGTATGTCGAGGGCAAGGACTTCGACATGGGTGTCGGGGTCGGGAGCGGCGACTTTGCCTCGATCTTCAGCAAGCTGATCGGGCCCAAGCCGGCGAAGGGCCTGAGCTCGCAGCTCAGCGGCACCCTGGCCAAGGTCGACGAGGAGGGTGACCTGTCCGGCACCCCGTACGTCTACAACGTGGGCTGGTTCAGCAAGAACGACCTGCTCGGCGGCCTGGTCAAGCACCTGAAGCCGAAGGACTTCGCCACGGTGCGGTCCTCGCACGCGGCGGTGGTGCCGGGCAGCGCCGGCGTGAAGTTTTCCTTCTTCGCACCACCGGGCGGCGGCGGCGGCTGGGCGATCGGCTGGGAGACCCTGCTTCCGTTCACCCGCACCGAGTTCTACACGGGTGACACGCCTTGGCAGACCGAGTTGATCGTGGAGATGCCGACCGACGGCGACGACTGGCCGGAGACGCTGTCCGACAACGGCGCGTTGACCACCTACAAGGCCGGGCGCACCTATCAGGAACAGTGGAACAAGGGTGTGTTCGGGCCGAGCGTGGCGCCGTTCTTCCCCGGCGACGTGCCGGCAGGGCGTGAGGGCGACCTCATGTACATCTCCCCCGGCCTGCTCGGCGACGGTCAGGGACGAGCCGGCTACGGGCAGATCACCTCGGGGCACGGGGCGCTCTACCGCAACGGCAAGTTGATCGCCGAGTCCAACGAGGGTCCGGGCGTCTATACCGAAGACGTGGCCCCGGGCGCGGCGACGTTCCGCTTCGACGGCAGCCTGGAACGCGACGCGCGCCTGACCACCAAGCTGTCGGTGAGCTGGACGTTCAAGTCGGCGTCTGCCAAGAAACCCCAGTCGCTGCCGCTGACCGCGGTCAGCTTCGCGCCGCCGCTCGACGACCACAACGTCGGCAAGGCCGGCAGCACGGTCGCATACCCGGTGACGCTCACCCAGACCGACGGCTCGGGAAAGGTGAACAAGCTGACCGTGCAGGTGTCCTACGACGACGGTAAGACCTGGAAGAACGCCACGGTGTCGAACCACGGCGGGTCGTGGCAGGTGCAGGTGACCCACCCGAAGACGGGCGGCTTCGTCTCGCTGAAGGCCTCGGGCGCGGACACGAAGGGCAACACCTTCGACCAGACCGTCATCCGGGCGTACGAGCTGCGCTGATCATGGGATGAGGGGCCCCGGCGACCACGCCGGGGCCCCTTCTCTTCGGCACCGTCAGTCCAGACCGCGCTTGCCCGGTGCCCAGAAGGCCTTGACCGCGACTGCGGACCGTGGCCAGCCCCGCTCGGCCGTGAGGTGATGGCGTACCGCCTGACAGGTGCGGGCCTCCCCGGCGACGTAGGCGGCACCAGATTCGGCGGGCAGGTCGAGTGCGCGGAGAGCGGCAACCACCGGGGCCGGCCCAGTGCGGTGGGCCCAGTGGATGTCGCCGGTTCGGGGCAGCGGCAAACGGTCGTCCGGCCCCTCGACCTCGATGGCCGCGTAGGTGCGCGCGGAGACGGGCAGGGCACGCAGCATGGCGCCGAAGGCCACGCCAGCCGTCTCGTCGCCCACGAACAGGTGGTACGGCGCGCCGTCGCGCAGCAGCAACCGCCCCTGCGGACGCGTGAACGACACCGGCTGGCCGGCGCGAACCTGCCGCGACCAGCGTGCCCCCGGGCCCGCTCCGGGGTGATCGAGGACGCAGAGGTCCAGGTGCCGGCCGTCGGCAAAGTCCCACACGGAGTAGGAACGAAGGGTCAGGGCGTCGACGCGCACCCGGACGTGCTGGCCGGGTGTCCAGTCCAGACCGCGCAATGACTCGCCGGTGACTCGGATTCGGCGCATCCGCGTGGTGATGTTCTCGACCTCGTCGACCGTCGCGCGTACCAGGAAGCGATCCAGCAGCATCGCGAACGGCAGACGTTTCGGTTTGCTCATGCGCCTCACCGTGCAGGTTAATGTGCACATGAAGTCAAACGGCGGTTGGACCATCGGCGAGTTGGCGCACCGGTTCGGGCTGGCCACCCATGTACTGCGGCACTGGGAGAGCGTGGGCCTGCTCGCGCCGGGTCGGGACGGTGGCGGGCAGCGCCGCTACGGCGACGCCGACCTGGTGCGCGTGGCGATGATCCTGATGGGCAAGGAGGCCGGATTCGGTCTGCGGGAGCTGCGCACCCTGTTGGGCACGGACAATCCGATGGACCACCCGGAGCTGCTGCGCCGGCACGTGGTGGACCTGCAGGAGCGGATCGACCGGGCAACGGCCGCGAAGGAGCTCATCGAGCACGCCCTGGCCTGCCCGTCGCGGTTCGACGAGTGCCCGCACGCCCGGGAGCAGGTCGCGGCCCGAATTCCGCCCCCGTGATCCGCTCCGCGGTCGGTCAGTCTCGGCTGGCCGCCCGGCCGATCGCCGCCTCCACCCCGCCGATCCGATCGGCAAGCAGGCCGAGCGCGCCCACCGCCCGTTCCACCGGGTCGTCCGAGGCACCACCGAGGGCCCGGGCCCGCTGGAATCCCGCCTTCACCTCGGCCCAGCGCCGTGCCTGCTCCGGCGTCAGCCGGCCGCGCAGCTCGGCGAGCTTGAGCAGGTTGGCCTCCGCACCGGCGGCCAGGGTCTGCGCCTCGGCCAGGTAGTGGTCGTCGATGACCGCCTCCAGTTCCTCGTCGGTGAGCACCGGGACGATCCGCTCGGCCAGCTTGTTCATGTTCCGGTACGAGCCTTGGAGTTGGAACGGCGGCTCGGTGCGGGAGTCGTCCGACTGGGCCGCCGAGGCGATGTACGCCCGGTTGTTGGCCAGCACCACCTGTTGCACCCGCAGCAGCTTGCGCAGCACCGCGACGATCTGCTCCAACTCAACGGTCGAGTAGGGGTGGGCGAGCTGGTCCGCCCGGACCGTGTCGTCGCCCCGGGCCAGGCGGACCAGTAGCTCGACGTCGCCCCGGTCCCGCCCGGCGAGCGGCGCCAGCACCGGGTTGGCGGTGAGCGCGTTCTCGATGTAGCTGAGCGCGAACACTTCCTCGCGGCCGGAGAGCACGTCGCCGAGGTTCCACACGTCGGCCCGGTTGGCGAGCATGTCGGGCACCCGGAACCGCTGCCCCGACTCGGTGTACGGGTTGCCGGCCATGCACACCGCGAACCGCTTGCCGCGCAGGTCGTACGTGCGCGACCGGCCATCCCAGACCCCCTCCATCCGGCGCTGCCCGTCGCAGAGCGGGATGAACTTCTGCAGCAGCTCCGGGGAGGTGTGCTGAATGTCGTCGAGGTGGAGCAGGACGTTGTTGCCCAGCTCCAGCGCGAAGGAGATTTTCTCCACCTCCTGCCGGGCGGTCGCGTCGGGTGCCTGTGCCGGGTCGAGCGAGGTGACCGCCGAACCCAGGGCCGGCCCGTCGACCCTGACGAAGATCAGGCCGAGCCGGCTGGCCACGTACTCCATCAGGGTGGTCTTGCCGTAGCCCGGCGGGGAGATCAGCAGGAGCAGGCCGGACTGGTCCACCCGCTTGGCGTCACCCGTCGCGCCGAGCTGCCGGGCCAGGTTGTCGCCGATCAACGGCAGATAGACCTCGTCGAGCAGGCGGTTGCGGACGAAGCCACTCATGACGTTCGGCCGGTACTCCGCCAGCCGCAGCCGGTCCCGTTCGGCGGCCACCAGCGCGTTGCGCCGGCGCTGGTAGTCCCGGTACGCCGGCACCAGCTCCGCGCGGAACCGCCGAGTGCGGGCCAGGGTCTCGTCCAGCCGCAGCGTGATCGTCGCCCGGTCGATGCGCGGGTGCGCGCCGAGCAGTCCGCCGACCGTGTCCGACATGGTTGCCGTTGCCTCCTGCCGGGGCAGCTGCGGGTCGCACAGCTCGACGGCGACCGCCTCCGGTAGGTCGTATCCGGACAGGGAGCCGTCGTCGGTGGCGAGGAACGCGCTCAGCCACGCCTCGACGAGCTGGTGCCGGCTGGCCAGGTCGCCGTCGAGCGCCCGCAGGTCGTCGTCGAACTCGCGGGCCGAGGGCGACCGTGGGCCACCCAGGGCGCGCCGGAACCGGTCGAGCAGGGCGCGCGCGCCGGCGGCGGTGGCGAAACCGAAGGGCTGCCGGGACAGCTCCTCGAAGAGGTACTCCCCGGCCAGGTCGGTCTCCCCGACCGGCCCGTGCAGCCCGGCGTCGCACAGGAACCGGCTGATTTCGGCGGCCAGCTCGGCGTGCAGGCGGTCGATCGCGTCACCGGCGGCTACACCGGGTTCGCTGGTGTCGGTGGCGGTCGGCGACAGCGGGCGGGCCGGGCGGCCGAACCGTTGCCGCGAACGCGCCAGCGAGGCGGCCCGGGCCGTCCAGGACCGCCGGGCCGGCTCGTCGGTGCCGAAGCGCCAGAACAGTTGCGCCGCGGCCCGGGTGGCGGGCGGGTAGCGCAGCAGCCCGGCGCCGGCGTGCAGGCGCAGCAGCGTCCGCAGGATCTCGGTGGCGTCGTGGTCGTGTACGCCGCTCTCGTAGCCCTCGTCGTAGCGGACCTCGGCGTGCTGGCGGACCAGCTTCCGCAGATCGTCCGGCTCGGCCGCCGCCGCGTGCAGCCCGGCCAGGGTGAGCCCGTCCCGGCCTGCCTCGGCGTCGGCCAGGATCGAGGTGGCCAGGTACTCCGCGCGATAGACCTGCGGCGACTCTGAGACCAGCGGCTGGTCCCAGAACCGGCGGGTGTGTTGGAAGTCCTCGTCCCGGATCGGGACGCGGTAGTCGGTGCCGGTCACCGCGACCGCCAACCGCCCGTCGTCCGGGACCACGGTCAGGTCGATCGGTTGGGTGTTGACCGCGAACCGGTGCCGGCCCAGGCGGATCGTCTCGCCGCCGTCGGCGTACAGGTCGGTTCGGTCGCGGAGGCCGCGCGCGGCCTCCTGGCGGGTGGCGCGGATCCGCCCGTCCAGCTCCTCGGCCCGGACCTGGTCGCCGAGGGTACGCAGCTCATCGACGACCGCGTGCAGCTTGCCCACCATCGGATCGGCCGCGAAGTAGGTGTTGATCTCGTCGAGCGACGCCAACGTGGTGACGCGGCGCCGCACGCTGACCAGGATGCGGTCCGCCGACGAGAGCAGCCGGTCGGCGCGGCGTGCCCGCTCGTCGAGCAGCGCCTGCTTGCGTGACGAGAACGCCTCGTAGATCTCGGTCCGGCGGGTGGCCAGCTCGGTGAGGAAGTCGTCGAACTCGGCGAACCGTGATTCCAGGTCCTCCACCCGCAGCAGCAGGCGGCCGAGCTGCTCGTCGCAGCGCTCGGTGGTGTCCGCCGCCGCCAGCGCCCCGGTCACCGCCTGACCGAGCAGCGCGAACTCGGCAGCGAATCCCGCCCTGCCCTCGGTCTCCCGCAGCGTGCGGCTGCGGTTGTCGAGCGTGGCCCGGGCCCGGTTCACTGCGCCGAGGACCTCACCGACGCGGGCCAGGATGCCGGTGCGGACGGTCGCGTCGGCGATGTCCAGCCCGCCGACCACGTCGGTGATGGTTTGCAGGCCCTCGGCGCGTTCGGTCAGCGCATCCCGGACCGGCGCGGCCTCGGCCACAGTGCCGATCCCGGCAGCCTGCCCGGCGAGCCGGTCCACCTCCTGTTGGTAGCCGGCCAGCGCGTCGGCCCGGCGCAGGAACTCCACCGCCCTGCGGCCGGCGACGGCCAACTCCTCGTCGAGCCGCGCGGCCAGCTCGTCGACCCGCCCGTGGTCGACGTACCGCAGCTCCCGCAGGGTCTCCAGGTGGCCGCGCGCCTGACGCAGCCCGCCCAGCTGCGTCACCCAGTCGTCGGCGGAGAGCGGCGCCTCGCCGCGGGCGCGGCGGGCCAGGGAGGCGATCCGGGTCTCGCTGTCGTCCACCGCGCCGCGCGCCTGTTCGGTCAGCGCCCGGACCGTCTCGTACTCGTCGAGGACCGCGACGGCGGTGCGCCGCAGCTCAGCCAGCGGGGCCAGCAGATCGCCGAGGGCGGGGTCGCCGAGCCAGGGGTGGTGGTCCGCGATCCGGGCGCAGGCGGCGATCAGTGCCTCGTAGACCCCGGACGTCGGGGCGGTGCCGTCGACCATCCGGGCTACCGAGAGGCAGTCGGAGATGCTTCGGACGAGATCCGCGTTGCCGACCCGTTCCAGCGGGCCGGTTCCGGCCGGCTGGGCGGCGGCGTACGCGTCCGAGACGTACGGCGTCTGCCAGATCTGCATCGGGTGGACCCGGGTCGGCTCCGCCGAGGTGGCCCGGAACACCACGAGCGTGCCGTCGTCGAAGAGGGCGAAGCCGTGGCACGGGATCGGTGCCGCCACCTCCTTGCGGATGGCGTTGTACGGCAGCAGCAGCGAGCGTCCCTCGGCCCGGGCGTGGAAGACGTAGAGGACGTCCTCCCCGTTGGGCGAACGGACGGCCCGTTCGAATTCCAGGTTGGAGACGTCGGTGTCGAAGGTACGGGTGACCCCGGTGGCCAGGTGGTAGCCGCCCGGGAAGATGATCCCGTGGTCCTCGGGCAGCCGCTGGCAGGCCGGCCCGATCCCGTCGAGTCGGACCACCTTGCGGGTCAGCGTGTTGAAGACCAGGTGCCGCCACTCGGTCTCCTTGTAGGGCCGGATCCGCAGCAGAATCAGCGGGCCGACCCGCGCCCAGCCGACCTCGGCGTCGGCCAGGCTCTGCAACGGCTCGTCCACCGGCTCGCTGTAGATGCCCTCGCCGGTCTCGGTGTTGTTCTCCACCTTGACCGTCAGGGTGCCGCCGATCGTCTCGACGAAGACCTCGTTCTGAATGGAGATGTGCGGGTGCCGGCCCGGGACGTGGTCGTCCCGGGTGGTCTCGATCCACTCGAAGTCGTGCGTCGGTGGGAAGACGTGCTCCCGCTCCCCCTGGTTGTCGAGGTAGTCGACGCTGCCGTCGGTGCCGATCCGCCAGCGCAGCACCCGAATGTCGTCGGTCCGCGGGCCGGTCTTGAACACCGCGAGCAGCCGCCCGTCGAGGTGACGCAGCTGCAGCAGGCAGGTCTGCCGGTAGTAGCGGTACAGCTCGCCGAAGTCGCGCAGGAACCGCGGGTCGCGCAGCAGCCCGGGCAACTCGTTCGGGCCGGCCGCGTCGAACCGGAACACGTCCCCGTCGGCGCCGGCCTCCCGGGTGAAGGTGTGCAGCGAGAAGACGTCGTCGACCGTCGTCTCCGGTTTGAGACCGATGAAGACGTTGTAGCCGAAGAGCATCAGCCCGCCGACCGAGACGAGGTCTCGTGGCACACAGTTGTGCCCGGTCCGGATCCGCTCGGTGCCGAGCAGGCGCAACTCGGCGCTGCCAAACACCGCCAGCCGTCGGGTGTTCAGCGCCTCCGCCCGCCGGGTCAGCTCGGCGGCCTGCCCGGCGAGCCGGTTACGCAGCACCTCGTAGCTGCCGGCGTCGAGCCCCAGGTCGGCCGTGGTGCCGTCTCCCGCCGGGCTTCCGGTCCCGGCGCGGGCGGCGCCGGGACCGGTCACCGGCTCACTCACCGGCGCGCTGCCGTGCGCCGGCCAGGGCGGCCACAGGGGTGTCCGCCACGCCGAGGCGCTGCGCGGCCGTCAACAGTTCCTGGAGCTTGCCCTGGTTAGCGCCGCCGGCGCGCATCTGCTGCAGGAGGAACGCGGAAAGGGTGAGGTTCTGCACGTCGCCGCTGTGCAGCGAGCTGAGCATCCGGGTCAGGTCGTCGGTGAAGCTGGCGGTGCCGTCCCGCCACGGGCGGGTGAGGTCCCGGGCCACCTCCGAGTGGTTGACGAAGCCGTCCACGCTCTTGCCGAACGAGATCGAGTTGAGCAGGCGGTCGAAGAAGACGCTGTCCCCACCGACGATGTCGATGTTCGCCTGCTCCAGACCGGTCGAGATTAGCTTCGCCTGCGCCTCGGCGACCTGCCGCTGGGCGTCCAGCCCGGCGAGGCGTACCTCCTTCTCGAGCTCAAGCCGGAGCCGGTACTCCTCGTGCTCGCGGGTGGCGTCGTCCAGCGCGGCCATCGCGGCGGCCTTGTCGGTGAGGCCCTCGGCCTCGCCCTTCAGCTTCTCGCGTACCGCCTCGGCGGCGACCAGCGCCTTCTCCCGCTCGACGGCGGCCTCCGCACGGCCGACCTTCTCGACCGCCTCGGCGCCGCGCTCGCGGACCTGCACGTCGGCCAGGCCGGCGGCCGCGGCCTCGGCCTGCAGCCCCTCGGCCAGCCGAATCTTCGCCCGGGCGTCCAACTCGGCGGCCTGCTGCCGCGCCTCGGCCAGCACCAGTTCCTCGCGGGCCTTGAACTTGGCCGCCGCCTCGCCGGCCTCCGCGGCCTTGATGTCCTTGACGAGGTTCTCCTGGGCCTCGGCCTCGGCCTGGATCACCACCGCCTGGCGGGTACGCTCGGCCTCCTCGACCACCCGCAGGCGCTTGATGTTCTCCTCCTGCTCGGCGACGGTCTTCTCCACCGCGATCCGCTCGCGGATCACCTCGGCCATCGCCCGCTTCTCCGCCTCGACCTCCTTGTCCTTGGCGATCGTGCTCAGCTCGGTCTCCCGCTGCCGGCTGATCACCTCCAGCACGCGGTCCTTCTCGATCCGCTCGCTCTCGATCGCGATGACCCGCTCCCGGTTCTTCTCGGCGACCGCGATCTCCCGGGCCCGGTTCTCCTGCTGGACGCCCAACTGCTCCTCGGTACGGATGTTCGCCGTCTCGGACCGCAGCCGCTCCTCCGCCCGTACCCGGGTGATCTCCGCTTCCTCGCGGGCCCGCACCGTCTCGATCTCCCGGCGCTGCTTGGCCTCAGCGTCCGCCTGGCGCCGCTCCAGCTCCAGGATCGCCTCCCGGGCCTCGACGTTCTGGCGGGTGATTTCCTTCTCCTCGCTGCGCTGGAACTCGTTGGTCCGGACGTGTTCGATGGCGGTCAGCTCGGTGATCTTGCGGATGCCCTGGGCGTCGAGGATGTTCGCCGCGTCCAACTGGGACATCGGCGTCTGCTCCAGGTAGTCGATCGCAGCGTCCTCCAGGCTGTAGCCGTTGAGGTCGGTGCCGATCACCCGGATGATCTGGTCCCGGAACTCGTCGCGCTTGGTGTAGAGGTCGACGAAGTCGAGCTGCTTGCCGACCGTCTTGAGCGCCTCGGAGAACTTGGCGTTGAACAACTCCTGTAGGGTCGCCCGGTCGCTGGCCCGGCTGGTGCCGATCGCCTGGGCCACCTTGATCACGTCCTCGACCGTCTTGTTGACCCGGACGAAGAAGGTGATCCGGATGTCGGCCCGGATGTTGTCCCGGCAGATCAGCCCCTCGTTGCCGGTCCGGGCGATCTCGATGGTCTTGACCGAGATGTCCATGACCTCGGCCTTGTGCAGCACGGGCAGCACGACCGCGCCGGTGAACGTGACGTCGACCCGACGGACCTTCGACACGATCAACGCCTTGCCCTGTTCGACCTTCCGGAAAAGACGGCCGATCAGGAGGAACATGCCCAGGACGACGAGGAGAAGAACGGCGAGCAGTACGCCGATCCCGGTGGTGATGATATTCATGTTCGAGTTGGCGATGGCATCCATGATTGAGCACGCGGGACCGACCTGGAGGTAGGGGCGGACCGCGCATCCTCCTTTCAACGGGGGCAGCGTGGAACGAGTCAGATGATCCGGGGGTGTCCGTCAGGTCTCGAAGGCGAGGTCGGCGGGCGTCACCCAGAAGAACTCGCCCTCGACGTCGTAGTCGTAGATGAGCGCGGAACTGCCGGCCTGCAGCGGCTCGGCGCCGGGCTGACGCACCTGCACGATCGCGGTGGAGCCGTCGGCCGCGGCAACCTCCGCCTGACCGAAGTCGACGGTCACCCGGCCGGTGCGGATGGTGCAGAGGCTACCGACGAAGGCGTGCCGGCTGGCCTCCGTACCCGTCGGGAAGAGGTGACCCAGCGGGACAGCGGCCAGGCGGGTCACCAGCCAGGCGGCCGACGCGGCCACCAGCAGCACCCCGACCGACGCCCCGATCCGGGCAGCCGTGCCGAGGCCGAGCCCGTCGAGCAACGCGGTGCCCGCGAGGCTGACGAACCAGGCCACCGCGACAAGCAGCGAGAACACGACGGCGCTAGGCAACCCGCCGAACCCGAGGCCGGCGAGCATGCCGCCGGTCACCCCGTCGACGTCGAGGTCATCCCCGAGGTCCAGCACGCCGGTCAGCACCAGGAGCCAGTAACCGACCACGACCAGCAGCAGAAAGCTGAACAGCACGGTGGGAAAGGCGAGTGCCGCACCAAAGAAGTCGGCCACCATGCCCCCTCTCCGCACCCGGGCGAACCATGCGCCGATCGGCATGATGATCGTGACACGAGGTGTCAACGGCTTCAACAGCGGACGCGCCGGTCGACCGCGCGGCCAAGGCCCTAGAGATATTAGTAAAGGTTCCTAATAATAGACTGATGAACAGTCTTCGATACCTCTTCGCGGCGTCGGTGACGGCTCTGGCCGTCGTGGCGGGCGTGGTCGTCGACGCTACCCCCGCCGCCGCGGCCAACCTGCTGGGCAACCCGGGCTTCGAATCGGGCGTGCTCGCACCATGGACCTGCAGCCTCGGCTCGGTCGTCACCACGCCCGTGCACACCGGCACGAAAGCGCTGCAGGGCGCGGCGTCGGCCTCCGACACCGCCCAATGCACGCAGACCGTCGCCGTGCTGCCCAACACGGCGTACAGCCTCACCGGGTGGGTCCGCGGAAGCTACGTGTACCTCGGCATCACCGGCGGGGCGTCGACGTGGACGCCGAGCGCGGCGAACTACACGCAGCTGACCGTGAACTTCACGACGGCGGCCAACCAGACCAGCGTCCAGGTCTACACCCACGGCTGGTACGGCCAGGGCACGTACTTCGCCGACGACATCTCGCTCGACGGTCCGGGCGGCGCCTCGCCGCCCGGGGCACCCGGCACCCGGCACCCCGAGCGTGGGCTCGATCACGAACACGTCGGTAGCGCTGTCCTGGGGCGCGTCGAGCGGGACCGTGACCGGCTACCGCGTCTACGAAGGCACCACCGTCCGGGCCGACACGACCGCGACGAACGCCACGATCACCGGCCTGGCCACCTGCTCGACTCACACGTACGCCGTGGCGGCGTACAACGCCAACGGTGAGTCGGCGAGGTCTGGCACGGTCACCATCACCACGACCGGCTGCACGACGGCACCCGCGACCCCGTCGGGCCTGACCGTCGCGGGCACCACGAACACGTCGATCTCGGTGCAGTGGAACGCCTCCAGCGGTGCGACCGGGTACCGCGTCTACGAAGGCACGGCCCAGGTCGCCACGGGAACCGGCACCACCGCGACGGTCAGCGGGCTGGCCACCTGCTCGACCCACTCGTACACCGTCACGGCGTACAACGGAAATGGTGAGTCGGCCAAGAGCGGCGCGGTGAGCGGGACCACGACGGGATGCGGCAACACCGGGCTACCCAAGCACGCGCTGATCGGCTACCTGCACGCGAGCTTCGCGAACGGCAGCGGCTACCTGCGGCTGGCCGACGTGCCGGCAGCGTGGGACATCATCAACCTGTCCTTCGGCGAGCCGACATCGGTGACCTCCGGCGATATCCGGTTCAACCGGTGCCCGGCGGCCGAATGCCCGAACGTGGAAAGTGACACCGACTTCATCGCGGCCATCCGCGCGAAGCAGGCGCAGGGCAAGAAGATCCTGCTGTCGATCGGCGGCCAGAACGGCCAGGTGCAGCTGAACACCACGGCCGCGCGGGACACGTTCGTCAGCTCGGTGAGCGCCATCATCGACCGTTACGGCCTCAACGGACTGGACGTGGACTTCGAGGGCCACTCGCTGACCCTCAATGCGGGCGACAACAACGTCGCCAGCCCGACCACCCCGGTCATCGTCAACCTCATCTCCGCCCTGAAGACCCTGAAAGCCCGCTACGGCAGCGGATTCGTGCTGACGATGGCCCCCGAGACGTTCTTCGTCCAGCTCGGATACCAGTTCTACGGCGGCAACTGCGGTGGCTGCGACCGGCGGGCCGGCGCGTACCTGCCCGTCATCTACGCCCTGCGCAACGACATCACGATCCTGCACGTCCAGGATTACAACTCCGGGCCCATCATGGGCCTGGACAACCAGTACCACACCATGGGCGGCGCGGACTTCCACATCGCCATGACCGACATGCTCGCCGCCGGCTTCCCGGTAGCGGGCACCGGCTTCACGTTCCCCGCCCTCCGCCAGGAGCAGATCGCGTTCGGCACCCCCGCCGCGGTCAGCGCCGGCAACGGTTTCACCTCGCCCGCGGCGGTCCAGGCCGCCCTCAACTGCCTGGTCCGCGGCACATCCTGCGGGGGGTACGCCCTACGGGGCGGCACGTCACCGAGTCTGCGCGGCCTTATGACCTGGTCCATCAATTGGGACCGATACTACGGCTGGGAGTTCATGAACAGCCATAAGCCCTTCCTGAACGCCCTCCCCTACAGCGTGTCTCATAAGTCGGTTGGGTCATGAGACACCGCCCTTCTCGGGCGTCCCTGCCGTCACGGGTGTTCGTGGCGGTGGGGTTCCTCCGTCGTCGGGGCTGGTTTCACCGGCGCGTGGGGCGTCGGCCAGAGCCGTCCCCTCGGGAGGCGTTGGTGACCGGGCCTCGTGCTTCGGGGTCCCGGGTCTGTGGCGACGATCTTGACCCGCCTTCACGCCACCAGCTCCTCGCTCAGGGCCCAGAGACGCGCCGCGGCCTCGGGGTCGCGCGCCAGGGAGCTCGGCTCGATCTGCTTGCCGCGGAAGAAGTAGCCTCCGGTGACCTCGGCCGCCTCCGGGGCGCTGGCCAGGTAGACCGGGGTGGCCGCGCCGGCCTGGACGGTACCCATGAAGGGCTTGGCGGCCCCGACAAGCAGCTTGGCGACGCCGCGGACCTCGCGGCCCAACTGGGTGCGGACGAGGCCGGGGTGCAGGCAGTTGGCGACCACGCCGGTGCCGGTCAGGCGCTTGGCCAGCTCGACTGTGAACAGGATGTTCGCCAGTTTCGACAACGGGTAGCTCGGCTCGCCGCGGGCCAGATCGTCCCACGGGATCTGCTTGACCGAGCTGTGCACATTGGACGACACCGTGATCACGCGGGCCGGCGCGCTGCCCACCAGCCGGTCCCGCAGCAGGCTGGTCAGCAGAAACGGCGCCAGATGGTTGACGGCGAACATGGTCTCGTAGCCATCGACGGTGAACTGCTGCCTGAGCATGATCACACCGGCGTTGTTGTCGAGCACGTCAAGCCGGTGGTACCTCTCCAGCACCTCGGCGGCCAGCCGGCGCACTTCGGCCAGGCTCGACATGTCGGCCGTCAGGAGATCCACCTCGGCGCTGGGCGCCCGATGCCGGATCTCCTTGACGGCCGCTCGCCCTCGCTCGGCGTCGCGCCCGACGACGATCACGGTGGCCCCCAGCTCAGCCAACCGCGCCGCCGTCTCCCGACCAATTCCGCTGGTCCCGCCGGTCACCAGGCACACCTTGCCGGCCATTGTGGTCATCGATCCTCCCGGATGCACTTGCCGCAGCGCCATTCTCTCCGCGGCGACGCCTCGGATACCAGCCAGCGGCTAAGCGCTTGCGCCTCACGCGGCGTCATGCCACATAGTCGGTGGTGTGGAGGAGCACCTGACCGTGGGACGTGTCGCGGAGTTGGCCGGCATCAGCGTCCGCACCCTGCATCACTATGACGAGATCGGCCTCTTGAAGCCGTCCACGCGGACCGCGGCTGGGCACCGGGCCTACTCGGCCGGCGATGTGGAGCGGCTCCGGGAGGTGCTCGCCTACCGGCGGCTCGGCTTCGGGTTGCGGGAGATCGCGGATCTGCTTGACGACTCGGCCACCGACGCAGTCGCGCACTTGTGCCGGCTGCGCGGCCTGCTGGCGGACCAGCGCGACCGCGCTGCTGCCATGGTGACGGCCATCGACAGGGAACTGGAGGCACGAGCAATGGGAATCAGGACGACGCCCGAGGAGCAACTGAAAGTGTTCGGCGCGCAGTTGTACGACGTCATCGGATCCGCATACCCAGCGACGCGGCGCACCGAGCCACGGATCGCCGCGCGCATCTGGGATGCGCTGGGGGACGCACGAACGGTGTTGAACGTCGGGGCTGGCACCGGTTCCTACGAACCACCCGACCGGGACGTCACGGCGGTGGAACCGTCGGCGGTCATGCGGGCGCAGCGTCCTGTGGGCGCGGCGCCGTGCGTGGCCGCCGCTGCGGAGAGCCTGCCGTTCGAGGACCAGTCCTTTGACGCCGCGATGGCGGTCAGCACCGTCCACCACTGGCCGGACCCGGTCGCCGGGCTGCGTGAGATGCGGCGGGTGGCCCGCCGCGTGGTGGTGTTCACGTACGACGCCGATGACACCGGCTGGCGCCAGCGGTTCTGGCTCACCCGCGACTACCTGCCTGAGTTCGCAGGCCTCCTCGTCGGCTGGCCGTCCCTGGCCGACCTGACCCGGGCGATCGGAGGACGCGCGGAGCCGGTGCTCGTCCCGTGGGACTGCGCTGACGGCTTCTTCGAGGCGTACTGGCGCCGGCCTGAGGCGTACCTGGACGAACAGGTACGCCGCGCGGTGTCGGTATGGACCAGAGTCGGCCCGCAGGCTGAGCAACGGGCAGTCAGCACACTCCGCGAAGACCTTTCCTCAGGCCGGTGGGCCGAACGCAACCGCGACCTCGTCGCCCTCGACACGGCTGAGCTCGGTCTCCGCCTGCTCGTAGCCTGAGCCACCGCGGCGAGGCTTGGCCTCCGTAGCACGCAACCTGGACTGCGTGACGGAAACGTACGGTGCACTCCGCACCGCCTGTCCCCTGACCAGCGCCTGCGGAACGACATCTGCTGGTTGGTGTTTGGCCTGTGTGTGGGGTTCGTCGTAGCGAACTCGGTTCACATAATGGGATGACTTCTCCATAATTTGAGATGCGGGTTAGGTTTGTCGCCCGGGCATCACAAGTCTGGGGAGACGAGATGGCGGCCGCACCACACGTGTACACCCACGGGCATCACGAGACGGTTCTGCGCTCGCATCGATGGCGCACCGCCGAGAACTCGACGGCTTACCTGCTACCCCATCTCCGGCCGGGCATGTCCCTGCTCGATGTCGGCTGCGGACCGGGCACCATCACCGTCGACCTGGCCACCCGAGTGGCTGCGGGTCGAGTCACCGCCGCGGAGCTCACCGAACCGGCGCTGCAACTGGCTCGGGCGGAGGCCAGCGCACGCCGGCAGGAAAACATCGACTTCGTCGTCGCCGATGTCCACTCCCTCGATCTGCCCGACGACACCTTCGACGTCGTCCACGCCCACCAGGTCCTTCAGCACGTGGCCGATCCGGTCCGAGCGCTGACCGAAATGCGCCGAGTGTGTCGACCCGGTGGCATCATCGCCGCCCGTGACAGCGACTACGCGGCGTTCACCTGGTTTCCGCACGTGCCCGCACTCAACGAGTGGCTGGCCCTCTACCGACAGGCCGCCCGCGACAACGGCGGCGAGCCGGACGCCGGACGCCGCCTGCTGTCCTGGGCCCACAAGGCCGGGTTCACCGACGTCACCGCGACGGCGAGCACCTGGTGCTTCGCCACCCCCACCGACCGGCAGTGGTGGGGCCAGATGTGGGCCGACCGGATCCTGCACTCGGACCTGGCCCAGCAGGTATTGGCCTCCGGTCTGGCCACCGGGGACGACCTGCACCGCGTCTCTCAGGGCTGGCGCGAATGGGCCGACGCCACAGACGCCTGGTTCACCGTGCTACACGGCGAGATCATCTGCCGGGCCTGACCAAGACGCATCGGCCAGCGGGACGCGTCGTACGCGTCATGGCCGGTGAACGTGGGGATCGGATACGACGATCCCCCGGCGCAGCGTCCGGGGCAATGAACGGCCGCCTGCCCACCACGCCACCTTCGAAGGAAGGCGGTCATCGTGGTGAGCAGGCGGCTCGTCGCGTTACTCGGCCCCGAGGCCCCGCTCGATGGCCGCGATGATCTGCGGACGCAGCTCCTCGGGCCGGATGATGGCATCCACCGAGCCAACTTCGACCGCGCGCTGGATGCTGTGCACGCCGTCGAATTCGGCGGCCACCTCGGTCAGCTTCTCCGCCCGGACCGTGGCCCGGACGTCGGTGAGCTGCGTGACCAACGCCGCCCGCTCCCCACCGGTCGCCGCGCCGACCCGCGCCTGCAGCTCGGCCACGCGCGGATCCTTCGCCGTGCGGGCGTTGACGTCACCGGCGAACACCACGGCCGCCGCGGGCGCCCCGCCGAGGACGGACGCGAACGAGCCCTCCACGGCGAGCACGGTCATGTTCGGGTTGAGCGCCTTGGAGAACACCACGAAAGCGCCGCCGTGATAGCGCGAGATCACGCAGAACACGATCGGCCCTTCGAAGTTCACGATCGCCCGGCCGATCTCCGCGCCGTACTCCAGCTGCAGCTGCCGCATCGACTCCGGCGAGCCGTCGAACCCGGACAGGTTCGCCAGCACGACCAGCGGCCGGTTCCCGCTGGCCGCGTTGATCGCCCGCGCGGCCTTCTTCGACGAGCGCGGGAACAGGGTGCCGGCAGTGTAGGTGTCCGGGCCGTCGGTGGGCGGGAATCCGCGCCGCGGCACCGACCGGGACTCGATGCCGAGCAGGCACACCGGGATGCCGCCGAGGTGCACGTCCTGCACGACCGCGGTCTCGGCGTCGGCCATGCCCGCCCAGCGTTCCAGAATCGCGTGATCCTGGTCGGCCAGGGCCCGCATCACCGTACGGATGTCGAACGCCTTCTTGCGGTCGGGGTTGTGCTCTCGGGAGAAGATCTCGCCGACGGTCGTGAAGTCGCTGCCCGGCACCGCGTGCGGGTAACCGGAGATGTCGCGGTCGACCGGGTCGGTGGTTGCCGCCCGACGCGGCCGGTTCTCACCGGGCACGACGTAGGTGTGGTCGTAGTGGGTCATCAGCAGGTCGCGGGCCGACCGCAGATCCGGCGCCCAGTATTGGGCCTGGCCGTTCGGCCCCATCACCCGGTCGTAGCCGCCGATACCGAAGTTGTCCTCGGCCGACACACCGCCGGAGAAGTCCAGCGACTGCTTGCCGGTCAGCACCATCGCCGAATCCGGGGTCATCACCAGGATTCCCTTGGTGTGCATGAGCATCGTGGCCTCAGCGTTCCAGTACGGCTGGGCGCCCACGGTGATCCCGGCGACGACGATGTTGATCTCGCCGCCGTCCTGGGTGAACTCCACGATGCGCTTGAGCGCGGCGGCCACCCAGTCCATGTTCTCGGTGCCCGAGCTCATCGAGATCCGGGCGCCCGCCGACAGCGCGAACCAGTCGAGCGGTACGCGCATCCGCTCGGCCAGGTCGAGCGCGGCGATCACGCGTGCGCATTCCGGCTCGGCCAGCGCGCCGAGTGACCTGGTCGGGTCGCCGAGCAGCACCACCCGCGTGACGCCCTCGGGGTACCGCTCGGTCGGCGTGCTCACCACACCGGCGACGATGCCCGCCTTGTTCCGCCCCTTCGGCCGCTCGACCGGGACCAGCTCACCGGTGTCGTCCAGGTCGTACTCGGTGAAGCTGCCACGCTGGCCGGCCAGCATCTCGGTCAGCTCGTACGGGTACGTGGTGCCGCGCCGCCGCGCCGAGAGCACCTTCTGCCGGTAGTCGTCCAGCGGCTGGATCGGCTCGGTCGGCGGCTCGGTCATCGACACCCGCATGCCGGCGTCGTAGGAGATCTGGACCGCGATGTCGGTCAGCTCGCCGGTGGCCTTGTCACGCTGCCGGCCCAGGAACAGGACCTCCTCCAAGCCGGCGCCGGCCGTGATCGGCAGCACCCGATGGGCGACGGCGTTCAGCTCGTCGATGGTCAGCTCGTTCGGCGGCCAGACGTAGATGGTGATCCGGTTGGTGTCGAACCGCTTCTTCGCGGGCCGCTGCGCCTGAACCTTGCGGATCGCGTCGAGGCACGCGTCGAGCGCGCCTTCGACCGCGGGCAGCGCGAGGATCCGACCGTCGGCGTCGCGCAGCGGGGACAGGTCGCGGACCTGGGCCATCGCCGTCAGCCGCTCGTCTGCCGGATTGTTCGGTGCGACGCAGTGGAAGAGGTAGACCTCTTCGTCTGCGGACGGCAGGCGGGTCAGGTCGAAGTTCCGCAGCCTCGGCAGTTGCAGGCGCTCGGCGATGAGCGGGTGCAGCCCGCGGATGACCCGGTCCTCGCCTAGGCCGGGCCGGAACGTGAACTGATGGTGCATCGCCGTGCCGTTGCGCCCGGCCACCGACATCGTCACGCGTTGGAGCACGTCCAGCAGCCCGGCGCGGTCGAGGACCTCCCGCAGGGTGGCGGCCATCGTGTCCACGTCGGGCTGGTCGGCCCAGGTCAGGTACACGTCGGCGACCGCCGGCGTCGGACGCGTCGCGCCGGCGTCCGCGGTCGACAGCCCGGCGATCCTTTCCAAGGTCGCGGGCAGCTCGCCGAAGTCGCTGGCCGCCGCGACAAGCCGGAAGCGTTCGCCGTTGCGGTCGTACGCGGCCGTGAAGAACGACTGCCCCGCCACCTCGACGGGACGTGCGTCGCTCGCGCCGCGGTTGCCGTAGTAGCGGCGGCTGAGCACCTCGAGCATCGGACCGTGGTCGGCGCCCGGCTTGCCGATGCGCTGGCCGAGCAGCCGGACCAGTGGCTCGGGTGAGGCGACCATCTTGCCGATCCGCTCGGCGCGGTCGGTCGCGTCGGGGTTCTTGTCGAGGTGACGCAGGTGGCCGCGGACACTCGCGTATACCTCGGCACGCTTGCGGCGCAGCATCGGCTGGGCGGCCCAGCGGAACACGATGCTGCGGGCGAGGTCACCGACCACCGGGAACCGGAGCTGGGTGGCGAAGATCAGATGTTCCAGCGCCTGGCCGACCAGCTCGCGCAGCTCGTCGCCGGGGAGCGGCTCGGCCAGCCACTGCTGCAACAGCGTGACGATCATCGAGACGTCGGTTGAAGCCCGTCGCTGCGCGAGGAAGATCCGGAAGACGGCCTCTTCCAGTGCGGGCGTGCGCTCGAAGTCGTTGACGCCGTAGTGAGCGAGCACCCGGGCGAGTCGGTTACGGAAGGTGTCCGGCAGCGCGGCGCGCTCGACGTCCAGGCACTGCAGGTAGGCGTGGAAATATTCACGCGGGCTGTGTACGTGGCTGTGGGCCTTGGTCTCCTCGCCGACCGGCCGGTTGCGGCTGAGCTCGGACAGGTCGGCGAACACCTGCAGCAGCTCGACCTCTTCTTCGAGGGGCCGGTGGCTGAGCTCGGCCCGCGTGGCCAGGTAGGTGGACAGCGCCCGGCGCTCGTCGCGGGGGTCGAGGTCGTAGCCGAGCAGCAGGCTACGCAGGTCGGCGATGCCCCGCGCCACCCGGGCCTCGGCGGACAGGCCGGCCGCCTCGGGCGGCAGATCCAGGTCGACGGCCTCGGTCTTCGCGGCCTCGCCTGCGGCCTGGTCGCCGATCGGCTCCAGCCGCAGCAGCGGCGCGCCGGTCTCCACCTGGCTGCCGACGGAGACCTGAGACTCCCGCAGCTTCGCCTTGAACGGCGCGCGCAGCACGGTCTCCATCTTCATGCTCTCCAGGACGAGCACGGGCGCGCCCGCCTCGACCTCGTCCCCCACTTCCAGCGGCGTCGCGACGACCAGCGCGGGCGCGGGAGAACGCAGCACGCCGCCCTCGTCGCGGCTGACCCGGTGCGTGGTGCCGTTCACCTCGACCAGGTGGATCGGCCCGTGCGTGTCGGTGACGAGCCGGAACCGCCGGCCGTTGACCAGGATCCGGCCCGTGTGCTCGTCAAATCGCTCAAGCTCGACGTCGACGGTCGAGGCCTCCCCGATGCCGACGCGGAATCGGCGCGACCCGGTCTGCGCGACGGTCACCCGGTAGCTCGCGCCGCGCAGCTTGAGGTCGATCGGCCGGCCGCTCTCGTGCTGGACCTGCGGACGGCCGCCGTGCGCGGTGGACAGCAGTCGCTGCCGCTCGACGAGCGCTTCGGCCTCGTACGCCTCGATCGCGGCCGCGGCCAGCGCGATGCCCGAGTGCCCGGTGGACACCAGGCGGCCCTGCGCGCGGACCCGGTCGATCCAGCCGGTGTCCGCGCTGGCGTCGATCACCTCGGGCTGGTCGAGCAGGTCGAGCAGGAAACTCTTGTTGGTGGTGCCGCCCTCGATGATCACCGTGGTCTCGGCGACCGCGCGTCGCAGCCGGCCGAGCGCCTCGTCACGGGTACGGCCATAGGCGATGATCTTGGCGATCATCGAGTCGAAATCAGCCGGGATCACGTCGCCCTCGCTGACCCCGGTGTCCACCCGGATGCCGGGGCCGGCGGGCAGCGCCAGCCGGACGATCCGGCCGGGCGACGGCGCGAAGTCACGATCAGGGTCCTCGGCGTTGAGCCGGGCCTCGACGGCATGCCCGGCCTCGGCCGGGATCCGCTCGCCGAGCCGACCGCCGGCGGCCACATGAAGCTGGGCCTTGACCAGGTCGAAGTCGGTGGTGGCCTCGGTGATCGGGTGCTCGACCTGCAGCCGGGTGTTGACCTCCAGGAAGGCGAACAGCTTGTCGCCCGGATGGTAGAGGAACTCGACGGTGCCCGCGCCGCAGTAGTTCACCGCCAACGCGAGCCGCTCGGCCGCCGCCTTCAGCTCCCGGGTCTGCTCCGGGGCGAGCACGGGAGAGGCGGACTCCTCGATGACCTTCTGGTTGCGCCGCTGCACCGAGCAGTCCCGGACACCCAGCGCCCACGCGGTGCCCTGACCGTCGGCGATCACCTGCACCTCGACGTGGCGCGCGCCGGTGACCAGACGTTCCAGGAACACGACGCCGCTGCCGAACGCCCGCTCAGCCTCCAGGCTCGTACGCTCGTAGGCCTCGGTGAGCTCGTCGTCGCTGCGGACGACCCGGATGCCCCGACCGCCACCGCCGGCGGTCGCCTTGAGCATCAGCGGATAACCGATCTCGGCCGCCGCGCGCTTGGCCGCCTCCAGGTTCTCCACCGCGCCGCGGCTCCACGGCGCCACCGGTACGCCGACCTCCTCGGCGATCAGCTTCGCGCCGATCTTGTCACCGAGCGTACGCATCGCTTCGGCGCTCGGACCGATGAAGGTGACACCGACCTTCTCGCAGAGCTCGGCGAAGGCCGGATCCTCGGCGACGAAGCCCCAGCCCACCCAGGCCGCGTCCGCACGGGTCTCGATCAGCGCACGTTCGAGGACCCGGTGGTCCAGGTACGGACGGGCCGACGCGGGCCCGAGGCAGTAGCTGTCGTCCGCCTCGCGAACGAAGGTGGCGGTGCGCTCGGCGTCGGTGTAGAGCGCGACCGTCTCGATCGGCGGGGCCTCGGTCTCGGCGTTGAGCTCGCGAACGGCGTGGATCAGCCGCATGGCGGCCTCTCCCCGGTTGACGATGGCGATGCGGCTGAACACCGAGTAACCCTCCCAAAGGTTTCTGCACAACACAACGAGGACCCCTCGAGGCAGGGGTCCTCGTCACAACGATCGTCGCTACCGGCCGGTAGGGAAATGTCGGACCCACCACCGGAGGAGGGCGAAGTTTGTGGACACCCGCCAAAGGGGCGTGGCCGGACACCCTGTCACCAATTCATCACGCTGCACGGATCAACGACAACAACTGTCGGTGCCGGGACGGATACTGCGAGCCATGTGCGTGTGCCGGTCACTCGTCGCCGGCCGCCCCGACCAGACAGAGAGCCTGCTACCCGTGGAAGGTGCGCCCATGGCAGAGACCGCGACCACGACCACGACCGGGGGAGAAACCTCAGCCGAGCCGTCGAGTCGACAGCATTCGGTGCTGCCCGAGCTGCGGGCGATGTGGTGGGAGACGGGGGTGCGGGCGCGGGCAGAGGCCGGCCTGTTCGCCGTGTTCGCCGAGTTGCCCCGGCTGGTCCGCGCCGCCCTCGGGGTCAGCTGGCGCGCCGACCGCGTCCGCACGTTCGTGGTCGCGGCGGCCACCGTCGGGGCGGGAGTGATGGCGGCGTTCGGGCTGCTCGCCACGCAACGGGCGCTGGTGGAACTGTTCGCGGGGGGCCCGACCGCGGACAAGGTGGTCGCGGCGCTGCCGGCCCTGACGGTGTTGGCCGCGGTGACGGCCGTACGGGCGGGCATGGCCACCGCGATGGGCTACGCCCAGAACGGCCTGACCCCGAAGGTGGACCGGGAGGTGGAGCGCGGGCTGTTCGAGGTGACCACCGCCGTACGGCTGGAGGCGTTCGACGCCGACGCGTTCGCCGACGACATGGAACGCGCCTCCCGGGGCGCGGACTCCACCACCGGGCTGGTGCAGTCGTCGATGAACCTGCTCGCCGGGTTGGCCGGTCTGCTCGCCGTGGCGGCCGCCGTGGTGGTGATCCATCCGCTGCTGCTGGTGGCGCTGCTGGTAGCCACGGTGCCGAACGCCTGGGCGTCGCTGCGCGCCGGGCATCTGCGCTACCAGACGTACGCGGCCGGCTCGGTGCGCCGACGCCGACTGTGGCTGCTGCACCGGCTGATGGCCGAACGGGACTCCGCGCCCGAGCTACGCACGTACGGGCTGCGCCGGTTCCTGCTGGACCAGTACGACCGGGTCATGGGCGTGGAGACCGGCATCCAGCTCGCCCTGGCCCGACGGGTCACCACGACCACCACCGTGGGATCGATGATCGCGGGGGTGGCCACCGCCGTGGTCTACGTGCTGCTGGGGCTGCTGCTGGTCAACGGGCACATCCCCCTCGCCGCCGCCGCGACCTGCGTCGTCGCGGTGCAGTCCGCCCAACGGTCCCTGGCCGTCGTCACCTTCCAGGTCGACCGCGTCTACACCGAGGGTCAACACTTCCGCGACTACACCGGGTTCATGGCCCGCGCCGTCGCCTACCTGCCCGACGAGACCGCCCACTCCCCGGGCGCGGCACCCGATCGCCTGCGTCAGATAGACATCGACGGTGTCAGCCTGCGCTACCCCGACCGGGACACGCCCGCCGTCGACCAGGTGACGTTGACGATCGAGGCGGGGCAAACCGTCGCGTTCGTCGGCGAGAACGGCTCCGGCAAGTCAACCCTCGCCGCGATGATCGCCGCGCTGCGTGCCCCCACCGAAGGAACAATCCGCTGGAACGGCCGGCCCCTGTCCGACTGGGACGTCGACGCACTGCGCACCCGCATCGCGGTCGTCACGCAGGAATACCACAAGTGGCCCTTCACCGCCGCCACGAACATCGCCCTCGGCGACATCGCCGCCGAACCCTGCCACAACCGCATCGAGACCGCCGCCGCCCGCGCCGCCGCGCACGACATGATCACCGAACTGCCGCACGGGTACGAGACGCTGCTCGACCGCACCTTCGCCAACGGCCAGGACCTCTCCGGCGGCCAGTGGCAGCGCATCACCGCCGCCCGCGGCTTCCTCCGCGACGCCGAACTGCTCGTCATGGACGAGCCGTCGTCCGCTCTCGACCCACGCGCCGAAGACGCCCTCTTCCAAGCCATCCGCGACCGGCAGGGCCGAGCCACCACCATCCTCATCACCCACCGGCTCGCCAACGTCCGCCACGCCGACCGGATCTACGTCCTGCACCACGGCCGCCTGATCGAAGAGGGCACCCACGACGAACTCATGGCCGCCCACGGCCGATACGCCGAGCTGTTCGCCCTCCAGGCCGCCGGCTACGACACCACCCGAGCCACGCTGCCGCACCAGACAACCATCGTCTGATGATCTCGCCATCCGCGCCGGGCTGCCGGGCCGTCGTTGTCGGTGGGTTGGCCTACCGTCTGCCGGCGTGACCGTGACGCAGACCTACCGGTATCTCGCCGCCTCCGCCCTGGGGCACGGCTCCCTCGCCCTGCAGACCAGCGGCGGCCCCGCCCCGAACCCCCGCTTCTTCCGCGGCTTCCTCACCACCCCGCAGGCGGCGGCCGTCGGCCTGCTGGCCGTGGCCGAGGTCGCCCGCACCCGCTACCACCGGCCGGTCAGCCCGGCCAGCCTCGACCCGGTGGTCACCGGCAGCCGAGGCCGGCTCCGCTTCGAATCCTTCTCCGGCTGCTGCGGGGTGTACGCGCGCCTCGACGCCCTGCCCACCGGCCTCGACGGCGACGTGGTGGAGCACGGCACCACCAACGTCGACGTCAACAACCCGCTGCGTGAGGCGCTGTCACGGGTGGCCGGGCTGGACCCGCTGCACCTGTCGGTCGGCCCCGACGACCTGACGGTGTCCACCCTCGACGGCGCGGTGGTGGAGAAGAAGGTCCCCCTGCCGACCCGCTGGCTGCGCGGCTTCGCCGAGGTGCAGGTGCTCGCCGCCCGGTTCGAGCCCCGGGCAGAGATCCCGGCAGCCGAGGCGGCGGCGTTCCTGCGCCGGCTGCCCACCGCCACGGACCGCTCGGTGCTCTGGGTCGTGCCGGCGGGACGCACGCTGCGGCTGACCTCCCGGCCCGTGCCCGGGTCAGTCTGCCTGGCCGGGGCGAGCCGGCTGGCCGCCCTCCGTCCGATGCTGCGCTTCGCCCGGACCCTCCGGGTGTACGGGCCGACCGTGATGGCCAACTCGGCGCCGCTGCCGAGCACCTGGGAGCTGGACACCGGGGCGCTGCGGCTGTCGCTCACCCTCTCCCCCGAGCCGTACCGGGGGTTCTCCGGCGAGGGGGCGGCGCTGACCGCGCTCGCCGACGACGACGTGGTCGACGACGCCGACCTGGTCTCCGCCCTGCTGTCCTGGGACCCGACGGTCGACGTGGACCGGCTGGCGTCGCAGGCCGGCATCGACGCCGACCGGGTTCGGGGCGCCCTGGCGCAGCTGGGCACCGCCGGCCGGGTCGGCTACGACGTCGCCGAGGCGGCGTACTTCCATCGGGTGATGCCGTACGACGCGGGCCGGGCCGAGCGGGACAATCCCCGCCTGGTCGGGGCGCGGGCGCTGCTCGACGCCGGGGCGGTGGAGCCGGACGGGACGTCCGCCACGGTCCGCAGCGGCGACCACGTCTACCGGGTCCGGCAGCTGGCGGACGGCGGCCTCACCTGCACCTGCCCCTGGTGGGCGAAGCACCGGGGGCAACGGGGGCCGTGCCGGCACGCCCTGGCCACCCGGATGCTGCTCACCGACAAGGTCGAGGTGTCGGCGTGAGGCGCGCGGAGCGGGAACTGTTCGTCAAGAGCACGGTGCGTCGGCGGCGGGAGCTGGCGGCGGGCGGCACCGGCGACCTGTTCCAGCTGGTGAGGGAGGGCTCCGCCGAGCTGGTCGCGGCGGCGCTGGAGGGGCTGCCCGAGCCGCGCCGCCGGGAGATCGGCGTCGCGCTGACCGACTGGGTCCGGCAGCAGGACCGGTCCACCTGGTGGACGACGGGCGCGAGCACCGCCCTGGCGGTCGCCGTGGTCGGCTGTCTACCCACCGCAGCCCAGGCCGCGGCGATCCTCGCCCGTGGCTCGGTCAACCCGGACGGCGAGCGGGCAGCGACGCTGGTGACCGGCGTGGCCACCGAGCGCGGCGTCACCTGGCTCGGCGACCTGGGCCATCGGCTGGGCGCGAAACTCGGCCGGCAGGCGTGGATCCAGCGGTGGCGGTTCGTCGCCGCGCTGCTGCGCGACGCCGGCGCGGAGCCGCCGACCGATGATGCGTTCGTGCAGCTGTGGCTGGAATCGGTGGCGTTCCCGGAACACCACAAGGAGCGCGCCGTGCCCCTGGTCGAGCGGCTACGGGCGGACCCGATCCGGCCGGTCATGCTGCCCCGGCTGTTCGAGGTAGACGGCCTCGGCACGGCCATGATGTTCGACGAGGTCATCACCACCTGGGAGGAGCGACGGCGGCACGTCCTGCCGGCCGCGCTGGCACAGCTGGCTGCCGAGGGCGTGCTCGATCGGGCGTGGCTGATCGACCGGTCGATCGGGCGGCTGCTGCGCGGCGATCGGCCCACCGCGCTGCGCGCCTTCACCGTGCTGCTCGACCTGCTGCGGCCCACCACCGCCGAGGTCGCCGCGCATGCCACCGACTACCTGCGGCTGCTCACCGACGCGCCGGCCCCGGTCGCCACCATGGCCCAGAAGGTGTTGCGAGAGCAGCCCGACCTGGCCCTTGAGTCGATCCTGGAGGCCTCCGGGGACGTGCTGCACCGCCCGGACAAGGCGCTGGTGAAGGCGCAGCTCGGCTGGCTCGACCGGCTGGCCCGGCAGCATCGGGACCGGGCCGGGGAGATCGCCGAGGTGATCGCCGTCGCGGTCGCGCACCCCGCCGTCGAGTTGCGGGATCGGGCAAGCGCTCTGGCCACCCGGCACGGTCTCGACCCGGCGGCGGTCAACCCCGGCCCGGCGGTGGCCACGCCGCGCGGCGACGACCTGCCGGCGGCCGCACCGCCCGCCCCGGCGCCGGCCCCGATCGCCGACGTGGACGAGCTGGCGGAGGAGGTCGCCGCCCTGCTGGGTACGCCGTCGCAGGGCACGCCGCTGGACCGGGTACTCGACGGGCTGGTCCGGCTCACCGCGATCGACGCCGACCGGGTGTGCGCCGCCCTGACGCCGGTGATCGAGCGCCGACACTGGTCGTGGGGCGACGAGCACCGTTGGGAGCCGCTGTGCCTGTGCGGGATGGTGGTGGACGTGCTCCGGACGGCCGGCGCCGACCACCAGCCCCGGTGGCACAGCCGGTGGCAGTCGCTGCTCGCCGCCGTCCGCCGCAACGACCGCTCGGCCCTGGTCGCCACCGACCCTCGGGTGCCGCCGGTGCACCGGCTGCTGCGGGCCCGGCTCGCCGAGATCGGCGCGCACGTCGGCGAACCCGGGCCGGGGCTGCTCGCCACCCCCACGTCCGCCAACGGCCTGCTCGACCCGCTCGCGCTACTGGAACGGCTGGCCGCGCTGGGCGACCGGAAGGCCTGGTTCTGGGACCTGACGCAGGCCCTGCTGCGGCTGCCCGACGACACCGACGACGCGGTCGCCGACAAGGCCGCCGCACTGGGCACGCCGGCCGGGGACCGGCTGGCCGAATGGCTGCGCGGCGGCGGGCTGCCGCAGCCGGTGGCGCGGGCCACCACTGTCACCCGCCGGCCCCGCAGCTCCCGCTGGGACTGGGAGTTCGAGCAGCTCGCGGAGCGGCGGCTGCTGGTCGAGCTGCGCTCACCAGACAGGTACGAGGACCCGCTCGGGCTGCTCACCGCCGACCCGGCACCGATCAGCGTCGACTACAGCGGCTGGGCCAACCTATGGCCGTCAACCCTGCCCGGGCACCGCGGTCTCGTCGCCGCGTACGCCCTGCCGCTGGTGGCCGCGAGCGCGGACATGGACCAGCAGGGCGGCGCCGCCGTGCTGCCATTGCTGGCCGAGTGCGCCGGACCGGGCGGGGTGGCGCTGGACCTGGCGGTGGCGTACGGGCTCGGGGCCCGGCACGGCGCGGACCGGATCGCCGCCCTGGACGCCCTGCTCACCCTCGCCGGGGCGGGGCAGCTCGACCCGACAGGTGCCGGCCGGCGGCTCGGCGAGCTCGTCGCCGTCGGGGCGGTGAAGGCGACCCGGGTGGGCGAACCGTTGCGCGACGCCGCCCAGGCCGGAGCGCCGTTGACCGTGTGGCGGCTGCTGGCCGCCGCGCTGCCGGCGCTGCTCGCCGCGCCGGGCCCCGTGCGCGGCCTGCCCGACCTGCTGACCCTGGCCAGCGAGACGGCGACCGCCACCGGCGTCCGGATCGAGGTGCCCGGCCTGGCCGACGTCACGGCGCGCGGCGGGTCGAGCCGGCTGGTCACCGAAGCCCGGCGGCTGCACCGCACGCTCGCCACAGCCTGACCGGACGGCCCCGACACGGGCGGGTGTGGGCCCTCGCGCCCGCACCCGCCCGCGCAGCTCGTGGCGCTCAGCAGCAGTTCCACAGATAGACGTCAGCCGTCGCGCCAGAGTGCGTGCATTCCTCAGGTCCAGGTTGGATGATCAGCGTTCCCGATCTGGTAGCAATCCTGACCGCTGGAGTACGGTTGCGCCCATGCGCCTCGCCGCCGTGCACGTCTACCCCGTCAAGTCCTGCGGGGGCGTGGACGTCGGGCAGGCCACGGTCGAGCCCTGGGGGCTGCGACACGACCGGCGCTGGCTCGTTCTCAATCCAGATGGCAGGTACCTCACCGCACGCGACGAACACCACATGCTCGGCGTCTTCGCGACGCCCGCCCCTGGCGCGATCACTCTCACCGGGCTGGACGGCGGCACCCTCACCGTCCCAGAACCAACGGACGGGCGGCCGGTCGCCACCGCCGTCTCCCGGCTGGACACGCTGCGACTGGCCGACGACGAAGCCCACGAATGGCTGTCAGAGCAGTTCCAGCGCCCGCTACGGCTGGCGTGGCTCGACGACCCCCGGTGCCGGCCGGTCGCGACCGACCACGGCGGCCGTCCCGGTGACCCGCTGAATTTGTCCGACACCGGCCCCCTGCACGCCACCACGCTGCCCTCCCTCCGCCGACTCAACGACTGGATGAGCGAAAGCGCCGCCGAGCGTGGAGAGCAGGCACCCCAGCCGCTGCCGATGGCACGGTTCCGGCCCAACGTGGTCATCGACGGGCCGTTCGAGCCCTTCGCCGAGGACGGCTGGGCGACCCTCCGCATCGGCGGGGTCCACTTCCGCTTCGCCGACCGCTGTGGCCGCTGCCAACTGACCCTGATCGACCCGGACACCCTCACCGCCGGCAAGGAGCCGATCCGCACCCTCGCCCGTCATCGCAGGGAGCATGGACAAACCTGGTTCGGTATCCAACTGGTCCCCCTGACCACGGGCAACATCCGCGTCGGCGACGAGGTCCGCGCCGATTTTTGAACTCGGCCCTGAAGGAGTCGAGCGGCCGGAACCGGACGGGCAACGCGAGCAGTGCGTCATCGACCCTGCCGCCACACCAGCATCGCCTCACCGGCGCCTCACGCCCACTTTGGGCTCAGGTCCCGGTGCTCCAGGCGACGGTGGAGCGCTGTGCGGCGGTCTACAGGTGATGGGCCAGCCCGGGTCACACGGCGTCTGCACCCGTCCGCAATACTCCACGCGTGTCTCTTCTGGAAGTGCGCCTCGCCCTTTGCCTCCTCGCAATGCTCATCACCAACGGCATAGCGATCGCGGTCCTCTTCCACGCAGGCGGCTGGAGTGTGGCGCTCCTGCCAGTGCTGGGTACATTCCTCGCGATTCAGTACGGACGCGCCCTGCCTCGAAAGATGGGACGTCGTGAGGTATCACGAAAAGGCGCCGCCGCCGGTGCGCCCACCCTGCGGCAGTCGGGGATGCGTGACGGACCTGGGTGCGGCTCGGCCCCGTTCATCGCTGGTCGCTGACGTTTCACGCTGTCTTGTGGCCCATGTATGCCCGAAGACCCCTTGACCCCCAAGCAATCCACTCGGGTCGCTGATCTGGAACGAGCGGGCCCATGACCTGCCGAAGCGAACCCCCGTCGTCCTCGTTGTCCGCCACGCCTGCCCTGATCGTCACTCAGTAGTCACCGAGGCCCGTAAGCTCGCGGCCGTGGCCGACAGCCAGCAACCGGACCTCGATGAGATCGAGGGATGGCTGCTTGCCGTTGCCGACGGCCGTGAGACCCGCGACTCTGCTGACCGGTGGGCGCACAGGTGGGTGACGGACGACGAGCTTTGCTGGGGCGACGTGGAGTGGTGGGCCCTGAATTTGCTTTACGGCATCGATCTACGACCCGAACCAGAAGCGGGTTTCCTGCATGATGACGACCAAGTATGGCAATGGCTTACAGAGCTGCAAGCTCGACGAGCCGGACAGGGGTACGACGAATAAGCCCAGCAGTACGCCGATCATGGGAACATGGATGTCGGACACGTATTCACTCACTTGGGTTTGTGTTCATCCGTTCGTGAGCCGGACCAGCCCGAGTACCGCGACAGCTAGCGCAATGACGATGACTATGGAGAAGACGAAGATCATCAGCCTCGGACTTGCGATCCAGGGCGATGACCGCAACCATCGCGGCAGGCTCGATGGTCGACGTGCCTCGCGATCTCTCAGTTCAACCAGACCCGCGAGGATCCCCACCGTCCCAAAAGCAGCCCAGGCAACGGCGAACAGGACCACTTGCATTGGACTGGCGAGATCAGCCGAGGCGACGCGAAGCATGGGATAGACGATCACACACAGCCGGACCAAATTTGCCATCCAGCCTGCCGCCGGCCCGCCCTCCTGGGGAGCGGACCGCCACCCGGCCCGCGCCACGTCAAGCGGACCCGGCCTGCATCGGGGTTGCTGTACCCGCGTCGCCCGGGTCGGGCGGGGCGATCCGGTACGCGGCGGCCAGCGCCGCCGACAGGGCCGCCCACGCCCTCCCCGAGGCGCGCAGCACCTGGCCGAGTTGCACGGTGGCGGCGGCCACCAGCACCGGATCACCGGTCGCGGTGACCATGGCCCGGTCGGCGGCCAGCCAGGCCAACTCGGCCTCACCGAGCTTCACCAGCAGGGACGCGGTCACCCGGTACGCCTCGACCAGCACCGCGCGGCCCGATCCCGGGTCGTCGGCGTAGGCGCGCTGCGCAGCGGCCACCAGCTTCGGAATCATCGCGGCCACCTGCGGGTACCGGGCGTGCTGGAACGTGATCCACGCGAGTTCGACATCGCGGACCAACCGGTCGGCCGGCAGCAGGACGTCGCGGATCGCCGGCCGGCCCAGCGCGATCTCGTACGCCGACAGGGCCTCACGAATCCGCTCGACGCCATCGGCTCGCTCGGTCACCGTCGCGGGTTGGGCGTCTCGGCCAAGCAGCACAGCCGTGTCGATCCGCAACACGGCGGCGATGTCTTCAAGCGTCGACACCTTGTCCAGCGACCGGACACCCCGCTCGACCTTGTCCACCCAACTCTTCGACTTGCCCAGCCGGTCGGCGAACGTCTGCTGCGACAGCTTGCGCCGCCCCCGCCAGTACGCCACCCGACGACCAACCGGCAACAGGTCACCGCTGTCCACGACGCCACCGCCGATCCGGCACCGCCCGGCTTGTCTCCTCGACCGGTATCCGTTCCTTCTCGGCCAGCGCCAGGATCCGTCGCTTTGCGGCTTCCCGTTCCTCCTGCTGGTTCTGCTCGCCTCTGCCCTCGACCGGACCCGTGTCGCTCATCCCCACCTCCGCTGGTAGGGGCGCGGCGACGTGCTTTTGGAAGGACCGACACCGCCGCGCCCGGCTCCGAGGCGGATCGCGGCCGTACCGGTGCTGGTGACCGTGGCGAATCCGCTCTGGTCACAGCATCGGGTGACCAGTCGGTCACGTTCCACTAGCACGCGTCCGGTCACTTGTCCATGGACGCGGACACGGTGCGGACAAGGGCGGACAGCCGGCCAGATTGGTTCCGGGCAGCGATAGATCGCGCCCGCTCCACCGACTGAGCTGCGCCGTCCCGCTCGCCGATGGCCAGTTGAGCGCCGGCAAGGTGGCACACGTAGGTCCCGGTCGAGTCCGCCGAGGCCGCATCCACGTCCAGGCCGTCAAGCCCGGCGGTCAACAACTCCACCGCCTGCTCGTGCTGCCCCAGCGCGGCTCCGGTGGTGCCGGCCTCCAGGTCGAAGAACGCCCGGTCCCGGTAGTAATCCTACGGCGGCATCTCGCCCCCGTACGCCAGCTCGGCTATCGCCCGCTCGTCGGCCGCCGCCGCCGTACTGATCGCCGCCTGCCGATTCTTAGCAAGGACGTATGCGCGGGCCAACTGAAAATGGTCGTACGCTAGCTGCCCCGGCGACATGCCCGGCCTGGTCAGCGCGGAAGGACAACACCGTCCCCACCAGCGCATCGTGGCCGCTCTCGACGGACCACTCCAGCGCCTGATTCAACCAGTGCCGAGACCACGCATGATCACCAGCGGCGATCCCCAGCCACCCGGCGAACTGCGCCCACTGCGCAGCCTCGTGGATCACTCCGGGTCGGATAGCGGGCCGCGAACGCGATACGGTCGGCACTGTCGTCCGGCAACATTGGCGGGCAGGCCAACGCGACCAACCCGCCGCCCGCGCCGAGAGCGTCATCCAAACGCCGCGCCACGTCATCGCTCGGCTGGCGGCGCCCCGCCTCCAGGTCGTGGAGCTGACTCTTGCTCTGATACACCATCAGCGCGAGGGCACGAAGCGAGATCCGCGCACTGATCACTTGGTCTTGACCGACCCGGAGCGGCCACGACCAGCCGCTGATTCCAACGGTTACCCTTGCTCAGCGGAAGGTGCACCTGCTTCTGCTGGACATGATTTCGGCAATCAAATCCTTGCAGGCCAGGTGCACCTTTCCTTAATCACCCTCGATCAGCCAATTCCCCTCGGAACAAGGGAGATCAACGGTGCAGAGCAGGAAACGGGTACGACTTTCCGAAGCGCAACGTGATGGCACCTGGTGCTCCAGGAAGCCATGCCCGCGCCTGCGGATTCCATCTCACCGGGTGGTGCCGCCGCCCAAAGCGCAGGTCAAACCAGTCACCACCGCGGCGGCACCGCAACCCGACTCAGACAGAGATGGTGGGGCTGGAGAAGCTGCCGCCCCACTCCGAGCGGTACGAGCCGGAGCCCCCGGCGTAGGTGAAGCTGCAGCTGGAGCCTGGGTTGTACTGGCCGATGCAGCTCGTCTTCACCAAGCTAGAACCCTTGTACAGTGCGAGAGAGGCGCTAACGTAGGTCCCTTTGATGTCCTTGATGGTCGCCCTCGCGGTGCTCGCGTCGACCTTTTCGACGCAGACCGTGAACGTCACGCCACCCGAGGTGAAGGTGTTGCATGCCGGGGTGGCCGCCAGCGCCGGGGAGGCCGGGATCAGGGCGAGTGACGCGGCGGTAGCCAGACCAGCCGCCGAAGCCGCCAGCGTGACCCTTTTCGCAGCACGAGCAGTTCTGAATAGCAATTAGATCTCCCGTCTCTTCAACATCGGCTCGCTTCTACAGCTGCATGTCGAGGACGAAATCCAGGAACTCTGGAAGTTCCACCCCCGTGCGAACTTAGTTCAGAGCCTTAAATCACATATCGGCGCACATCAAGACCCGATACCGAAGATAGGGTCCATTGAGGTCAGCGCGGTGAGCTGACGCTGGTTCGGTGGGGCCGGTACGGTGCCGAGTGGCAGCGGTGAAGGAGTTGCTCCGCGGGCGGCTGTCCCTGTGGCCGATCGGACACGAAAGGGCCTGGCTGGTCTGGCGCAGGCTGATGGCAGTCGACTTTGCACGACCTCCAAGGACAACGAGACACCCGCCCCAACGCCGGCATCGCACATCATCCGAGGGCGACCCAGGCTCGCCGCCGCCTGACCGGTGGAAGCGGTACGGGCGGGGTGTGGGGGCTGTCGCCCGCCACACCCCGCCCGAAGTCAGCGCGTCAATGGCTCCGCGCGTACGCCCATACGAGCACCCCGACCACCGCCAGCGCGAACAGCACCGCGAACGTGATCTTCGTAGCGCTGTACGGGCGTTCGCCGGTGACCTCGCCCGTCCGGGCGTTGACCAGGATCTGGTACGACCGGCCGGCGTGCAGGTATGCCGCGATCCACACCGGCAGCAGCATCAGCTTGTACATCAGGTCCGAGTAGCTGGTGTGCACGGAGGTGACCCGCTGCTCGTCGCCGCCGATGTCTTTCTTGCAGTCCCGCTCGATGATCGGCGCCATCCGGGCCTTCGCCTCGACCAGCCCCGCCTCGGGTTCGGTGTCGTACCGCAGCGCGTGATACCCGGCCAGGTAGTCCCCGTGGTAGGCGACCGCCTCGGTCAGCGGCCACGGGGCCAGCCGGTCCAGCTGCTTCTGCGGCAGGGTCGTCGTGGCGGGCACCAGGACGTCGTCGAAGTCCCGGCGGACGGTGCCGCTCGCCGGATACCACCGGGTGTGCCGCACCTGCCGGGTGCGGGTCTCCTCCTTGCCGTCCACCGTCACCGTGTAGGTCTCGGTGGTGTAGTAGTACTCGCCGCGCTGGCCCCGATAGTTCGTCACGGTCCGGGCGTCGTAGGTCCAGTGCGGCAGGTAGGTGCCCTTGAGCGTCTCCGCCGTACTGACCTTCTTCAGGCTGTTCGGCGCGAACCAGCGGCTGCGGCACCACCGGCCCAGGGCGGTGCGTACGCCCGCCTGGTCCACGGCGAACGGCAGCACCGCCTCGGGCGCGATCAGCTCGCCCGCGGTGGCGTCGGCCACCAGCGGGGTGGCGCAGAACTGGCAACGCTGGGCGAGCGCGTCGCTTTCGGTCCGCGCGCCGCAGCCCGGGCACACGAAGGTGTTCGCGCCGACGCTGGCCGCCGGCTTGTGCGGCAGCGTGGCCAGCTCGGAGTACGCGTGTTCGCGCACCTCCCGGTGGGCGCCGGCGATGTCCTGCCGGTGCCCGCAGTACGGGCATTGCAGCACCGTCGTGCCGGGCGCGTATTCCACCCGCGCGCCGCAGCCGCCGCACTGGTAGGACGGCGGGGAGACTGCCGTGTCGCTCATCGGGACCCCCTTCGACTCTCGCGGCACGGCCTGCTCACTGCGGCGGCAGCGGCGGCGGGACGCTGGCCAGCACCGACGCGAGCTCCGGCACCTGCCCGGCCGGCTGCCACTGCGCCATGCCGGTCCGCCAGACGAGCGTGTTCGGGCTTAGCGTGCCCTCACCCACCTGCACGGCCAGCCCACCGAGGTCGTACGGGCCGTGCCGCTGGCCGTCGACGCCGATGAACCACTGCGTCTGGTTCGGCAGTGGCGGCGGCTCGGCGCCGCCCTGCTGCGCCGGGGTCGGTGCTGGCTGCGCTTCCGCACCGCCGGCCATAGACCGGGCCATCTGCTGGCCCATGGCCATGCCCATGCCGAGCCCCATGCCGCCGCTGGCGCCGCCGCCCGGGTTCTTCGCCGCCTCCTCGATCGCCGTGGCGGCCTGATACTGGGTGAACCGGTTCAAGTCTCCGACCGCGCCCATCTCGGTCCGCTTGTCCAGCGCCCGCTCCACCTCCGGCGGCACGGAGATGTTCTCGATGACGAACTTGGGGATCGCGATGCCAACCTCGGCCAGTTCCTCGGTCAGCACGCCGGCCAGCCGCCGGCCGATCGCGTCCTGGTGCGCCGCCAGGTCCAGCAGCGGCACCCCTGCCGAGGCCAGCGCCCCGCCGAGCCGCCCCACCATGAGCTGGCGCAGGTATTCCTGCACCTCCTCGGTGCGGAACTGCGGGTCCGTGCCGACCAGCTCCCGCAGGAGCCGCTGCGCGTCCACCACCCGCGCCGCGTAGGCGCCGAAGGCCCGCACCCGCACCACGCCGAACTCGGCGTCCCGCAGGATCACCGGGTTCTGGGTGCCCCACTTCATGTCAGTGAACTGCCGGGTGTTGACGAAGTACACCTCGGCCTTGAACGGCGAGTTGAAGCCGTACTTCCAGCCCTTGATGGTGGACAGGATGGGCAGGTTGCGGGTTTCCAGCGTGTAGTGGCCGGGCGGGAAGGCGTCGGCGATCTGCCCCTCGTTGACGAACACCGCCGTCTGCGACTCGCGGACGATCAGCTGGGCGCCCATCTTGATCTCGTTATGGTATCGGGGGAAGCGCCAGACGATCGTGTCCCGGCTGTCGTCCAGCCACTCCACGATGTCGACGAACTCACCCCGGAGCTTGTCCATGAGCCCCATTGCGTCACCCTCCCCCTCACAGCCGAGCATCTCGGCGTCGCGGCGACGATAACAAGCGTCCGCCAACGGTGGCCGTTGCGCCGATATCGCCTGGTCCGTGCCGGTGCCGTGGTCAGTCGATCGGATAGCCCCACTCGACGAGCGGCTTCTCCAGCACCTGTTCCATCGCGGCGAGCTGCGCCGCCGTCAACTCGTTCCGGTAGGCGGCCTCCCGGCCGGCGGGGAACTCGTACCGGCTGAATCCCTTCTCGTACGCGGGCGACCAGTCCAGGCCGAGGAAGTCCAGCATCCGGCCGACCTGTTCGCGTGGCGCGGCGATCACGTCCTCGTAGCGCACGTCGAGCCAGTGGTCGGCGGGGTGCGCGGCTCGGGCGTCGGCGAACGCCGCCATCAGCATTTTCCAGCCGAGCGCGGCCAGCACCGGGAACGACCGGTCGGACTCCTCCCACTCCTGCCGCAGGTCCGGTGGCAGCGGGCCGTACAGCCATTGGTCCGGCCCGCGCCAGCCGTCCCACCAGCCCATCTGCAGCCAGGAGTTGGCGACCGCCCGGCCGTCCCGGACCACGTTGACCACCCGTAGTTCGGGGTAGGCGGCGTGCAGGAAGCCGGTCCGCGGCCAGCCGGTCAGGTGGTGCACCAGCAGCTGGCAGCCCTGCCCACCGATTCGCGCGTCGAAGAAGCCGCGCAGTCGGCGGGCGATGTGCGGCGTCAGGTCGTCCGCGACGAGGTCTCGGCAGGGTCGGGAGAATCCGGCGAACACGTGCCGGTCGAGCAGCTGGTACGCCTCGGACGGCGCCACCCGCAGCCGGCCCCGTTCAAGGAACCGGCGGCTGTGTCGCAGCGAGGTCATTCCCGGCGGGCGGGGCGCTGAGCGCCGGTAGAGCGGGCCGTTGAAGCGACCGGAGAGGTTGAGTCGGGGCAGCTTGTCGTCCAGCCCGGAGACGAAGCCGACCGCGGGATGCCGGGACAGGAGCTCCTGCACCAGGGTCGACCCGCATCGACCGGTGCCCACCACGAGGGACAGCACGGGGATCAGTCCTCCTGATGCTCGACGGACGAGACGGCGGCCGGGGTCGGCGTCGGTGGCACGGGCGGGCGGCGCAGCGGGTACCGGAAGCGGCGCAGCGCCGGCACGGTCAGCGCGGTCACCACCGCGTACGCCGCGCGGGACAGCCCGCCGACCCACTCGGTGTCGCCGGTGATCGGCACGGCGCCCACCCGGTGTCGGGACGGGTTGCCGGCCACCGAGTGGGTCGGCGCGAGCCGGACCGCGCCGGCGGCGGTGAACGGCAGCTCGACCGGGTCCAGCCCGGCGAAACGGGCGATCACCCGGATCGTCTCCTGCGGGGCGGCGACGAAGTCTTCGTACCGGACCCGCAGGTAGCGGTCGGGGTGGCGGCGCTCCCACAGCCGTACGGTGGCGGTGTTCCACACCAGCCAGAGCAGCGCCGCCTTCCAGACGGGCGGTCGGTTCATGAGCCGCGCGTCGCCGTCGCCGTCCAGGCCCCGTCGACGCCGCCAGGAGAAGGCGGTGGCCCGGGGGTCCCGCACGACGTGCAGGACGCGCAGGTCGAGTCCGGGCAGCGTGTCGAGCAGGGCGCCGTACGGCGGCAGCTTCGACGAGTCCACGATCAGCGGGCCGGTCGGCCCGGAGCCGGCGTGCGCGGCGATCGCGGTGTAGAGGGCGGCGATGGTGTCGTCGTCGGGGTGTGCGGCGACCAGCGGTCGGCCGTGGCGGTCGCGGCGCAGCAGGCGGGGCAGCCCGCGCAGCCGCAGCCGGCGGCGCAGTCCGGCGGCGATGCGCGCCGGGTCGGCGGGTGGCAGCGCGGCCGTCACGGCGGTCCACAGCGGGCATTCGCGGAAGGGTCGCCCGCAGCCGCACGGCCGGTTGTCCACGGCGCCGCGCTGCCACAGGTAGCGCAGCTCGCCGGCGGCGAAGACCCCGTCGAGCTGGCCGAGGATCGTGGTGACCAGGGTGCTGCCGCTGCGGCCGCTGCCGGCGAGGTAGAGCACCCGTACGCCGCTCATCGGGCCGCCTTCGCGGCGGCGAGGGCGTACGCGTCGCGTAGTCGGGACAGGTGCGCCGCTGGGGTGAAGTCCCGCTCGATCTTGGCGCGGCCGGCGCGGCCCATCGCCTGTGCGCGGTCGGGGTCGGCGAGCATCCGGCGCAGCGCCGTGGCGAGCGCCGGCGGGTCGTCGGCGGGTACGACGTCGCCGTCGACTCCGGCGTCGATCAGCTCGGGCAGGCCGCCCAGGTCGGTGCCGACCACCGGCACCCCGCACCCGAACGCCTCCAGCACCGCCATCGGCTGGTTCTCGTGCCACCGGGAGGGCACGGCGACGACCGTGGACGCGCGGACCAGGTCGTGCAGGCGGGCCTTGTCGAGCCGGCCGTGGAAGCGGATCCGCCCGGGTGCCCGTCGCCGGGCCAACTCCTCCAGGGCCGGTCGGGCCGGGCCGTCGCCGGCGATGTGCACCGGCGCCCCGTCGGGCAGCGCGGCGACCGCCTCGATCAGCACGTCGACGCCCTTCTCGGCGGAGAGCCGGCCGGCGTAGAGCACGCCGCCGCCGGGGGTGTCCTTGACCGGCAGGGCGGCGACGTCGACGAAATGGTTCACCACGTGCATGCGGTCGGGGTAGACGCCGGCGCGGCGCATCACGTCGGCCAGGAACCGGCTGGGGCTCACGAAGACCTGCACCGGTTCGTACGCCCGCAGGGTGCGGTGCAGCCACGACTCGACGGCGAGCAGGGTGCTCGCGGTCAGCGAGCCGTCCTTGCACCGTCGCCGGGCCGCCGTCAGCGGACCGGCGGTCACGCAGGCGTCGCAGGGCGCGCCGTGGTCGAGCAGTTGGTAGCTCGGGCAGGCGAGTTTGTAGTCGTGCAGGGTCAGCACGCAGGGCACGCCGGCGGCGCGCGCCGCGGCGAGCACCGACGGCGAGAGCTGGTGGTAGATGTTGTGCAGGTGCACGACGTCGGGTTGGAAGTCGTCGATGACCCGGGCCAGCCCCCGCCGGCTCTGCGGTGACCAGACCATGCGGGCGGCGGCCGTGACGCGGGGGCGCAGGCCCCGGGGCGCCGGTTCCAGCTCCACGTGGGACGGGAAGTGCCGGGCGTACGTGAGCGGTGACTCGTTGTCGGGGTGGGTCATGCCGAAGTATTCGACCTCGTCGCCGGCCGCCCGCTGTAGTTGCGCGAGGTCGAGCAGGTAGCCCTCGGCGCCGCCCCGGCGATAGAGGAACTTGTTCACATGCAGCACACGCATCGGTTCGGCCTGCTCACGTCGATCCGCCGGGTCGCCGATCCCGGATGGTGACACGGGGCGGTGGGGTGCCGCCAGCGCCACACGCTATGCAGGAGTCGTGCGGCGCGTCCAGCTCGTGATCTCCGATTGTGACTGAAAAGATGATCTCCGTCTGCCCGTACGGTCCGCAGCCTGGCCTTACGCCGCGGCCTGCGTATAGCCTGGCAGCGGCCCGCCCTCGCCCAGCCTGGCCGATGCAGCGGCTGGTGACATGACCCGAGGAGGACCGGTGGCCCATTCCGACGACGAGCCCTCCGCGCTGGCCTACACCGCGCGGCGCATCGCGCGGCACGTGCGATGGGTCCGCACGGAAGGGCTCCGACGGCTGATCGAGGAGGACCGGCTCAACCCGGTCGAGCGGGCCGGTACTGCGCTCGCCAAGGCCCGGTGGCGGCTGCGCCACGGGCTTCCGGCCGGGCAGGCGCGACCCGTCTACCTGGTCGGTCTGCAGCGCTCCGGCACCAACATGCTCGTGCGGGGCCTGGACAACGCCCCGGAGTTCGAGGTCCGCAACGAGAACGACCGGCGGCTGTTCCACCGCTTCCAACTGCGCGCCGACCCCGTGCTGGCCGCCGCGATCCGGCGCAGCCGGCACGCGTACGTTCTGGTCAAGCCGCTGTGTGAGAGCCACCGGGTGGACGAGTTGCTCGCCCTGCCCGGCGTCGCTGCCGGCCTCGCGGTGTGGGCGTGGCGCGACGTCGACGACCGGGCCCGCTCCGAGGTCGCGAAGTTCGGCGACGCCAACCTGCGGGCGCTGCGCGCGATCGCCGACGGCAGCATCGGCGGTCGCTGGCAGGGCCAGCGCCTCGACGCCGAGACCTACGAGCTGATCCACGGCTTCGACTACGACCGGATGGACCCACACACCGGGGCCGCCCTGTTCTGGTACGTGCGCAACAGCCTCTACTTCCGGCTCGGTCTGGACCGCCGCGCCGACGTGCTGCTCTGCTCCTACGAGGCGCTCGTCGCCGACCCGCAGCGGCAGCTGGGCCGGCTCTGCGCGTTCCTCGATTTCCCGTACCACCCCCGGCTGGCCGCCCACATCGCACCCCGCGCCCCGCGACGGCAGCCCCTCGCGCTGGATCCGCGGGTGCGGGCGCTCTGCGACGAGCTGACCGGGCGGCTCGCCACGGCGACCGACGCCCCTATCGCCACCCAGCCCATCCCGAGCGCAACGAGGCAGGACCGTGACTGACCCCCTACCGTCCCCGACGTCGGGCAGCGCGCCCATCTTCCTGGTCGGCTGCCAGCGCTCCGGCACCACCATGCTGCGCCTGGTGCTCGACTCGCACTCGCGCATCAGCTGTGGTCCGGAGACCCGTTTCCTCCCTGATCTGCGCCGCGTCGTCGGGCGGGACTGGGAGCGGCTGGCCCGCTTCGGCTTCTCCCGGGAGGACTGGCTGCGGCGCATCGCCGACTTCTTCGGCGGCATCCACGCCGACTACGCGGCGGCGCGCGGCAAGACCCGCTGGGCCGACAAGACCCCGCTGTACGCGCTGTCGATCGATTTCGTGACCGAGGTCTTCCCCGACGCGCAGTTCGTGCACGTCATCCGGGACGGCCGCGACGTGGTGGTCTCGCACCGCAAGCGATTCGGCTACTGGTCGGCGGTCAAGTGCGTGGTGAAGTGGCCGCGTTACATCCACACGGCCCGAGCGGCGGGACGCGCGCTGCCCGCCGACCGTTACTACGAGCTGCGGTACGAGGACACCGTCACCGAGCCGGAGAAGGCGATGCGGGGGCTGTTCGAGTTTCTCGGCGAGCCGTGGGAGGACGGCATCCTCGACTACGGCGACAAGCAGCACGACGTGGCCCAGAAGTACACCACCGAGGCGCAGCGGCGGCGGGCGGCGGCGGGCACCGACAGCTCGATCTACGGCTCGCGGGTGGGCACGTACCGCCGGGAGCTGGATCCGTTCCTGCGCCTGCTGTGCTGGATCTTCTCCGGGCGTACGCTGCGAGAGCTGGGCTACCGGTGAGGCGGGCGCTGCGCGCGGCGGCGCTGGCCGCGGCACTGCTGGTCGCCGGCTGCGGTGGTGGTGGCGGTGACCGCCCGCCCGCACCGGCCTCACCCACGCCGGCCCCGCCCACCGTTTCGGCCATGCCCGCGCCGACGGCCGGCGACGACGCCGCCAACCCGTTCGGCGCGCACTGGGACTGGTCCCGCTACGACCAGTTCAGCGCCTACCTGCGCCAGCTCGCCGGTTCGGCCACCTATCACGAGCTGAGCTGGTGCGACATCGAGCGGGCCCAGGGGCAGCCGGACTGGTCCGCGGTGGACCGCATCGCGCAGCGCACCCGGGATCTCGGCATCACGTTGAACCTGAAGATCCGCATCGGGACCTGCTGGGCGACCGGCGGCACCGCCCAGCACACCCGGGGCGAGGCCAACAAGACCGAGTCGAGAATGCCCCAGAACCTCGACGCCTACCAGGCGTTCGTCCGCTCCGTGGTGGCCCGCTACACCCCGTACGGGGTGCGGCAGTACGCCGTCGAGAATGAGGTCAACGCGCCGCAGTACTGGGCCGGCAGCCCGGAGGACTACGCCCGGCTGGTGCGGGCCGCTGCCACGGCGGTGCACGCCGCCGACCCCCAGGCCCGGGTGGTCGACTCCGGGATCAGCAGCGTGGCGTACGGCTTCGGCATCGTCGACCGGCTGCTGCAGGACGGGCGGGCCGACGAGGCGGTCGCCGCGTACCAGGCGTACTTCCAACGCCGGGTCGGCACCCGGGGGCAGAAGATCCCGGCGGTGCAGGACGTGGCGCGGCTGCGCAAGGCGCTGGCCAACGAGGCGAACGTGCGCAACGTGGCGTTTGTCGCCGCCACCGACCAGTTGATCGAAGCCGGGGTGGTCCAGGTCCGGCAGGTGCACTTCTACGAGCACGTCGACGGCGTGCCCGTGCTGCTGGACTATCTGAAGGCGCGTACCCCGGCCGGTGTACCGGTGGAGGCGTGGGAGGTCGGCCAGTTCTGGCGCGACGGCGCCGACGACGCCGCCGGCCGCGCCGCCGAGATGGTCAAGGTGGTCTGCCAGCTGGTGGCGGGCGGCGTACGGCAGGCGATGTGGCTGCCGCTGGCCTACAACCCGAACAACCGGGCGGGCAGTGAGGTGCGCTACGGCCTGCTCGACCCGGACGGCGCCGAGCGGGAGGCCGGCCGGATGATGGCGGCGCTGGTGGCTGCCAGCCGAGGGTCGAGCGTCACGCCGGTCAGCGCGGGCGGGTTGACCGGGGTGGCCTTCGCTCGTGCGGGCGAGACGGACGTGGTGCTCTGGTCGGCCACGGGCGCGGAGGTGACCGTCTCCGGCGTGTCGGACCTGGGCGGCGGCCCGGTCGGCGCACCCGCGCCGGCCGCCGGGCAGGTGCGGGTCGGCGCGGCCCCGGTGCTGCTGCGCTCGGGTCGGCCGCTCGCCGACGTCCTCGCGGCGCTGCGCTGATCCCCGCGCGTTTCCGACCGGCGTCGAACGGCGGCGGGGCAACCTCCGACACATGTACATATCCGTGCCGCCTGGGCGGCCCATACCCTACGCACGCTCGGACAACTTAAGGAGTGTGCATGCGTCGTAATGCCAGACTTTGGCGCACGGCCCTCGCGGCGGTTCCGGTCGCGGCGGTCGCCGTGCTGGGAGCGGCACCGCAGGCCCTGGCCCAGCAGCAGGCGGCACCGTCGATCGTGGTCAGCGACGGGGTGACCCAGCCCGTCTTCGGCTACGCCGACGCGATCCGCGAGCGGGTCTTCGTCGAGTCGACGTTCGACAGCGACGGCGACGGGCTGCGGGACGTGATCTCGTTCGACATCATCCGGCCGAAGGCCACCGAGAACGGGCTGAAGGTGCCGGTCGTCATGGACGCCAGCCCCTACTACTCGACGTCCTGCCGGGGCAATGACTCGCAATGCAAGCACGACGACGGCACCGGCCGGCTCGACCTGTGGCCGCTGTTCTACGACAACTACTTCGTGCCGCGCGGGTATGCGATCGTCCTGCTCGACATGGCGGGCACCAACAACTCGACCGGCTGCCCGACGACCGGTGGGGACTCCGACAACCTGAGCGCCAAGATGGCGATCAACTGGCTCAACGGCCGGACGGCCGGGCGCAACGCGGCGGGTCAGGCAGTGAAGGCGACCTGGCACAACGGCAAGACCGGCATGATCGGTAAGTCGTACGACGGTGCGCTGGCCGAGGCGACGGCGGTGACCGGCGTCAGTGGCCTGACCACCATCGTGCCGATCGGCGGCGTCTCCGAGTGGTACGACTACACCCGCAGCAACGGCCTGGTCACCCGTGGCAACCACTACCCCGCGTCGCTGTCCAACACGGTGACCAACTCGAACCGCCGGGCGTACTGCAAGCCGGTGCGCGACGCCCTGTCCGTCGAGGACGGCGACGCGACGGGCGACTACACGTCGTTCTGGAACGAGCGCAGCTACGTGAAGAAGGCCAACAAGATCAAGGCCAGCGTCTTCATGGTTCACGGTCTGAACGACGACAACGTCAAGCCGGACCACATGAGCAAGTTCTGGTACGCGCTCGCGGAGAACAACGTGCCGCGCAAGCTGTGGCTGTCGCAGGAGGGGCACGTCGACCCGTTCGACTTCCGCCGCGCCGAGTGGGTACGGACGCTGCACCGCTGGTTCGACTTCTGGCTGCAGGACGTGCAGAACGGCATCATGGACGAGAACCGGGTCGACATCGAGCGGGCCGCCGACGTGTGGGAGACCCACGCCGACTGGCCCATTCCCGGCACCGTCGACACCGACGTCTTCCTCAAGACCGGCCCGAACGCCGGCTCGCTCGGCCTGGTGCCCGTGGAGAAGCCGGCCACCGGCAAGTTCCAGGACAACCCCAGCCAGAGCCAGACCACCATGATCAGCAACCCGACCACGGTGACCGCCAACCGGCTGGCCTTCCTGTCCGCGCCGCTCACCGCGCCGCTGCACATCTCCGGCACGCCGACCGTACGGCTGCGGGCCTCGGCCGACCAGACCGCCACCAACTTCGGCGTCATCCTGGTCGACTACGGCCGGGCGGAGCGGGTCGCCCACACCCAGACCGGTGAGGGCATCACCACCCTGACCACCAAGGACTGCTGGGGCGAGGGCACCGCGGTCGACGACGGTTGCTTCCGGCAGACCGTGAAGCGGGTGGCGACCACCGACCAGGAGCTGGTCACCAAGGGCGTCATGGACGCGCTGAACCGGCAGTCGATCCGGGTCGAGGTGCCGCTGGTGCGGGGTGAGACCTACAACTTCGACTTCCCGCTGCTGCCCGAGGACTACGTCTTCGAGGCCGGTCACCAGATCGGGGTCATCGTCGTGGGCAGCTACTCCGGCTACGGTCAGGTCAAGCAGACCCGCGCCAACATCGAGCTGGCGCTGAAGAGCAGCAAGATCACCCTGCCGATCGTGGGCGGCACCACCGCCGCGCGCGCCGCCGGGCTCTGATCCGCTCGCAGAACGAGGGTGCCCCCGGCGCTTGCCGGGGGCACCCTCTTTTCCCCTCCACCTCTTCCCCGTTACCTTTCTGATCGTCCTCAGCAGGGGACTGTTCGGTCGCCCCGATGCCCGGGACACCTACGTCATCGCCGACGCCGCCCGCGCCCTGCCATATACGTTGCGCCACGTCGATGTCAGCGTCGAGGCCCCGGCCGAGCTGGAAGTCCTCGTCGACTTCGACAACGACCTCGCCGGCGAGGCCATCCAGCCAACCATCCGGATCTGCGGCGAGGCATCCTGCTCAAGGCGGAACAAGCAGCTCAGGCGCGCCCCTCCTCGCAGGCCACCCCCGTCAGCCACGCCAACTACGACCACAACCACGCCCAAGGCAACACCACAACCCCGCCCTCCCCACCCCGCCCGCCCTCCCCACCCGTCGATCATGGACTTGTGGCACCTGACGTAATAGCCCAACCAGGGCATACCAGTCACCACAAGTCCATGATCGACGGGGTGGGGTGGGGTGGGGTGGGGTTAGGGGGCGAGGATCTGGGTGTGTAGGGAATCCTCCAGGGCCGTTGCGGTTACGCCGCCGGGCCAGCCGCGTAGGAGGCGGCCGCCCTTGCTGATCAGGGCGATGCTGGGGGGCTCGCGCATTGCGTACGACTGCCAGATCGCCATTTCCGGGTCGGTCGCGACCGGATAGTCGACCTTGTGGGCGCGCAGAAAGTCGGCGAGTGCCTCCGGCTTGTCCTCGCCGGCGACACCGATGAAGACCACCCGGTCACGGTAGGTGCGGGCCAGGTCGCTCAACGCGTCCTGCCGCTGCGCACAGGTGGTGCACCACGAGGTGAAGAAGACCAGCACGACCGGGCGGTCCGCCCACAGTCGCGCGGCCTCCAGGGAGCTGCCGTCGGTGAGCGTGGCGGTGAACTTCGGCGCGGTCGGCGCCGAGGCCGGCGGCTCGCGCAGCGCCAGACCGGCCGGGACCGGGCCCGGCAGCGCCGCGGCTCCGCCGGGGACGACCGTGGCTTCGGTTCCGCCGGGAGCGGCCATGTCGGCGGGTTCGCCGCGGTCGGGGCTCGTGCAGCCGCCCGTCATCAGCGCGGCGACCAGCAGGACCGGCAGCCATCTGTTCACGTAACCACCACCTGCGTTGTGACGATCGGAAAGATGCCTCACGGGACCACCGCCACGAGCGAGGGGCCCTCGGCGTTGTCCCGGTCGACGGTCAGTTCGATCGGCCGCTGGTCGCCGACGGCCAGCCGGTAGTCCGTACGCTCGGGGACGGTGACCGGGATGGCGAACGCACAGTACGTCGGGACCCGCTTGACCTCAAGATCCTCCTCGAAGGCCGGTACGGAGGTGCCGGACGGCAGGTCACCGCGGACGAGAGTGCGACCGTCGGCGTCGGTCAGCCGGTACTCGGCCGACCGGTGCAGAAAGACGTACGGGCCGGTGCCGGCGCAGTCGACGCCGGCCTCGCGGATGTTGATGTCACGGACCAGCACCCGGACGGTCATCGGCGAGGTTGCCTCGACGGCCGCGCCCCGGTCACAGCCGACGCCGGTCACCAGCACCGGCACCAGAATCAGCAGCTTGCGGCCCATGGCGGGCAATCGCCACATCTGTTACTCCTGAGTTGCTTGTCCGGGACCAGACAGACAGACCTGGGGTCCCCGTCGGAATCGGCGTTTCCGACGGAGACCCCAGGTGGTCACTTCACCCCGTCACCGGGGGTGAGGTCACTTGCTGACCTGGCAGGTGGCGGTGGCGGTCTTGCTCGGGTCGCTCTCGGACGTGGCGGTCAGGTGCACGTAGCCGGTGGCCGCCGCGGTCTTCGTCGCACCCACGGAGACCTTCACCGTGGTGGACTTGTCGAACTTCGCCGTCGCCAGCTCGTTCGGCAGCCAGACGCGCCACCCGTCGCCGGCCACGTCCGCCGAGAGGCGGTACACGTCCGACTTGAGGTAGGCGTTGACGTTCTCCGGGTGAGACTGGCCGCCGGCTGAGAAGGCGCCGGTGTTGGTCAGCTCGAAGGAGCAGTTGACGCCCTTGTTCGTGGGCTTGGTGGCCGGGGTGCTGACGTAGCCCTCGCCGAGGGTGACGCCGTGCTTGCTCGGCCCGCCGTTGCCGTCCAGCGACTTCACCGCGACCGTGTACGACAGGATCCCGTTGCTGTCGCGCTTGAGGTCGATGATGTAGAAATGCAGCCGGTTGGCCTCGTCGATGTACTCGTACTGGCTGCCCGTGCTCGCACCGGCGTGGAACAGGGCGTCGGACAGCTGCCGGTAGTCACCCATGGTGATCTTCTGCGGGGTGCCGTCCGGCCGGTAGAAATCGATCATGTCGATGTCCTGCGGGTTGGCGTCGATCACCCACTGGAACGGCGCGCTGTCCGCGTTCTTGGTCTTGCTCAGCAGCACGCCGGCGTCCGGGGTGAACGAGTCCGCGCCCATCCGGTCGACGACCTCGACGGTGTAGTTGTTGTAGCTGCCGCCGTCACACAACGGGTTGGTGTTGACGCTGCAGGCCGGCGACATGTCCTTGTTCATGGCGATGTTGATGCCGGTCAGACCACCCGGGCCGGCGTCGACGGCACGGGCGGTCACCTGGGCGACCACCATGCCCGAGGAGGCCAGCGCCTCGCGGGAGAGCCGCAGCAGGTGCTCCTCGCCGAGCAGACCAATCTTGATCTTGTCGCGCACGGTGTGCAGGGAGCCCATCGAGCCGCCGTTGACCGGCGGGATCTGCCACCGGCTGTGCGGACCGCCCGGGCCGTTGAACGAGCCGCGCGACATCATGCTCCAGATGCCGGTGTACGCGCGGCGCAGCGGCGTGCCGTACGGGTTGTTGTAGTTGTCGCCGATGTTGAGCAGGTGGGTCAGCTCGTGGGCGTAGACGCCCATGCCGGAGCTCTCCGCCTGGGTGGAGGAGTTGCCGCTGGCGTTGGGCCAGATGGTGGCCGCCGACTTCCAGGAGGTCCAGTCGACGTAGCGGGTCTTCGCCCAGTTCGGCATGTTCGGGTCCGGCGGACCCCAGGCCGCGGGCACGTCCTCCTTGTTCTGGAAGAGCATCTGGCCGAACTCCTGCCAGGTCGAGGACTCGTCCTGACCGGCGGAGAGGATGAAGATCAGCTCGTACTGGTTGGCGACCTCGTTGCCGACGGCCGCGCGCCAGGCACCCAGGCCGTCGGTGCGGATGTTCTTGTTGCAAGTGTCGCCGGGCGGGCACATGCCCGGGTTCATGTCGTTGGTGATGCCGTACTGGTAGGACTTGCCCGGCAGCGTGTACGGCCCGAACCCGGTCAGGTCGACGCCATACTTGCCGTTGGTGTCCTGCATCCAGTACTCGTGCAGGGTGTGCCCCTTGTTGAGGCTGTTCGGGGTGTTGAGAAAGTCCTGGTAGAACTTCGGCACCTGGTCCCGCGGGATGTTCGCCGCGGTCGACTGCGGGTTGCCGAAGACCGTCGACTTGGCCTTCTGGGTGATGACGAACGGCTGGTCGGTGTAGTCGAGCGTGACCAGCGCGATCTTGAAGTTGCGGCTCGACCCCTTGACCGTCGGGTCGGCCCAGTTCTTGTTCGGGACGGGCCGGTAGTCGTCCCAGGTCATCGCGTCCGGGTTCTGCCAGTACTGCGGGTCGAGAACCTCGAACGGGCCGGTGCCGCCGGCCGCGTTGCCCGGCGCGGCGGAGGCCGGCACGGTCGCGACGGACGCGGCCAACGCGGTCGCGACCGCGGCGATCAGCACCGAGCGCCGCGCACGTGAGCCTCTCCTTGTGACCAGATGCATCAAGTCGCCCTTCGGTAATGGTGGGGGCGCGCGGAAACCTCGACCCAGCTGAGACCTTCCGGTGAACGCCGTGCTCGCGAATCTATGAGCCGAGGCATCCGTACGTCACCGTGCATATGTCGGTAGGTGCCATGAGCTCTTCCGACACCTGACGGAGCGCAACGGGCGGACGTGCCGATCCGGCCACCGGAACCGGCCCCTCCGTCAGGCAGGCGTGGGCCAGGTCTGCGACCAGCCGAGCAGCGCGGCGAGCCGGGCGTTGTGCGGGGCGAACTCGGCGGCCAGCTCGGCGCGCAGCGCGTCGGTGAGCTCCGAGGGGCCGCGATCGACGCGCCGGGTGTGCCGGGCGAACGCGGGCGGTACGAACGGCTCCAGGTCGAGGAAGCGCAGCGTCTGCGCGTAGACGCCGGCCGGATCGGCGTACAGGTCCTCGCTGCGCAGCACGAGCAGCCGCTCGCGCGGCACGTGCGCGTACCACCGCTCCAGCTGCTCGACGTAGCGCCCCCGGGCCGCGTAGGAGTGGTTACGCAGGGCCGCGTGGGCGGCCCTGGTGTCCGGGCCGTCCCGCAGCGCCGCGGCGAGCCGATCCGGCTCGGCACGCAGGGCGTCGGCGAACGACAGCGGCTCCGCGCCGTACGAGCGGGTGTGCAGGTAGTGGGAGTAGGCCCGCTCGACCGGGTCGCGCAGCAGCGCGACGAACCGCGCCCGCGGCAGGGTTTCCGCCACCCGCCGCGGCACGCTCGGATGGAACAGGTAATACGGGCTCGCCTCGAAACTGTGCCGGCCGGGTGCCGCCGTGGGGAAGTGCGCCCGGTACCAGCGCCGACCGCGACCATGGTGGAGGCTGAAGAACTGCAACTCCTTGCCGGTCGCGGCCCGCACCTGTGGGTGGGCGGTCAGGTAGTGGTAGAGCGAGGTGGTGCCACACCGCTGCCCGCCGATGATCAGGAAGTCCGGCAGCGCGCCGGGCGCGAGCACCCGCCCCCACGCCCGGGCGCTGCGCACGGTGCGGCGCAGCCGGTCGACCGCCCCCCGCCGGCCGGCCGGGCTCACGGCGTCACCGCCGCCACCTTGGCCCGGCCCGGCCGGCGCACCAGCGTACGCAGCACCATCACGTCCTCCCGACTCAACCCGAGGGCAAGCACCCCGCCGAGGTAGGCCACGGCGATGACGGCCAGGCCGACGGCCATCTGCGCTGGCCAGCCCGGCACCAGCCAACGCGCCCCCACCCCGGCGAGCAGGGCGATCGCCCCGGCGGCGAGCCCCTTGAACATGCCGGCGCTGACCGGCAGGGCCCGCACCAGCGCCCGGACCTGCAGCACCCGGGCCACGTTGACCGCGGCCAGCGACACCGCCCACGCGGCAGCCGCCCCGATGATGCCGTACGCCGGGATCAGCCAGAGGTTCAGCAGCACGTTGAGCAGCAGCGCGGCCAGGTTGTCGTACATGTTGACGGCCACCCGGCCGGACATGTTCAGCAGCGTGCCGCAAGGCCCGGTGGCCGTGTTCACCAACTGGCCGAGGGCGAGGATCATCGTGACCGCCGCGCCGGTGGCGAAGTCGCCGCCGAACAGCCGCAGCAGGTCGCCGGGGAAGACCAGCAGCGCCACGAACGCGGGCAGGGACAGCCGCACCACCCAGCCGGTCGCGGCGCGGTAGATGCGCCGTACCTCGTCCATCCGTTCCTGGTGATAGAGGTAGGCGATGTGCGGGCCGAGCGAGGCGTTGATCGGCGCCAGCACGAAGATGGCGATGGTGACCAGCCGGGTGGCCACGTTGTAGACGCCGACGTCGTCGTTGGCGAAGAAGCCCAGCAGCAGCGTGTCGATCCAGATGAGCCCGGTCGACGACAGCGATGACACCCAGCTGACGGTGGAGAAGCTGAACAGCTGCCGGGGCCGGTACGCCGCCCGCGCCGGCTCGACCGTGCGCAGCAACCGGCGCAGCGCGCCGAGCGCCAGCACGGCGGCCGACCAGGCGGCGCCGACGAGCGCCCAGTACGCCCCGGTCAGGCCCGCCCCGGTGACCAGGGCCAGGGCGGTGAGGGCGAGCCGGGTTCCCGGCTCGTACATCTGCCCGATGAGGGTGAAGTGCCGCTGGGTGCGCCAGCCCCGGGTGGCCGCGAGCGCCGCCTCGCAGATGGTCGACGCGGGCAGGGTCAGCGCCACCAGCCGCAGGCCGGTGGTGAGCTGCGGATCGTGCAGGGCGGCGGCGAGCCATGGCGCGGCGACGGCGAGCCCGGCCGCGATCACCGTGGCCGAGCCGGCGGAGATCAGCAATCCGAGCCGGATCGTGCCCCGGATGCCGGCGGAGTCGTCGTCGGCCAGGTGCACCGCCACGAAACGGGTCAGCCCGGCCCGGAAGCCGGAGAGGGAGAGCAGCCCGAGCAGCGCCAGCACGGCGTAGCACTGGGCGTACCGGCCGACCTGTGTCATGCCCAGGACCCGGGCCAGCAGCAGCATGATCACGAAGACCGCCGCCTGGCTGAGGATCGCCCCGATGAGGTTCAGCCCGCCGCCCCGGGCGATGCCGCGCAGGTGCTGGTCGCCGGAATCGGTGGACGGCCGGGCTGGTGCGCTCGGCGCCGTCACCTCACCACCCTGCCCGGCCGTTCGGGCTCGCCCCCGACCAACGCCACGTTCAGGTGGGGGTACGGTCGGTCGGCCGATCCGCTCGCGCTGCCGCCGCCGGTCGTTCCGCCACGCCGGCCGTCGGTCTCCTCGCGCGGGCCGGTGGGCGCCGACGGCTCGGTCGCGCCGGACGGCCCGGTGCCGGCCCCGGTGCCCGGCGAGCCGGGGGTGCCCGTGCCGGCCGGCGTCCGTCTCGCGGCACGCACCCGGGACAGCAGTTCGAGGAACGCGACCAGCACCACCGCCATCAGCAGGCCGGCCCCGGCGACCGGCAGCGCGGTGCGCAGCAGGACCGCCGAGCGCGACACCCGCTGGACCTCACCGACGCTGGTGACCTGCTCCGGATCGGCCGCCTGGATCTGCGCGCGCGCCGACTGCAGGCCCTGGCGCGCCTGTGCGAGGGTGCTCGTCGCGGCGTCCCGCTGAGCGAGCAGCACCTGGTAGTCGGGGAGCTTCGGGCCGATCTCGTCGAGCCGCTTCTGCGCGGCGGCGATGGCGTCGGTGACCGCGGTCACGCCCCGGCCGTTGCCGACCGCCTGCATGTTCAGTTGCTGCTGCCGCAGGCTGGCCAGCTCGTTGAGGGTGGACTGGTAGAGCTTGTCCGGCTGGGACACCTTGTGGGTCTTCTCCCAGTCGCCGATGGCCTTGGTCGCCGCGGTCACGTCGGCGCTGGCCGCCTCCACCTCCTGGGTGGCGATGTCGACCTGCGAGGAGAACAGGAACGTCAGCGCCCGCCGGGAGGTCGCCGACAGCACCGGGGTCACGGTGTCCCGGTGCGTCGTGGTGTAACGGATCTCGAGCTGGCTGCTCGCGCCGACCTGGACCACCTTCAGCCCGTCGCGCAGGTCGCCCGCGGCGACTCCGGTGTCCGTGGCGACCTGGTCGATCACCTTCGGCGAGGTCGCCGCCGCGCTGAACGCCGCGACGAACTGGTTCGCCGCCTGCTGGCCGGTGAACTGCTGGGCGGCGGCGCCACCGACCAGCGCCGGGGCCGCCACGTACGCGGTGCCCGCGTACTGCTGCGGCGCGGCCAACACGACGGCGGCCGCGATGCCGGTCGCCAGGACCGGCACGCCCACCAGCACCCACAGCCGCCGCCGTGCGACCCGCAGGTAGTCGAGGATTTCCACCCTAGTGTTCCCCAATCCCGTATGTGAGTGACCAGATGTCAGCGTTCACGGCGTGGGCCGCGCACCGGGCGGTGCCACCGCGCCTCCGGTGCCGACGCCCGAACGGTAGGCGACCGTGCTGGCTGCCGCCGCGAACGCGAACAGATACCACAGCGTGACCACATTGGAGATCACGTTGGAGGCCGCGCTGACCGCGACGAACGCTACCGCGCAGCCGAGGAAGCCGACCGCTATGCCTCGTTCGAAGCTGCCCGGCGGCGCGCGGCGCAGGGCCAGCCGCCCGGTGTGCAGGCTCAGCAGCATCATCGCGAGGTAGGCGAGCAGGCCGACGAACCCGGTCTCCACGTACGCCCGCAGGAAGTCGTTATGCGGCTTCTTCGCCTCGTCGGTCTCCCGCTGCGTCATGTTCGGGCCGATGCCGGTGACCGGGTTGTGGTTGGCCAACGTGACGATCTGGGTCCAGTAGTCGACCCGCCAGGCGAGCGTGTTGCCGGTCGGGTCGCCGCCCACCGCCCGGTCGTCGGCGAGCTGACTGAACCGGTCGGCGACGGTGGGCAGCAGGAGTCCCCCGCCTACCGCTGCCACGCAGAGCATGACGATCATCCGCTTGCTGCGATGCAGGATCGCGACCACGAGCAGGCCGAGGGCGGCGCCGATGATCGCGCCCCGGGTGTTGGTCAGCAGCAGGAAGACCAGCGAGAGCGTGAGCAGCACGGCCATGACGCCGCGCAGCCACCGGTCGAGGTACCGGTAGATGGCGAAGCCGAAGATCACCATGAACATCAGGTAGCGCCCGAACGTGGTGGACTGGCTGAACGGGCCGCTGATCCGGCTGAAGCTGCCCTTGACCTCCGAGGGCGGGTCGCCGAGCAGCGACATGACCAGGGTGTAGCCGAGCGCCAGCGCCAGCGAGGCGTAGCAGGCGAGCAGGAACCGTCGCACCGCCCGGGTGTCGGGCATGAGCTGTTCCAGCACCACGAACATCAGCACCACGGTGATGATCCGCAGCGCCTCCAGCAGGCTCGGCGTCGGCGTGTTCGCGCCCAGCGCGCTGACCAGGCCGGTCGCGCCGACGAGCAACAGCGACCAGCCCAGCGGCGAGCCGCGCAGTCGCCCGTCGCGGCGCACTTGCGCGGCGAGCCAGAGGCCGGCGGCGAGTAGGAAGAGCACGGCCAGCAGAGTCGACAGGTCCGCCGCGCGACTCGCCTGGTCGACGTCGGCCCGGCCGGCGGTCGGGCCGCTGAGTTTGAACAGGTCGACGCAGGAGCGCACGGCGAGCATGAGCATCACGTACGCGGCGAACCGGGTCAGGGCGAGCACGGCCACCGCGACACCGCCGAGCGCGGCGAGCGGCAACACCATGGCGGCCTTGCCGCCGGAGCTCATCGAGAGGCCGACGCCCACGGCCATCCCCGCGCAGGTCAACGCGGCGAGCCCGGTGAGGAGCCGGCCGGGGCGGGCGAGGACCGGGCCGGGCCGCTGCCCAGCGTCACCGGACCGCGTCGGACGCGGGTCTGGGTTGTCGAGAGTCACTGACTTCACTGAACGTCGTTTCGCCTGCCTGCCGGCCGCGATCACGCGGCGCCGCCCGCCGTGCGGCGGAAGATCGAGTCAATCTAACCCCGGTCGGCGGGCGGGCAGAATGGGCCGATACGCGGACCCGGCATCAGCCGGCTTTCGCGGCCCGTTCGGCTCTGCCGCGGCTGCCGGTCCCGACCAGGTCGAGATAGAGCCGTTCCAGCTCGCGAGCGGCGGCCTCCCAGGTGTACTCGTCCCGGACCCGGTCACGCAGCGTCCGGGCGCCGGCACGCTCGGCGGGCAGGTCGGTGAGCGCCTCGCCCAGCACCCGCACCAGGTCCTCTTCCGCCCCGTCCCGGAACAGTCGCCGCCCAGGGCCGTCGGTGCCGAGCACCTCCACGTGCGGGGAGATGTCGCTGGCCACCACGGGCAGCCCGTAGGAGGCCGCCTCCAGCAGGGTCAGCGGCAGCCCTTCCAACCGGGACGGTTGCACGAACCCGGCCGCGTGCGAGTACAGCTCGGCCAGCAGGTCGCCGTACGCGAATCCGGTGAACACGATGCGTGGGTCGTCCTGCGCCGCCGTGCGCAGCTGCGCCACGAACTCGTCGGTGAACGACGATCCGCCGACGATCGCCAGTTTCATCTCGGTCGGCACCTGCCGGAACGCCCGGATCAGCAGGTCTGCGGCCTTCTCGGGCACCAGCCGACCGACCAGCAGCAGATAGTTGCCGGGCGTCAGCCCGAACCGCGCGGCGAGGTGTCGCGCCGGCACGTGCTTCGGAGCGGTCACCCCGTTCGGGATGTATCGGGCGGAGCTGCCGAATGCAGTGTCGTAGTGCGCGGCCAGGCCCCGCGACACGGCCACCCGCTCGTCCGGCACCCGACCGCTGAGCCAGTGCGCCGTGCCCAGCACCGCGCGGGCCGCCGGCCCCCATTTGGCCCGCTGGTTGTCCAGGCCATGCACGGTCAGCACCACCTTCGCCCGGGACAGGTAGCGCGGCAGCGGCGCGACCAGAGCCGGCCCCAACCCGTGGTAGTGCACGACATCCGGTCGCTGCCGGAGCGCGGCGAGGGTCGAGGTGGTCGAGTGCACGATGGCGTCCAGGTGCTTGCTCGGCACCGTACGCACCTGCCGCAGCCGCACTCCCCGGTACTCGTCCATCGACGTCGCGTCGTAGCTCTGCCGGCAGTAGACGGTGACCTCGTGGCCGAGCGCGACCAGCCGGCTGGACACCTCCTCGACGTGCCGTTCGATTCCGCCGTACGTGGCCGGCATGCCCTTCTGGCCGACCATGGCGATGCGCAGTGGACGCCAGCCGCTGGCCAGCCCACCACGCTGCCGGGGTACGACCACGGTGCGCTCCGCGGGACGACGTTCGGGGGCACCGCCCGGATCCACCTGATCCGGGCGGTTGGCTGTCGCGGCGGTTCGCGCGGCGCGGGTAACCACTGTGCCTCCTCGAACGCATCGTTGCGTGATGCCACTGAAACTCAAGGTGACGGGGGGTCACCGCTGTGCCCGGGACGCTAGATCATTTCCGGCGGATCTTCGATGAACCTTAAGGTCAAGGTGCCTCGACTGTCCGGTCAGTCAGCTCTGCCGGTCGACCACGGATCCAGCCAGGGCGGTCAGGGCGGCCTTGACCTCCGCCGGCACCGGGGCGGAGGCAAGAGCGACCAGCGCGGCCTCGGCCCGGACCCGGATCATCTGTTCGATCTGGTCCCGCGCGCCGGTCGTCTCGATGATCGACCTCAGTTCCGCGGCGCCGGCCGCGTCGAGCTCGGGATTGCCGAACAGCGCCCGCAGCCGCCCGGCCTGCCGTCGGTCGGCACGGTCGCGGGCCAGGGCCATCATTACCGTGGGCTTGCCCTCCCGCAGGTCGTCCAGGACCGACTTGCCGGTGACCGCCGGGTCGCCGAAGACCCCGAGCACGTCGTCGCGCAACTGGAACGCGTCGCCGAGCGGGTCGCCGAACGCCACGTACGCGGCGTGCAGCTCCTCCCCCGCCCCCGCGAGCCCGGCCCCGATCTGCAACGGTCGGGTGACCGTGTAGCGGGCCGCCTTCATTCGGATCACGGTCAGCGCGCTGGCCACCGATCCGTCCCCGACGCCGGAGACCAGGTCCAGGTACTGCCCGGCGATCACCTCCGTGCGCATGGTGGCGAAGGCCTCGTAGCCTCGGTGGACCTGATGCGCCGGCAGGCCGGACTCGTGGAACATCTGGTCGGCCCAGGCGGCACACAGGTCACCGCAGAGCAGGGCCGCGCTGTGCCCGTACGCCCCGGGATCGCCGCGCCACGCCAGACGGGTGTGCAGGTCGGCGAAGAGCCGGTGGATGGAGGGCTCGCCTCGACGTCGGTCGCTGCCGTCCATGATGTCGTCGTGGATCAGCGCGAACGCGTGGAACAGCTCCAGCGCGGCCGCGGCGGCCACGATCTCCCGGCCGTCGGGCTGGCCGGCGCCGCGCCAGCCCCAGTAGCAGAACAGCGGTCGCAGCCGCTTTCCCCCGGCCAGTGCGAAACGGCGGATCGTGTCGAACACCCCGCGCGGCGCGCCGTCCGGCCAGCCCGGATCCTGCCGGTCCAGAAACGCCGCGAGCTCCGCGTCGCACCGCGCGCGCAGGCCGTCGACGTCGGTCCGGGTGGTCACCTCCACGGTCATCCGGTCACCGCCCGTGGGTCGCCGTCGACCGGCCCCGCCCCCACCCCGGACAGCTCCAGCAGCAGCCCCTTGACGTCGGTGGCGGCGACGCTGTCCCGGGCGGCGGCCGGATCCGAGCAGATCAGCACCGGCGCGTCGAGCGGGTCGTCCGGCAGCCGGCCGTGCGAGCCGCGCACCGCCCGCGCGCCCGCGTCCAGGCCGACCACGCTCATCAGGTAGCGCATGCCGAGCTTCTTGCGCAGCAGGGCGAGCCCGGCGCGCGCCTTGGCCGCGCCCGGATCGGCTGGGTCGAAGAACAGCTCGGCCGGGTCGTAGCCGGGCTTGCGGTGGATCTCCACCAGCCGGGCGAAGTCGGGCGCCCGCGCGTCGTCCAGCCAGTAGTAGTAGGTGAACCAGGCGTCCGGCTCGGCGACCAGGACCAGCTCGCCGGAGCGCTCGTGGTTCAGGCCGTGCGCCGCCTTGCCCGCCTCGTCGAGCACCTCGGCGACCCCGGGCAGCCCGGCGCAGAGCTTCGCCACGGCCGGCACGTCGGCCGGGTTCTTGACGTAGACGTGCGCCACCTGGTGGTCGGCGACCGCGAAGGCCCGCGACGTCCAGGGATCCAGGTACTCCATGCCGGCCTGGGTGTAGACGGTCAGCAGCCCCTCGGCGCGCAGCAGCCGGTTGATGTCGACCGGGCGGGAGACGTCGGTGATGCCGTACTCCGACAGCGCCACCACGGTCGTGCCGCGCGCCGCCGCCGCGTCCAGCAGCGGAGCGAGCACCCCGTCCAGCTCCGCCGCCGCGGCGGCGGCCTGTCGTCCGCTGCTGCCGTGGCGCTGCAGGTCGTAGTCCAGGTGCGGGACGTACGCGAGGGTGAGGTCGGGCGAATGGGTCGCCATGATCTGCTCGGTGGCGCGGCAGATCCACGCCGACGAGGCGATGCCGGCGTTGGCGCCCCAGTAGCTGAACAGCGGAAAGTCGCCGAGGCGGTCGGTGAGCGCGTCGTGCAGCTGCGGCGGGTAGGTGTAGCAGTCCGGGTCCTTGCGCCCGTCCGCGTGGTAGATCGGCCGCGGGGTGACGGTCCAGTCGATGTCCGCGCCCATCGCGTACCACCAGCAGACGTTGGCCACCGTGTAGTCCGGCTTGGCCCGGCGCGCGGTGTGCCACAGCTTCTCCCCACCGACCAGCGCGTTGTGCTGCCGCCACAGGAAGATCTCGCCGAGGTCGCGGAAATACCAGCCGTTGCCCACGACGCCGTGCCCGGCCGGGGTCTCGCCGGTGAGGAAGGTGGACTGCACCGAGCAGGTCACCGCCGGCAGCACCGTGCCCAGCGGCGCCTGGAAGCCACGGTCGGCCAGCGCGGAAAGCCGGGGCATGTACCGCAGCAGCCGCGGCGTCAGCCCCACCACGTCGAGGACGAGCAGCGATGTCATCGGGTCACCTCCGAGTACGACGGCGAGGTCCGGTCCGCTGCGGGCCGGCTCTCGAGGGACAGGCCCAGCGCGCACAGTTCGTCGCGGGCAAAGGCGAGCTCCGCGGCGATGCCGCCGGCGAGCTGCTCGGTGGTCTGCGGGCGGTGCGCCGCCGGCAGCACCCCCCACGTGTACGTCTCCACGTCGAGGTGGTCGCAGCCGGCCGTGTCGCCGCCGAGCAGCTCGCGCAGGGCCGCCCGCAGCACCGGCACGGTCGAGGTGAGCGGCTCGGCCGGAACCGCGTGCAGCGGCACGTGGTAGTGCACCCGCCACGGGCCGGGCAGGGCGGCGTCGAGCGCCGCGTCGAGATCGTCGGCGGCCGGGCCGTGGACGCTGCGGGTCTGGTGCAGGAAACGCGGCTCGACGTAGCCACGCAGCACCTCCGCGTCCCGCTGCGGCGCGTCGGCACCCAGCGCCGCCGAGACCTGCACCTTCACCACCGGCAGGCCGGCGGCGCGCAGGGTGGCCAGGGCGGCCGCCGGTTCCTCCCAGGCGCACGCGAGGTGCGCCAGGTCGAGGCAGATCCCCAGCCATTCGGTGTCGATGGCGGACAGCCAGCGGGCGGCGTCGGCGGTGCTCTCCACGACGCAGCCCGGCTCCGGTTCGAACGCGACCCGGACCGGGCGTCCGCCCCGGCTGAGGTCGGCGAGCCCGGCCGCGAGCCGGTCGAGCTGCCGCGCGCAGGCGTCGGCCCGCTCGGTGTCCCACGGCTCCCGCCAGGCCAACGGCAGGGTGGAGATCGAACCCCGGGCCGCGTCGTCGGGCAGCAGGTCGACCAGGATCCGGGCCAGATCGAGGGTGTAGTCCAGCCGTTCGGTCGTGCTCCAGTCGGGGTGATAGACCGCGTGCTTGACCACCGGCGCCTGGAACGAGCGGTAGGGGAAACCGTTGAGGGTAACCACCTCCAGCCCGCGTGCGGTCAGTTCCCGGCGCAGCCGGCGCCGTTGGCCGGCGTCGGCGGCGAGCGCGGCGGCGACCGGCGCGGCCAGCCACAGCCCGAGCCCGAGCACGTCGGCGTCGAGCCGCTCACGCACCGGCCGGGCGTACGTGTCGAGCTGCCCGATGATGCCGTCGAGGTCCTCGGCCGGGTGCACGTTGGTGCAGTAGCTGAGGTGGATCAGCTGCCCGTCGGGGTGGCGCAACCGCATCAGCTGCCTCCCCGTTTGATGGAGCTGCCCTCAAAGGTCGCGGCCACCTCGCCGAGCTCGGACAGGTCGAGGCGGCCGGACTGGCCGTAGAACTCGACCGGGTTGCGCCACAGCACCCGGTCCACGTCGTCGGCGGTGAAGCCGGCGGCGAGCATGGCCTCCCCGGTGGCCCGGGTCAGCAGCGGGTCGGAACGCCCCCAGTCGGCGGCGGAGTTGACCAGCATCCGCTCCAGGCCGTGCTCCTTGAGGATCTCCACCATTCGGGGCGGGGACATCTTGGTGTCCGGATAGATGGAGAAGCCCATCCAGCAGCCGGACTCGCGCACCTGGCCGACGGTGACCTCGTTGAGGTGGTCGACCACCACCCGGCCCGGCTCGATGCCGGACTCGGCGACCACGTCCAGGGTGCGGGTGGTGCCGCGGGCCTTGTCCCGGTGCGGGGTGTGCACCATGGCCGGCAGCTCGAACTCGATCGCCAGGGCGAGCTGGGCGGCGAACGCCTCGTCCTCCTCCGGCGTCATCGAGTCGTACCCGATCTCCCCCACCGCGACCACCCCGTCCTTGGCCAGGTAGCGCGGCAGCAGGTCGAGCACGTCCCGGCAGCGCGGGTCGTTCGCCTCCTTCGGGTTGAGCGCGATGGTGGCGTGGTGGCGGATGCCGAACTGGCTGGCTCGGTAGGGCTCCCAGCCGACCAGCGAGTCGAAGTAGTCGGCGAACGCGCCGACGTTGGTGCGCGGCTGTCCCAGCCAGAAGGCCGGCTCGACGACCGCGCGGACCCCGGCGGCGGCCATCGCCTCGTAGTCGTCGGTGGTGCGCGAGGTCATGTGGATGTGGGGGTCGAAGATACGCATCATGCCTCCGTGGTTCTGGTGTTGCCAGCTGCGGTCGGGCCGCCGCCTGTGGTGAGCCGGTCCAGCAGGGCGAGCGCGTCCGCGGCGGTGTCCCGGCCGGCCGCGCGCCGCTCCTCGGTCAGGCCGGCGAGCATGGTCGCCACCTCGGCGTCCGCGCGCTCGTCCAGACCGTCGACGACGGACAGCGGCACGCCCATGAACACGCACTTGAGCACTGCCTGGCGCCACGCCGGCTGGTCGAGGTGGCGGGCGTACGGGCCGACCGCGGCGGCCACCAGCCGGGTGTCGTTGGTGCGGATCGCGTCGTGCAGCAGCGGCACCGCCTGCGCGCCGATCGGCAGCATCGGCAGGGCCTTGAGCACGGCGCGTTTCTCGTCGGCGTCCCCGTACCGGTAGCCGGCCTGCGCCTCGGCCGCCGCCCGGTCGGCCGGCAGCGCGCACAACAGCAGCGCTCGTGCGGCCTCGTCGGCGTGCCAGCCGGGCGCGGCGGGCAGCGGCGCGCGGCCGCAGTGCCGCCCGGCGGCGGGGAAGAGCCGCCCCACGGCGTCGGGCTGCGCGGCAACGCGCGCGAGCGCCTCGTCCAGCCACCCCGGATCGGGTACGCCGGGTGCGTCGGCGAGCGCGGCGCGGAGGTCGTCCGGGTCCATCACTCCTCCTCTCCGGGAGCCGATCCGCTCGGCTTTCCCGTGGGCAACGGTTGAGGTCCGGTTGTCGGACGGCGGGGATCTGTCCCCCGGGTGGGGGCGGCGTCGGCGTGTTCGGCCCGCCGCAGGAAGTCGAGGGACTCGGCCGCGACGGTGGGCGCGGCATGCGAGTGGCGGGGCAGTTCGACGGCGACCAGTCCCCGGTAGCCGGCGTCGGCGAGCGCCCGCAGCACCGGCGGGAAGTCGATCTCCCCCGCGCCGAACTCGAGGTGCTCGTGCACCCCCCGGCGCATGTCGTCGATCTGCACGTTCACCAGGTGCGGGGCCACCTCGGCGACGCAGTCGGGCACCGGCAGGGGTTCCAGGCACCGGCAGTGTCCGATGTCGAGGGTGACGCCGAAGCCGGGCGGGGCGTCGAGCCGCTCGCGCAGGGCCCGCCAGTCGGCGATGTTCTGCACGAGCATGCCCGGCTCGGGTTCGAATCCCAGCGGCACGCCGGCCACGGCGGCATACTCCACCACCCGGGCGCACCCGGCGACGAGCCGGTCCCAGGCCACCGGCTCGGGCACCGTGGCCGGGCGCACCCCGGCCCAGAACGACACCGCCTCCGCGCCGAGGTCGGCGCCGATCGCCACCGCCCGGCGGAGGAACTCCACCCGCACGGCCGGGTCGTCGTGCAACAGGGTCGGCGCGTGCTTGTGCCACGGGTCGAGCAGGTAACGGGCACCGGTCTCGATGACCACCGCGAGGTCGAGGTCGCGCAGCAGGTCGGCCACCTCGGCGACCCGCCGGGGCAGGTCGGCGGCGAACGGGTCGAGGTGGCTGTGGTCGAGGGTGAGCGCCACGCCCCGGTAGCCGAGATCGGCGATGAGCCGCAGCGCGTCGGTCAGCCGGTGGTTGGCGAAGCCGTTGGTGCCGTAGCCGAAGCGCAGGCCGGCGGTGCCGTCGGGCCCACTCATGTCGGTGACACCAGGCGGGCCAGGCGGCCACCGAGCGGGGCGGCGGCCGCGACGGCGAGCCCGGCCACGGGTGCCCCGGCCCGTGCGGTGAGCGCCCCCTGCAGGGCGGGCAGCCCGGTGATGCCGGCGCCGACCGCCGCGCGGATCCGCCCTGCGGTGGGCTGCGCGGCGGCGCTGGCCTGGGCCCGGCCGTACTGCGCGGCGTACCAGGCGGAGAGCGCGCCCGGCACCGCCCGACGCCAGCCCGGCGCGCCGGCCCGGCGGCCCGCGGCGGCGGTGATCGCGGCGAGCGCCGCGGTGCCGGCCAGGGTGGCGGCCGGCAGCCGGGCGTCCGCGCCGGTGACCTCCCGGCGGGACAACTCGGTGACCGTGTACGTGTGCGCGGCCACCGTGAGCGCGGCGGGCAGCGCCCGGCCCGGACGGCCGGGGCTCGCACCGAGCAGCACGTCAAGCCCACGGCAGGCGGCCATCGTCGCCGGCCCGGCGGCGGTGTTCTTGGCCTTCAGGTCGTACGCCCAGATCGCCGCCGCCAGCGGCACGGCGACCGCCAGCGCCCGACGCCCGCCCGCGGCCCCGGCCAGCGCCAGACCGGCGGCGGTCAACCCGGCGGCGATGCCCAGCGCGGCGGGGGCGGACACCCGCCCGGACGGGATCGGCCGTTCCGGTCGCTCGACCGCGTCCAGCCCCCGGTCGGCCCAGTCGTTGGCGGCCATTCCGGCCCAGTAGAGGCAGACCGACGCGCCGGCGAGCGCGGGCGTACGCGGGCTCAGCACGCCGGCCGCCGCCGCGCCCGCCACCACGTCGCCGGGTACGGAGAGCGCGGCGGGGGCGCGGACAAGGTCGACGAGGTCACGCAGCCGGCCCATCAGTCGGTCCCCGCGCCGAGGGTGCCGACGAACTCGACCAGGGCCTGCCACTGATCGGTCAGCGCGTGCGCGCTCGCCCCGATCGGATCCTTGAAGAAGAAGGCCAGCTCGGGCAGGGGGCCGCTGCGCCCGGCCCGGTGCGCGGCGGCGGTCAGTCGAGCCAGGTCCAGCACGAGCGGGGCGGCGAGCGCCGAGTCGCAGCCCTGCCAGGTGAACTCCAGCCGCATCGGGGTGCCGAGGAAGCCGGAGAAGGTAACCAGATCCCAGGCCGTCTTGAAGTCGCCGAGGTCGTCGACGAAGTCGATGCGGGTGGTGCCCTGCGGCTGGTAGCCGAGCGTCTCGGCGAGCACGCGCTGCTTGCTGGCGGTCTTCGCGGCGTTGGCGGCCGGTTCGGCGAGGTTCGCCCCGTCGCCGCCACCGAGCAGGTTGATCCCGGACCAGCTGCGCACCCGCAGGTTGCGTAGCGCGAACATCGGGGCGAGCACGGACTTCAGCAACGTCTCGCCGGTCTTACCGTCCCGACCCCCGTACGGCGTTCCCATCCGGTGCGCCAGCTCGTCGAGGGCGGGCAGACACGCCCCGGTCGACGGGGTGAAGTCCACGTAGGAGCAGTTGGCGTGGAAGGCCGCGTACGCGACGAGCGCGCTCGGCGGCAGCACCGCCTCGGTGCCGGCCAGAGCGCGCTCCAGCGCGGCCAGGTCGGCATGCGCCGGGTGCGAGGGTGGCAGGGGTTCGGTGTTCGCCACGTTGATCACGACCACGTGGTCCAGTTCGTGCCGGGCCCGGAACGCGGCCAGGTCGGCGGAGACGAGCCGGGCCGTCTCGGCCTGCGTGTCGCCGGCCGGCAGCGGATGCACATCGCGCTCCACCGCCGCCAGTTCGTCGTGCAGCGCGTCGACGAGCCGGGCCGGCACCACGCCGGCGGCCGCGAGCGCCTCGGCCTTCTTGACCAGCGGGGTCGACGCGATGTCATGCCCGCCGATCACCAGGTCGGCGAGGCCGGGCAGCGCCGGGCTGCGCAGCTCGGGTAGCTCGGTGACGCAGCCGGTCGGCTCGGCCATGCCGGCGCGCAGCGCCAGCGCCCCGACGATGCTGGTGACGGCGACCGAGCCGCGCGCCCCGACCAGCCATACTCCCGTACGCATGATGTGCCTCCCTGCCTGCATGGGCCCTGTCCGCCTGGCCGAGCCGAGGTGGCACCACCGCGACGGCGCCGTCGTCGGCGTCGACGACGCCGCCGCGGGCTCGGTCGGCCAGGCGGACAGGGCAGTGGTAGACAGGGTCGGTCGGCGTCTCGACCCTGTCTCCCCCGCTGTTCCTTGTGCTGTCTGTGCTGATGGTTCGGGTGGTGCCCGGTCGGGCGGGTGACGCCTCACCCGCCCGACCGGCTGGTGCTACTGGTTACGGGGTCGCCTTGCCGAACTCGACCCAGTTGAGGTTGAAGAAGTTGCTGGTCGGTCCGCCGGTGGCCGGCTTGAAGACCAGGTACACGGTGTGCTCGCCGGCCGCGTGGCTCAGCGGCACGGTCTGGCTCTGCCAGGTGTTGGTGCTTCCGGTGGAGTTGATGATCGCCGTGGTCACCAGCTCACCGGTCGGCGAGTCCAGCCGGATCTCGACGGTGCCCTGCGGCTGCCCCACCCGGTTGGCCGCGCCACCGGCGACCCGGAAGGTGAGCGAGCCGACCTGACCGAGGTCGATCGGGCGGAAGCCGAGGTGGGCGTTGTTCTGGATCTGGGTGACGTGCGCCACGCCGTCCACATCGTTGGTCATCGCACCGGCGACGCCCTTGACCTCCTGCGCGTTCTCCGCCTCCTGACGCCAGGTCTGCACCGTGATCTGGTTCACGTCGGATAGCGCCGGCTGACCGTTGGCCCCGAGGTCGGTGTAGGTCGCGCTCAGGCCGAGGAACAGGTAGCCACCCGCGTGGTCCGCCTCTTCCGCGGTCGTCTGGAACGTGCCCGAGCAGCCGGTGGTGGTGCTGAGGCCGTGGCCGTGCGAGTCATGGCCGAGCACAGAGGACACCTGCACCCGGTTGCAGTCGATCTCGCCGTCCTCCGGGTCGGTCACCTGCACCGTCCAGGAGACCTTGTCGCCCCACTTGAAGAAGGAGCCGTTGGCCGGCGAGGTGATCTTCACGGTCGGGGCGGTGTTACCGACCACGATCTCCCGGATCGCCACCGCGGACCGGCCGGTGGAGTCGGTCACGGTCAGCTTCGCGCGGTAGACGCCGTTCTCCGTGTAGGTGAAGCTCGGGTTCGCCTCGGTCGAGTCGACCGTGCCGTTGCCGAGGAAGTCCCAGGCGTAGGTGACCGTGTCGCCCGGGTCCGCGTCGTAGGAGCCCTCGCTGCTGAACCGCACGGTCAGCGGCGCCTGGCCGGACGACGGCGTCGCCGCCGCCTTGGCCACCGGAGCCCGGCCGTTCTTGACGTAGCGCACCATGGAGAGCTTCGCCTCCGGGTTGGCCCGGAAGAAGCCGTTGCCGTACTCCAGGACGTAGAGGTGCCCGTCCGGGCCGAACTCCATGTCCATCGGGTTGGCCCAGGTGAAGTTGGTCAGCAGCGGGTCGATGCCCTGCAGCTTGCCGCTGCCGTTGGTCTGGAAGCTGAACAGCTTGTTCCGGGTGAACTCACCGAAGACCACGGTGTTGTCGAAGTACTCCGGGAACTTCGTGTCCGACTCCAGGTTCGGGTCGTACTTGTAGATCGGGCCGCCCATCGGGCCGACGCCACCGCTGCCCAGCACCGGCCAGTCGTTGCCACACGCCACCGTCGGGGTGGACAGGTAGTCGCTCGGGCAGGGAGTGAACGCGTTGAAGGTGTAGTTGAGCTGCGGCTGCTGCACGGCCGGCAGCACACGCAGGCCGGTGTTGCGCGGCGACTCGTTGACCGGCGCGGCACAGTTGTACGGGCCGTGCGACGTCTTGGTCGCGAAGTCGTACTTGATGTGCGGCAGGTTCGGCGCGTAGCAGTACGGCCAGCCGTAGTTGCCGGCCTTGTTGGTGGCGATCCACCGGCCGGTGCCCGCCGGGCCGCGGAGCGGGTTCGACACCTTGGAGTCCGGAGAGTAGTCACCGATGTAGACGAAGCCCTTGGCGTCCACGTCGATGCGGAACGGGTTGCGCAGACCCATCAGGAAGATCTCCGGGCGGGTCTTGCCGTCCCGGTACTCCGACGGCGGGAACAGGTTGCCGGCCGGGATGCTGTACGTGCCGTCCGCCTTGACCTTGATGCGCAGCATCTTGCCCCGCAGGTCGTTGGTGTTGGCGGCGGAGCGCTGCGCGTCATAGGCCGGGCCCTGGGTCGGCATCTCGTTGACCGGGGCGAAGTTGTCCGAGCCGCTGGCGTTGGTGTCGTCACCGGTCACCAGGTACAGCAGGCCCTTGCCGTCGAACTTGATCTCGCCGGCCACGTGGCAGCAGGCGCCACGGTCGGTGTCGACCCGCAGGATCTTCTGCTCGGTCGACAGGTCCAGGTGCGGGGTCGGCGTCTCGACCAGCTTGGCCCGGGAGAGCTGGTTGTAGCCCTTGTAGATGTCCCAGGCGCGCGGGTCGTTGCTGGTCGCCGGCGCGTCCGTCATCGGCGTGTTCAGCTTCGGCGCGTAGTAGAAGTACACCCACTTGTTGGTGGCGAAGTCCGGGTCGATCGCGATCGACTGCAGGCCGTCCTCGTCGTGGGTGTAGACCGGGATCTCGGTGATGACGTCGGTCAGGCTGGTCTTCGGGTCGTACATCCGGATCTCACCGGTGCGGGAGTTGTGCAGCACCCGACCGTCCGGCAGCACGGCCATGGTCATCGGCTCGCCCGGCCGGTCGTTCAGCACGACCTTCTCGAAGTTGCCCTGCACGGTGGCGCCGCAGTCGCCCTTGGCCTGGCCAGCGGCCCACTGGATGCCGCCGACCAGGTGCTTGCGGAACGCACCCTGGGCGTAGATGTCGGAGGAGTGGCCGATGCCGGTGTAGAAGGAGCGGCCACCCTCGAAGTCCTGGCACCAGGAGATGGGGTGGTCGTACCCCATCGTGCCGCCGGTGTAGGTCTTCTCGCTGACCGTGGCCAGCACGTGCGCCTTGCCGCGCACGTTGGTGTTGAAGTTGTACCACTTGTCGACGAGGGACACCTCGCGCGGCATGGTCGCGGTGGCCGGGTGTACCCGGTCGACCGCGGTCACCCACGCCGACGCGGCCGGCGCCGCGCTGGTCGCCTTGGCGCCCACCAGGTTCTGGTAGAAGGTCCAGGTCGGCTCGGTCTCGGCGGCGGCGTGCACGCCGACGAAGCCACCACCGCCCCGGATGTAGCTCTCGAACGCGGTCTTCTGCGCCGCGTCGAGCACCTCACCGGTGGTGTTGAGGAAGATGACCGCCTTGTAGCTGCGCAGGTTCTCCGCCGTGAACGCGGTCGCGGTCTGGCTCACATCGACCTTGAAGTCGTTGTTCGCCCCGAGCGTGCGGATGGCGTTGATGCCCTTGTCGATCGACTCCCGCCGCTCACCAGCGGTCTTGTGGAACACCAGCACCGTCGTGTCGTCGTGGTCGTGCCCAGGGTGCGCCGTGGCCGGCACAGCGCTGAGCAGCGGGACGGCCAGAGCCGAGCCTGCGACGAGGCTCAGCCATCGTCTTACCGATCTTGCCATGTGTGATCCTCCGGGGGTTCGGGAGGCCAACGGCCTCACCGTCGGCACAAACCCGCTGATCGGGTTGTGCCGAGAACTGATGCCTACCCCTGGCGCTGTGCCACGTTCGCCAAGGCCCTACCAAGCGCGCCGATGTGGCTGGCCGTCCGGCGCGACCGGGAATCCCGATACGGCCACGCCGGACGGCCTCTCCTCGGACCCGCCCATCCGGACACGGGGCGCAACCGCATCCGGACCCTCGCTACGGGTTCGAGGCGTCATCTGCGGCTAGACGCTGGCCGCGGTCAGCGCCGAATCCACCGCGGTCCACGCACCGGTCAGCGCCGAATCCTCCACCGCCTGCAGCACGAGCTGGACCTGCAGCGCGTCTGTGAAGGATGGGGTGGGGTCGGTGTTGGTGGTGATGGCTTCGATGAAGTCGCGCATTTGGTGGGTGAAGGTGTGTT
>NZ_JBEYIX010000030.1:0-67690 GCF_040636055.1 Micromonospora sp. NPDC006766 | reverse complement strand
CGGGACGCCCGCCGCCAGCCGGGCGGTGTTACTGGATTTCGATGTGATAGCAACCGTTGCTGTTGCGTTCGTCGATGAAGCGGGTCACCCGTGGGCGGATCGCGTTGACGAACAACGGGCCGTTGCTGGCGTTGAACGCCCCGGCGCCGAGGTCGGCCACGTTGACGGTGGCCGGGTCCGCGCAGTGCCGGGAGACGTTCTGCGGGCCCTGACGGTTGATTTCCTGTTCCATGGCGGTCTGGATGGCGGCGCTGTTGGCGAGGATCTGCGCCCGGGTGAGTCCCTGGGTCTGCTGGACGAACACGTTGATGACGGCGTCGCCGGCGGCGGCGTAGAGCGCCAGTTGGTTGTTGACGTTGACGTTGATCGGGTTCGCCGCGTTGGTGAGGTTCTGGAACATCGCCCGTGCCTGGTCGGCGGGGGTGCGGGCGGTGCTGGTGATGGTGACGGTGCGCTGGCCGGCGGCGCGCAGGCTGTCCTTGACGATGTCGATGGTGGCCGGCCGCAGGGCCGCGGCGTCGGCGTTGGGTCCGAAGGCCACCTGCACGTCGGCGAGGGCGCCGACCCGGCTGGGACTGGCGACGGCGATCAGGTGGGTGACGCCGACCGGGTCGTCGGCCAGCAGGTTACCGGCGATGCGGATCGGCCCGTGTGAGCCGGCTGTGGTGCCGGCGGGGACGGACTGGCTGAAGATGGGCGCGCCGAGGCGGTTGGCGTGGCCGGGGCCGTTGGCCCAGTACACGTCGATGGTGCCGGCCTGCTTCAGGTCGCCGTTCTCGATGGTGTAGGTGAGGTCCATGCCGCCCGCGGTGGTGTTCCAGGCGAGGCTCGGGCGGATCTGGTCGCGTACCTCCTCGACGAAGTCGACGACGACCTGCGAGTCGTACAGGTCGTCGCCGACGTTCGCCACGCCGAGGTCGACCTGGATGGTGTCCCCGGCCTTGTCCACGGGCAGGGTGATGTCCCGCCAGCCGGTGGCGCCGCTGCCGTAGTCGAACTGGCCGAGGCCGAGGCCGTTCATGCTGTTGGCCTCGGCGGCTGACCCGCCGCCCTGTTGGCTGCGCAGGGAGACGCGGAAGTAGTCGTTCCACTGGCTGCCGAAGTAGCCGCCGGGGACCTCGCTGGTGATGAACCGGTAGCGGATGCGTACCGCGGTGACGTCCGCGTCGGTGGTGAACGTGCGGGAGATCGACTGTTCGCCCTCACCGGCGGTGCCGAGGATGAGGTCGTTGTCGACGATGGACGTCGCCGAGGACGCGGCGGCGGTGGTCGGCTTGGCGGGGGTCATCGTGGGCGCGGCGGTGCGGGTGCCGCGTGGGGCGGCCAGGCCGGCCGGGGCGGCGCCGGGGATGCCTTCCACGTGGGGGCTGATGGTGACCGGGGCGGTGCCGGTGTTCCAGCCGGCGGTGCCCTGGCTGAAGTCATTGTTGGCGATCGTGCTGGGCGGGGCGAAGCCGCGCAGGGTGATCCGCACGGATCCGTCGCCGGCGTACAGGCCGGCGACGCCGTGCCGGTTGCCGCTCGCGGTGGCCTGCACCAGGACGGTGCGGGAGGGCACGTTCGGTACGACCGCCTGGCCGGTGGCGGTGGTCTGTTCGGCGTACACGGCCTGGTCGTCGGTGAGGCTGACCCGTACGACGACGGGTTCGGTGACCGGCGCGCCGGTCTCGTTGACGACGGTGACCCGCAGGGTGTTGGGCCCGGCCCAGACGGTGGCCTGGTGGTGCAGGGGGCGGCCGAGGGCGTCGACGCTGGTGAGGCGTAGGTCGTTGCGGCCGTCGGTGAGCGCGGTGGTCGCGGTGACGCGGTTGCGGTCGACGGTGACGCGGCCGGCGGGTACGGGCTTGTTGTTGACGGTGAGTGTGGTCTCGGCCGGGTCGTCGTAGAAGTCGGCGCCGGTGAGGTTGAACGCCACGGGCGCGGACACGGCGTTGAATCCGGTCGGTGACACGTCGGTCAGCGTGAGCGCGCCGGCGGGCAGGTCGGTGTCGAGTGGGTTCTCGACGGTCAGCCGCAGCCGGGTCGCGGCGCCGAGATTGAGGGCGGCGGTGATCCGGTCGAGCAGGTTGATGGTGCCGTCGCGGTTCACGTCGGCCCAGGGCGAGTATTTCGGCGTGCCGTATCTGGTGCCGGCGAGGGAGTCGATCAGGGTGAGGTCGTCGTGGTTGACCTGGTAGTCGGCGTTGGCGTCGCCGGTGAGGGACGCGGTGAGCCGGTACGCGCCGGAGGTGTTCTTCTCGGATCTGATGAGCACCTCGTAGGCGCCGCCGGGGGTGAGGGCGGCGACGGTGTAGCTGGACTTGCTGCCGGGGGTGTCGTGCCGGTAGGGCACCGAGACGTACGGCGGGGGCCCGGATTTGGAGCGGACCACGATCATGCCGGGGTCCAGGGTGCTGCCGGATGCGGCGTCGAGGGTGAACCCGACCAGGATCGGGCCGAGTCCGGAGTGGGTGTAGTCCTCGCGGGCGAGGTTGAAGGCCACGACGCCTTGTTGCCCGGCCCGCAGTTCGCCGGTGCTCTCGGCGTAGACCGCGCTGGCCGGGGGGTCCCCGGGTGCGGGCGCGGCCGCCGCCGCGGGCGCGGCCGGTGCGACGATGCACAGCGCCGCCAGCGCCATCAGTGATCGAGTACGTCTCATGTTCCCTCCATGCTTCGGGCGCGCCTGTCCACAGTGGGCGTCGCCTGATCCAGAGGGGGAAAGTAACAGCGTGATTACTCACCGCACATCATCCGTTGGCAGCGGCGGCCGCGTCGATTGACGATCGTGTATGACGTGTCGGAGGGGCTCCGGTGTCCGTCGCGGCGGACGCATCCGCCGCGACGGACGCCGGTCAAGGGACCGAAACAGTCGGGCTGGTGTCAGAAGTAGTCGAGCAGGTGTGCCGGACCGCCGGCGGCGATGAACCCGCGCACGTCCAGGTGCAGAGCGGGTGCGATGGTGGTGCGGTGCAGCTCGGCGGCGCCGTCGGCGACCTCCAGGCGCCAGGCGCCGGTGTTCCAGTCGGCGAGTTCGTCGTGGAGAGTGAAGTCGACGCCGCCGCGGGCGTGGGCCGGCCAGCCGCGCAGGCGAACGGCGCGGGCGACGTCGACGGGCCGGTGCATCCAGGTCTGCTGGTGGTGTTCGCGGGCGGCCTCGACGGGCAGGTGGGCGGTGACGGCGTCGCCGTCGAGCAGGCGCAGCCGCAGGGTGGGGGTGACGCTGCGCCAGGTGGCGAGCACACCGACGAGTTCGCGGGCGGCCTCGGCGGTGGGTGGCGAGGGCGTCTTTGACGGTGAGTACCGCCTCGGGGCCGTAGCCGCGGCCGCGGTCCCAACTGGCGTAGGCGACGAGGGCGCCGTCGTGTTCGACGAGGGTGACGCCGTCGGCGGGCAGCTCGGTGGTGGCGCCGAAGCGCGGCGGTGGGCAGGGCGCGGGCGACGCCGCGGCCGCGGGCCTCGGGGGCGACGGCGACGCCGCCGACGGCGGTGGCGGGCACGATCCGTCCCGACCACCACTGGTCGTGGTGCAGGTCGGCGGCCTTGCCGCGCAGCCGGCCGTCGGCGTCGAACGCGCCGTAGCGGGTCATGCCGGGTGTTTGCTGGGTGGCGTGCGGTGGCGGTTGCGGGTCGGAGCCGAAGGCGTCGCGGCCGAGGGCCAGGCGGCGGGCAGGTCGTCGAGGGTGAGTTCGCGGACGTCGAAGCTGGGGCGCATCGAATCGACGGTAGTCGGGGTCACTGCGGGGGGATGTGGGCCACCCCGATGCGCTTGCGGAACACCCAGTAGGTCCAGCCCTGGTAGGCCAGCACGATCGGGGTGAACACGACCGCCACCCAGGTCATGATCTTCAGGGTGTAGGGGGTGGACGCGGCGTTGGTGGCGGTGAGGGTGCCGGCGGGGTCCAGGGTGGAGGGCAGCACGTTGGGGAACAGCGCGGCGAACAGGGTGGCCACGGCCAGGGCGATGGCCACGGCGGTGCCGGTGAACGCCCAGCCTTCCCGGCGTACCCGGGCGGCGGCGAGGCCGGCGAGCAGGGCGAGGGCCGCGCCGACGGCGAGCACGACGGCGGTGGTGCTGGAGCGGATGGTCAGGGTCCAGGTCAGGAACGCCACCGTGACCACGGCGGTGCCGGCGCCGAGCTTGACCGCGAGGGCGCCCGCCCGTTCGCGGATGTCGCCGGTGGTTTTGAGGGCGAGGAACACGGCGCCGTGGGTGAGGAACAGACCCAGGGTGGTCAGGCCGCCGAGCAGGGCGTACGGGTTGAGCAGGTCGAGCAGGCCGCCGGCGTACTCGTGGTCGGCGGACAGGGGCACGCCGCGCAGGATGTTGGCGAAGGCGACGCCCCACAGGATCGCCGGCAGCAGGGAGCCGAGGAAGATGGCCTGGTCCCAGCGGCGTTTCCAAGCCTGCTCGGGGCGCTTGTGCCGGTATTCGAAGGCGACGCCGCGGGCGATGAGGGCGAGCAGGATGAGCAGCAGGGGCAGGTAGAAGCCGGAGAAGAGGGTGGCGTACCACTCGGGGAAGGCGGCGAACATGGCGCCGCCGGCGGTGATCAGCCAGACCTCGTTGCCGTCCCAGACGGGTCCGATGGTGTTGATCAGGACGCGGCGTTCCCGGTCGTCGCGGCCGAGGACGGGCAGGAGCATGCCGACGCCGAAGTCGAAGCCTTCGAGGATGAAGTAGCCGGTGAAGAGCACGGCGACGAGGAGAAACCAGACGGTTGTCAGTTCCACGGTGGGCTCCGGTCAGTAGGCGAAGGCGAGCGGGCGCTCGGCGTCGTCGGTGTCGTCGGGTGCGGGCGCCGGGGTGAGGTCGGGTACGCCGGCCTTGGCGTAGCGGATCAGCAGTTTGCACTCGATCACGGCGAGGGTGGCGTAGATGAGGGTGAAGGCGGTGAAGGAGGTGAGCACCTCGGTCAGGGTGACGCTGCGGGAGACGCCGTCGCGGGTGAGCATCTCGCCGAAGACGATCCACGGCTGGCGGCCCATCTCGGTGAAGATCCAGCCGAAGGAGTTGGCCACCAGCGGCAGGATCGGCATGACCAGGCCGGCGCGCAGCAGCCACCGGCTGGTGGGGGTGCGGCCCTTGCGCTGGGTCCAGAGCACGAGCAGGGCGATCGCGGCGGCGGCAAGCCCGAAGGCGATCATGAAGCGGAAGCTCCAGTAGGTGACCGGGATGATCGGGGTGTAGCTGCCGGGGCCGTACTGGGCGGCGTACTGGGCCTGCAGGTCGTTGATGCCGTGCACGGTGCCGTTGGGGTCGCCGGTGCCGAGGAACGACAGCAGGTACGGGATCTTGATGGCGAAGATCTCGCGGCTGCCGTCGAGGCTGCCGACGGTGAGCACGGAGAACGAGGCGGGGCTCTCGGTGGTGTAGAGGCCTTCGGCGGCGGCCATCTTCATGGGCTGCACGTCGGTCATGATCTTGCCTTGGATGTCGCCGGTGAGCGCCACCAGCGCCGAGGAGACGAGCACCACCCAGGAGCCGAACCGGGTGGCGAAGCGGTAGGCGTCGGTGTCGGCGCTGTCGCGGTGTCGGATGAGGTGGTAGAGGCCGACGGCGACGATCAGCGACCCGGCGACCAGGAACGCCCCGGCGAGGGTGTGCGGGAAGGTGATCAGGGCGAGCTTGTTGGTGAGCACGGCGAGGAAGTCGGTCAGCTCGGCGCGGCCGGTGGTGGGGTTGATCCGGTAGCCGACCGGGTTCTGCATGAACGAGTTCGCAGCGAGGATGAAGTAGGCGGACAGGTTGGTGCCGATGGCGGCGGCCCAGATGGCGGCCAGGTGCAGCCGTTTGGGCAGCCGGTCCCAGCCGAAGATCCACAGGCCGATGAAGGTCGACTCGAGGAAGAAGGCGACCAGCGCCTCGATGGCCAGGGGGGCGCCGAAGATGTCGCCGACGAAGCGGGAGTAGTCGCTCCAGTTCATGCCGAACTGGAACTCCTGCACGATGCCGGTGACCACGCCCATCGCGAAGTTGATGAGGAAGAGCTTGCCGTAGAACTTGGTCAGTCTCAGGTACCGCTCGTTGCCGGTGCGGTGCCACAGGGTTTGCAGGATGGCCACCAGGACCGACAGGCCGATGGTTAGCGGCACGAAGAGAAAGTGGTAGACGGTGGTGACACCGAACTGCCAGCGGGCGACGTCCAACGCGTCCACCTGAAACCCCCAGCCGTGCATACTACGAGACGTAGTAAATACTACCCGGCGTCGTAGAAGGGTCGGCAGGGCCGGAGGCCCCGACCCGACCCGGGACCAATGACCTTGATCACCTCGGGCCGCACGGCCCCCCGGACCGGGTCTCCCACCCGCCCGTACGCGTGCGACCATCCAGCAACGATGGACACCCCGAAAACCCCCTGGCGCGCACCGCTGCTGTGGCGTGCCGCGCAACTGCTCGCCCGCGTCGTCGTCGGCCTGCTGGGCCGCCTCGAGGTCACCGGCGACGTGCCGGTGCGGCTGCGCCACGGGCCGCTGATCCTGGCCGCCAACCACATCAGCCCGTTCGACCCGGTGGTGCTCGCCGCCGCCTGCCGGGCGCGCGGCATCGCGCCGCGGATCATGGCCACCGGCGGGCTGTTCCGCGCTCCCGTGGTCGGCCCGCTGATGCGCCGCGCCGGGCACATCCGCGTCGACCGGGGCACCACCTCCGTGCACCAGGCCCTGGAGGTCGCCGCCGCGGCCGTGGCCGGCGGTTCGGTGGTGCTGCTCTATCCGGAGGGGCGTATCGGCCTGGACCCCGGGATGTGGCCCGAACGCGGCAAGACCGGCGCCGCCCGGCTCGCCTTCGCCAGCGGCGCCCCCGTCGTCCCCGTCGCCCAGTGGGGCTCCCACGAGGTGCTGCCCTACCAGGCGCCCAAGGGTCTGCTGGGCGGTGTGGCCCGGGCGCTCGCGCGGCGCCCGGTGATCCGGGTGCACTTCGGCGCCCCGGTGGTGCTGAGCCACCTGAACCCGGGCACGCCCGGCGCCGCCCGGCGAGCCACCGACCGGATCATCGACGCGATCACCGACAACCTGGCGCCGCTGCGCCCCACCGAGCCGTACTGGCCGCGCCACGTCGACCCCAGCCGCCCGGCCGACACCACCCGCTCCCACCGCCGCCCGCCGAGGGGCTGAACGGCCCGGCGCGGCTCAGGCGGCGGCGAGGCGGGCGTCCAGCGCGGCCAGGTCAGGCACGAACCACACGTGGCCGTGGCGGTTCGACTCGGTCACCAGGGCGCGCAGCGCCGCGCTGGCCGCCAGGTGCGCGCTGATGTCGCCGACCACGACCAGCCGCAGCCGGTAGTTCACGAACTTCTGCATGATCTCCCCGGCGAAGCGGGTGCCCAGGGTGAAGAAGCTCGGGTCGAGCCGGCTGGCGGGAACGGCGACCACCTCGGCGCCGGCGAAGGCCGCGCCGATCAGGTCGAGGGCCTGCTCGGTGGTGGCCACCGGCGGCCCGGCCGGGTCGCAGACCAGCACCGGCACCCCGGCCCGCTCCTGGATCACGTCAGGCATCGGACGCCTCCTGCGCGAGCAGGCCGTTGTCGCCGTTCAGAACCGCGTCGAGCAGGTGCAGCAGGTCGGCGGTCGCGGCGGCGTCGCCCAGGATCACAAGTTTCATGCGGTGGCGCTCCTCGTCGTAAACGGTCTGTACGCGCAGCGGGTGCGCGGGGTCGTGGCCGGTGTTGACTCCGGCGAGCACCAGGGTGGCGAGCCGATCGGCGGCGGCCCGGTCGACACCGTCGACCTGCACGATGCTCGACACCTCCAGCGCCGGCTGGCCGGCCGGCGGCGGCTCGGGGCGGCCGGTCAACGCGTCGAGGTCGGTGCGGGCGATCCGATACTGCTTGCCGATGCGTACCGCCCGCAGTCGGCCGGCGCGGATGTAGCCGCGCACGGTGCGCACGTGCAGGCCGAGCAGTTCGGCCACCTGCTCAACCGAATACAGATCGTTACTCATCGCGCCGTATCCTACGCACAATTGGGAAGGATGGGGAAGTTGGGTGGCGCGACGCCGGCCGGTCACCCCACCGTCATCCACGCGCGGCATACTGCCGGCGTGCAGCCCCGCCACGGCTACCTCGACGCCCCCGCGCCCCTCGCCTTCGCCCACCGCGGCGGCGCGGCCGACGGCGACGAGAACACCGCCGCCGCGTTCGCCCGGGCCATCGCCCTGGGCTACCGGTACGTGGAGACCGACGTGCACGCCACCGCCGACGGCGTGCCGGTGATCTTCCACGACGCCACCCTGCGCCGGGTCACCGGCGAGCCGGGGCGCATCGCCGAGCTGCGCTTCGCCGACCTGGCCTCGATACGCGTCGGCGGCGCCGCCGTCGTCCCCCGCCTCGACGAGGTCCTCGCCGCCTGGCCCGAGGTCCGGTTCAACATCGACGTCAAGGCCGACAGCGGCGTCGAACCGACCCTCGGCACGGTCACCCGGGGTGGCGCCGGCGACCGGGTGCTGCTGGCCTCGTTCAGCGACGCCCGGCTGGCCCGGCTGCGCGCCCTGGCCGGGCCGAAGATCGCCACCAGCCTCGGCATGCGCGCGGTGGCCCGGCTGCGGATGGCCTCCCTGCACGGGCGGCCGCTGCGGCTGCCTCCGTCCGTGGTCGCCGCCCAGGTCCCCGTCCGGTACGGGCGCATCCCGGTGGTCGACCGGCGGTTCGTCGCGTACTGCCACCGGATCGGGTTGCAGGTGCACGTCTGGACCATCGACGAACCCGCGCAGATGCACCACTTACTTGATCTCGGGGCGGATGGCATCATGACCGATCATGTCGGCGTGCTGCGCGACGTCTACCGCAGCCGCGGCCACTGGGCCGCCTGAGTCAGAGGAACCCGATGGCCGAAACGGTCGCCCCCACCGTCGCCGAGCCCGCCCAGCCGGGCAGCACCCGCCGCGAGCGCACGGGCTGGTACTTCTACGACTGGGCGAACTCCGCCTTCCAGACCACCGTGATCACGGTGTTCCTCGGGCCGTTCCTCACCACGGTCACGAAGCTGGCCGCCGGCTGCGAGCTGGGCGCCGACAGCTGCGACGGGTACGTGCACCCGCTGGGCATCCAGGTCGCCCCCGGCTCCTACTACCCCTACCTTGTCTCGCTGTCGGTCCTGCTCACCGTCTTCGTGCTGCCCGTGATCGGGGCGGTGGCCGACCGGACCGTGCACAAGAAGCGGCTGCTGGGCCTGGCCGCGTTCGTCGGCGCCGGGGCGACCATCGCGTTCGCCTTCGTCACCGCCGAGCGATACCTGCTCGGCGGGGCGCTGTTCCTGATCGCCAACATCGCCTTCGGCGCGTCCATCGTCGTCTACAACTCGTTCCTGCCGCAGCTCGGCGGACCCGACGACCGCGACACCATCTCCAGCCGCGGCTGGGCCATCGGCTACCTCGGCGGCGGGCTGCTGCTCGCGTTGAACCTCGTCGCGGTCAGCCTGCTCACCCAGGAGGGCAACCCGCAGCGCACCCTGGACCTGGCCCGCTGGTCCATCGTGTCGGCCGGGGTGTGGTGGGCGGTGTTCACTCTGGTGCCGCTGCGCTGGCTGCGGGAGCACCCCACCGCCGAGGCGCTGCGCGGCGGCGGCAACGTGCTCACCGACGGGTTCCGGCAGCTCGGCCGCACCCTGCGGGAGATCAAGGCGTACCCGCTGACGCTGTTCTTCCTGCTCGCGTTCCTGGTCTTCAACGACGGTATCCAGACCGTCATCACCCTGGCCAGCCAGTACGGCACCGAGGAACTGCGGCTGGAGCAGAGCACCCTGATCGCGACGATCCTGCTGGTGCAGTTCCTCGCCTTCGGCGGGGCGCTGGCCCTCGGCGGCCTCGCCCGGCGCATCGGCGCCTGGAAGACCGTGCTGCTGTCCCTGGTGCTGTGGACCGCGGTGATCGTCGCCGCGTTCCGGCTGCCCGCCGAGGCGCCCCTGCCGTTCATGATCCTTGGCGGCTGCATCGGCCTGGTGCTCGGCGGCAGCCAGGCGCTGAGCCGGTCCCTGTTCAGCCAGCTCATCCCCGCCGGCAAGGAGGGTGAGTACTACGGCTTCTACGAGATCAGCGACAAGGGCACCAGCTGGCTCGGGCCGCTGGCCTTCGGGCTGGTGTTCCAGCTCACCGCCTCGTACCGGGTGGGTCTGGTCTCCCTGCTGATCTTCTTCGTGGTCGGGTTCGCGCTGCTGGCCGCCGTGCCGATGCGCCGGGCCATCGTCGCCGCCGGCAACACCCCGCCCCGGGTGCTGTAGCGCACCGACCCGATCAAAGGCGCTCGATCGACTAGGCTGCCCCGACGTGACCGACGACGACGCTGCCGCCCCGACCTGCCTGGCCCGGCCCCTCCCGGGCCCCGGCGACGACCGTCGCGGCGGCTGCGCCGCCGCCCGCGGCGTCGACGGGCGGCCGCTGCACGCCGCCGCGCTGAAGTTCTTCTGGGGGCCGATGGACTGCGGCAAGTCGACCATGGCCCTGCAGATGAACCACAACCACGCCCGGCAGGGCCGCCGAGGCCTGGTCACCACCCGCATCGACCGGTCGCTCGGCCCGCAGGTCACCACCCGCATCGGCCTGGCCCACGCCGCCGTCGAGGTCACCGACGAGCTCGACCTGCGTGACCTCGTCCGCGACGCCCTCGACCAGGGGGTACGGGTCGACTACCTGATCTGCGACGAGGCGTCCTTCTACAACCTGGACCACGTCGAGCAGATGGCCGAGCTGGTCGACGAGTACGACGTCGACGTGTACGCGTTCGGGCTGGCCACCGACTTCCGGTCCTGCCTGTTCCCCGCCGCGCAGCGGCTGTTCGAACTCGCCGACGAGGTGGCCCGCATCCAGGTCGAGGTGCTCTGCTGGTGCGGTCGGGAAGGGCGGCTCAACGCCCGGGTCGTGCAGGGGCGGGTGGTCCGCCAGGGTGAGCAGGTCGTCATCGGCGACACCGTCGACGACGCGGACGTGCGCTACCAGGTGCTCTGCCGCCGGCACTACCGCTCCGGCGACCTCGGCCCGCGCCGCTGAGCATTCAGAACGGGTCCCCGCACACCCGCCACCTGCCGTCCTCCTGCACGATCGACAGCGTCCGGTCCTCGCTGCCCCCGCCGTCGCGGGTCAACCGGGCCTTTACCGTGGCGCGTGGGATGCCCCGCTGCGTGGCCACCGACACGTCGGTGATCTCGTAGCCGCGCACCTGCGGCGGGGTACGCACCCAACTGCCGAAGCCGACCGCGCTCCACTTGCCGCGCGCCTGCCGGCACAGCCTGTCGTACGCCCGGTCGGTCTCCCCCGCGGCGACGTCGTGGAGGAAACCGTCGGCGGTCTCCCGCACCGGGCCGCCGGCCCGCCACATCACCTGCACGTTCCACAACGCCAGGCCGGCCACCCCGATCAGGCACACCCCGAAGCCGAGGCCGCCGAACAGCAGACCGGCACGGCCCGGCCGGATTCGCCGGGCCGGCCTGCTCCACTGCCGCTTGCTGCCCACCAGAAGACGGTAGGCAGCCGCACCGGCCGCGCGCAGGAAGTTCGCGCCCCTGTCGCTGACGCGACCGGATCGACTACCGTCAGCGCACAGCCTCAACGCAGGAGTCGCGGATGACCCGTTACGTGCAGCCGGCGCCCACCCCCGACGACCCGTACACGAGCGACCCGCTGCTGCGGTCCTGGCTGGAGCGGCACCTCGGCCCGGCCGGGCACGCCGCCGCGAAGGGGCGGCTGGCCGACCTGGCCGCCGACGTCGCCGGGCCGCTGCGGGCCGCGCACGCCGATGCCGAGGCCCACCCGCCCACCCTGGTCCGCTACGACCCGTGGGGCGCCCGCGTCGACCGCATCGACACGTCCGCCGGCTGGCAGGCCCAGCGGGCCGCCGCCGCCCGGCACGCCGTGGTCGCGCTGCCCTACCTGCGGTCCGCGCGCGGCACCTGGGGGGCCGCCACCCGGGTGCTCCAGCATGCCCTGCTGCACCTGTACGCCCCGGAGTCGGCCACCTTCTCCTGCCCGGTGGCCATGGCCGACGGCGCCGCCGCGCTGCTCAGCCTCCCCGAGGTCGACGGCGGCGTCCGCGACGCGTGGCTGCCCCGGCTGATCTCCACCGACCCGGGCACCGCGATCGTCAGCGGGCAGTGGATGACCGAGTCGCAGGGCGGCTCCGACCTGTCCCGCGCCAGCACCGTCGGCCGGCCCGCAGCAGACGGGTCGTGGCGGCTGACCGGCGAGAAGTGGTTCTGCTCGGCCGCCGACTCGGCGATGGCCGTCGCGCTGGCCCGGCCCGACGGCGCCGGCCGGGGCAGCCGGGTGCTCGCGCCGTTCCTGGTGCCCCGCTACGCGGCGGACTCCCCCCTGGCCGGCGCCACCGTCGCCGCCGACGCGCCGGCTCCCGGGGTGAGGGTGCACCGGCTCAAGGACAAGCTGGGCACCTGGGCGCTGCCCACCGCCGAGATCGGGCTGCGTGACGCGTACGCGCTGCCGCTGGGTGACCCGGCCATGCCCGGGCTGGTCCGGGCGATGACCCTGGTGGTGGTGACCCGGGTGCACAACGCCTCCGCCGCCGCGTCCGGCATGCGCCGGGGCCTGGCCTACGCCCGGGCGTACGCGCGGGCGCGGCAGGTCGCCGACGGGCGACTCGCCGACTCGCCGCTGCACCGGGCGACCCTCGGCGCTCTCGCGGTCGACACGGCCGGCGCGTTCGTCCTTGCCGGGCACGCGTTCACGCTGCTCGGCCGGGTCGAGGTGGGCGGTGACCCGGACGCCGCCGCGGAGCTGCGGGTGGTGGCGCCGCTGGCGAAGCTGGCCACCGGGCGGCTCGCCGTGGCCTGCGCCAGCGAGTACGTGGAGGCGTTCGGCGGCGCCGGCTACGTCGAGGACACCGGGGTGCCGCGGCTGCTGCGCGACGCGCAGGTCCTGCCGATCTGGGAGGGCACCACCAACGTGCTCGCCCTGGACGTACTGCGCGCGGTCGCCCGGGAGGACGCCGGCGTGCCGCTGCTGCGCCGGCTGACCGCCGCCGTCGGCCTGGCCCGACAGCTCTCCCCGGCCCTGGCCGACACCCTGGCCGCGGTGACCGACGAGCTGCGGACCCGGCTCGGCGAGGTCACCGCCGACCCGACCGCCGTCGAGGTGGTCGCCGGGGCGCGCGGGCTGGCGCTGCGGGCGGCGTACGCGCTGACCACCGCGCTGCTGGTGGAGCACGCGGCGTGGGGTGACGAGCAGGCCGAGGTGGCGGCCCGGCTCTGGGCGCGGCGCCGGCTGCGGCACGAGGACATCGCCGCCGACGCCCACCGGCACCTCGACCTGCTGTGGTGAAAGATCCGCGCGGTACCTGCCAGAGGATGTCAGGATCCGCCGACAGGATGGGCGACATGACAGTGCACGCCGACCTCGCGATGGTCAACCTCGACAGCTCCGACCCGGCTACCCACGCCGCGTTCTACGCCCGCGCCCTCGGCTGGGAGGTCACCCACAGCCAGGCCGAATACGCCATGATCAGCAAGGACGGGACCTCGATCGGTTTCGGCCTGGTGGCCGGGTACGCCCCGCCGGCCTGGCCCGACGAGAGCGCCGGCAAGCGCTACCACCTCGACCTGTACGTCGACGACCTGACCGTCGCGGAGAAGGACCTCCTGGCGGCCGGCGCGACGAGGCCGGACTTCCAGCCCGGCGGCGAGCGGTGGACGGTGCTGCTCGACCCGATCGGCCAGCCGTTCTGCATCTGCCCGCGCCCGCAAAGCTGAGGCGCGGTCTGCCGGCCGGGCAGCGCCCGCGGGGCCGCTGCCCGGCGCCGGAAGCGAGGACTTCCTGTCTTCCTCGTTCCCGGTACAAACCCGCGCCGGTCTCCTAAGGTTTGGCATCAAACCGGACAAAGGGGACTAAATGGTCACGCGTAGGCGGGTTTTGGTGGCCGGCACGGCGGCCGGCACCACCGTGTTGCTCGGCACCGACATGTCGTGGGCCGCGCCCTCGCGGTCCGCGCCCGCCACGCTGGACCCCCTGGGCATCCCGAAGTACGTCACCCCGTTGACGATCCCGCCCGCCATGCCCACGGTCGACGGAGCAAAGCACTCCTCGCTCGACGTGTACGAGATCGGCGTCCGGCAGTTCCGCCAGCAGGTCCTCCCGCCCACCCTGCCGAAGACCACCGTCTGGGGTTACGGCTCGGTCGCGCATCCGCAGACGTTCAGCTATCCCGGGTTCACGATCAACGCGTGCGTCAACCGACCCACCCGGGTGACCTGGATCAACCAGCTCGTCGACAGCAAGGGGCGGTTCCTGCCGCCGCTGCTACCGGTCGACCCCACCCTGCACTGGGCCAACCCGCCGGGCGGCATCTCCGGACACCACTCGGGGTGGCCGACGACGGCACGCTCGAAGTTCCGCCCCTAGAGCGGGCGGAACTGACCGGCTGGTACCGGTTGGGGCCGACCCCCGGGGAGATCGGCAACGCGCTCATCGTCGGCCACGTCGACTCGCGGCGAACCGGAGCAGCCGTCTTCTACCGCCTCAGCGCGCTGCGGCCGGGCGACGGCATCGCCGTGACCCGTGCCGACGGATCGGTCGCGCGGTTCACGGTGGAGCGCACCGAGCGATACCCGAAGTCGTCCTTTCCGGCGGACCTCGTCTACGGCTCGAATCCGAAGCCGAGCCTGCGCCTCGTCACCTGTGGAGGTCAGTTCGACCGCGGCACGCGCTCGTACCTGGACAACATCATCGTGTCCGCGACCCTCACCTCGTGGGCGAGCGCCTGACTCTACCCCCGGCGGCGGGCCCGGGCGGCCCAGATGACGTACGCCGGATCCCGGTCCAGGTTGTGCCGGTCCCGATCGTAGCGGCGGGTGGTGCGTGGGTCGGCGTGCCCCATGGCGTCCTGCACGTCCTCCAGCGGCACCCCCTCGTCACGGGCGGTGGTGGCGAACGCGTGCCGCAGCGAGTGCGGCGACAGCTTCGCCCAGGCGGGAATGCCGGCGGCCTGGGCGAGGCGGCGGACCAGCCGGAACACCGAATGCCGGTCCAGTCGGGCGCCGGTGGCGGTGACCAGCAGCGGGCCGGTCAGCTCGGGCACGGTCACCTGCTGGGCGGCGGCCCGCGCGGCCAGGTAGGCGTCGACGGCGTACGCGGTGCCGGGGGTGAGCGCCCGACGACGGACCTTGCCGCCCTTGCCGACGAACCGGACGCTGCGGTGCCCCCGCTCGGCGCCCAGGTCGGCCAGGTCCAGCGAGATCAGCTCGCCGACCCGCAACCCCAGGTCGGCCAGCAGCGCGATCGTGGCCCGGTTGCGGGCGGCGGTCGGGCCGGTGTCCGCCTCGGCGGCGGCGAGCAGCGCGTCGACCTCTTGCGGGGTCAGGCCGACCGTCGCCGAGTGGTCCCGGTCGACGCGGGGACGGTCGGCGGCGGCCACCGGGTTGGTCTCCACCGCCCGCAGTTTGACCAGGAAGTCGTACCAGCTGGACAGGGCGGACAGGCGGCGGGCGACGGTGGCCGGGGTGAGCGGCCGGCCGCTGCGCGAGCCCAGCGTGGACTCCAACTCCCGGCCGTAGGCGTTGACGTCGAGGAAGGTGGCCCGCAGCGGATCGAGGCCCCGCCCGGCGCACCAGCCCAGCCAGCCGGCGACATCCCGCCGGTACGCGTCGCGGGTGTGTTCGGACAGCCGCCGGTTGCGCAGCCACGCCTCGGTGAAGTCGACCGGCCCGCTCGGCAGCGCGGGACCGGCCGAACCGCGCGGCAGAACCTCGGAACGCAGCATGCGAGGAAGCTTCTCAGCCGGCGGGACGAAGTGCGACGAGGCGCGCCCACGAAGATCAGATCGCCTCGACCACCAGTCGGCCGTCGGCGATCCGCCAGCGCCGGTCGAAGCCCACCGCCTCGGCGAACCACGTGTCGTGGCTGACCATGACCACCGTGCCCCGGAACTCGCGCAGCGCCGCCTCGACCACGTCGAGGGAGTCGAAGTCCAGATAGTTGGTGGGTTCGTCGAGCAGCAGCACCCGGGCCGGGCTGTTGACCATGACCGCCAGCAGCAGCCGGCGCAGTTCGCCGGCCGACAGGGTACGCAGCCGGGCGTGCCACTGGTCCGGCCCGAACAGGTAGCCGTCGAGCAGGCGCTCCGCGTCGTCGACGTACACGGGCACCTGGGAGCGGAAGTAGTCCACGACGGTGACGTCGGTGCGCAGCGCGTCGTGGGTCTGCGGCAGCAGCGCGACACCGGTCGTGGCCTCGACCCGGCCGGCATCGGGGTCACGCCGGCCGGCGAGGACCCGCAGCAGGGTGGTCTTACCGGCCCCGTTCGGGCCGGTCAGCAGGATCCGGTCGCCGCCGCGCGCGCTCAACTCGGCCCGGCGCAGCAGCGTCCGGCCGCCAGCGGTCAGGGTCAGGTCGCAGGCCCGCAGCACCTCGGCGTCCGCGGGCGGCTCCTGCGGGAACGCCAGGGCCAGGCTCGGCCGGGTACGCGGCTGCGCCAGCCAGCGGATCGACGCCATCTGCCGCAGCAGGCGCCGCTCCCGAGCCTTGGCCTTCTTCGCCACCTTCTTGGCGTAGCGGCGCTGCTGGTCGGCGCCGAGGCCGCTGCGCACCGACTCCTCCACCCCGCGGGCCTGCTGTTTGGTGCGGTCGATGTCGGCCAGCCAGCGGCGGTGGTCCTTCTGCTGTGCCTCGTAGTCCAGCAGCAGCCGCTGCCAGCGGCGCACCTTTTCGGCCCGGTAGTCGGTGTATCCGCCGGGGTAGGTCTGCGGCTCGTCGTGGATGCCGTCCAACTCGACGATGCGCTGCACGGTCCGGTCGAGGAACGCCCGGTCGTGGCTGACCACCAGCACCCCGCCGGGAAACCCGGTGAGCCAGTCGCCGAGCCAGGCGATCCCGTCGGCGTCGAGGTGGTTGGTGGGCTCGTCGAGCACCAGCAGGTCGGGGGCGTCGAGCAGCACCCGGGCCAGGGTGAGTCGGGCCTGCTCACCGCCGCTGACCCGGTGCAGCGGGGTGTCGTCGGTTAGGTGGCCGACGTCGAGGCGCTGGCGGACCTCGGCGAGCCGGGCCTGCGCCCGCCAGCCGTCCAGCGCCGCCCACCGGTCCTGCGCCTGCCCGTACGCGTCGAGCGCGGCGGTGTCGCCGGCGGCGAGCCGCCGCTCCAGCTCGCGCAACGTGGCGGCGAGGGGGTGCAGCTCGCCGAGGCCGGCGGCGAGGAACTCACCGACCGTGCTGTCCGGGTCGGGCACCTGCTGGGCGAAGTAGCCGACGGTGGTGCCGGGGGCGCGTTCGACGTGCCCGGACGAGGGTGGCTCCTCGCCGGTCAGCACCCGCAGCAGGGTGGACTTGCCCACCCCGTTCGGGCCGACCAGGCCGACCCGGTCGCCGGCGTTGACGATCAGGTCAAGGTCGGTGAACAGGGGCTCGGTGTCATAGGACTTGCTGACCGACACGGCTTTCAACACGAGGTTCCTCCGCGGGACGACGGGCGGGACCGCTGCCGTGGTGGCGGCGGTCGGTGACCGTGGCGGCGGGCGCTACGCCCAGCCGCGTCCTCGCGGATCACATGTGTCGAACGGTTCCTTGCTCGGTCGGCGGCGCTGTCGAGGCCGACTCTGCCAGCCGGCGGGCCGGGCCGCCAACGGTTTTCGGCCCGGGATACCGTCGGCGGATGCGCGCCAGCCGCCTGGTCTCCCTGCTGCTGCTCCTGCAGAACCGGGGGCGGATGACCGCGCAGGAACTCGCCGACGCCCTGGAGGTCTCCGTCCGGACCGTCTACCGGGACGTCGAGTCACTCGGCGCGGCCGGGGTGCCGGTGTACGCCGACCGGGGCCCGGCCGGCGGCTACCGGCTGCTGGAGGGCTACCGGACCCGGCTGACCGGGCTGACCGCGCCGGAGGCCGAGGCGCTGTTCCTGGCCGGGATGCCCGGCCCGGCCGCCGAGCTGGGCCTCGGTCAGGTGGTGGCCGCCGCCGAGCTGAAGCTGCTGGCCGCGCTTCCCGACGAACTGGCCGACCGGGGCGGCCGGGTGCGGCAGCGGTTCCACCTGGACGCGCCGGGCTGGTTCCGGCACCCCGAGCCCACCCCGCACCTGGCCGCCCTGGCCCGGGCCGTGTGGGAGGACCGGCTGGTGGAAATGCGCTACCGGCGGTGGCGGGCCCCCCGCGAGGTGACCCGGGTGGTCGCCCCGTTGGGCGTGGTGCTCAAGGCCGGCCGCTGGTATCTGGTGGCCCGCTGCGACGAGCAGCTGCGCACCTACCGGGTCGGCGCGGTGCTGGACCTGGTGGTGCGCGACGAACGCGGTGCGCGACCGGCCGACTTCGACCTGGCCGGGTACTGGCGGGAGTGGACGCAGCGGTACGAGCGGGACGTCTACCGGGCGCAGGCCCAGGTCCGGATGACCGTGGCCGCGCTGGAGTTCACGCAGTATGTCTTCCCGCCGGAGATGAGCCGGGCGGCGCGGGCGGCGGCCGGCGAGCCGGATGAGCACGGCTGGCTGGAGACCACCGTGCCGATCGAGTCGGTGAAGCACGCCCACACCGAACTGCTCAAGCTCGGCGCGGAGGTGGAGGTGCTGGCGCCGGCGCAGCTGCGGGATCGGCTCACCGCCACCGCCCACGCGCTAGCCCGGCTCTACCCGAGCGGCGTGGCCGCCGAGTCGCATTGACTCACGGTGCGGCGTTCGGCGTCGTCGACCGGGGCCGGCAGCAGCTTCTCGAACCAGTGCTGGGCGTACCGGTCGTCGTTGTACGCGGGGATCTCGACGTAGCCGTGGCGGGCGTACAGGGCGCGGGCCTCGACCAGGTCGGCACGGGTGTCCAGCCGGATCCGGTCCGCCCCGGCCGCCCGGGCCTGCGACTCGACCGCGGCCAGCAGGGCGGCTCCGCCGCCGGTGCCGCGGTGGGCGGGGCGGACGTAGACCCGGGTGAGTTCCGCCCAGCCGGGACGCCACCGCAGGCCGGCGCACCCGGCGACCTGCCCGTCGTGGCGGGCCAACAGCAGCAGCCCGGTGGGCGGGGACAGATCGTCGCTGGGCATCTCGGCGAGCGCCCCGGTCACCTCCTCCGGCCGTTCCGGGCGGCCGTACCAGCGGCGGACCATCTCCGCCATGTACTCGCGCAGCAGCGTCGCCGCGTCGTGATTGTCGGGCGGGGTGAGGCAGACGGTCCAGGTTGTCACCGCCCGATCCTCACCGCACCGTCAAACGACTTTCCGGACGACTCGGCTCAGGCGGGCACGGCTGCGGCGAAGTCGACGTCGGCGGTGTCCACAGTGCCTCCGGCCCGGCCGGGTGCCCGGTGGTACTGCCAGTAGAGGTTGGTGTGAGCGATGACCTTGTCGGGCGTCGGCGCGCCGTAGGACGAGAAGTCCTCGGTCGTGTGGGCGTCACCGACCAGCGTCACGTCGTAGCCGCGGGCGATCGCGCCGTGCAGGGTCGAGCGGATGCACGCGTCGGTCTGCGCGCCGGTCACGATGAGCCGGCCGATGCCGCGCGCAGCGAGCACCTGCTCCAGGTCGGTCTCCTCGAAGGAGTCGCCGTACGCCTTCTGCACCAGCGGCTCGGCGTCGCGTCGCACCAGCTCGGGCACGTACTGCCACACCTCGCTGCCGGTCGGGAACTCCTCGCTGTTGTGCTGGACCCAGACGACCTCCACGCCGGCGGCGCGGGCCTTGTCGATCAGAGTGGCGATGTTGGCGACGACCCGGTCCCGGTCGTACGCGTGCGCCACGACGCCGTTCTGCACGTCGATGACGAGCAGGGCGGTGTGCGGTCGGTCGATCAGCGTGGTCATGATTTCCCCCTGGCGTGCGAATGTCGGTCCGCGGCCACCCTAGGCCTCCCCACCGACAACATCCTTGCGGAACCGGTGCCGGCGGGGCGCTGACCCGACCGCTCAGAGTCGGTGGCCGGTGGTGGCGTCCACGTGGTCGGGCACCTCGTCGTGCCGGTCGCCGACACTCGACGTGCCCGAAGGCTCGAACATCAGGATCGACGCGCCGCCGGGTGCGGACGGTCGGTGCTCCACCCCGCGCGGCACCACGAACACCGCGCCGCGCGGCAGCACCACCTCCCGCTCGGCGCCGTCCGCGCCGTCGCGCAGGGCGATGCGCAGCTCCCCGTCGAGCACCAGGAAGAACTCGTCGGTGTGCGCGTGGGAGTGCCAGACGTGCTCGCCGGCCACCTTCGCGATCCGGACGTCGTAGTCGTTGACGGTGGTGACGATGCGGGGACTCCACAGCTGGTCGAAGCGCGCCAGGGCGGCGGCCAGCTCGATCGGCTCAACGTTCATCGGCTCATCCTCGCGCAACACCGTCGATCACAGGGGACGGTGCATTACGTGCAGGCCCACCCGGCCCAGACTCGGGTGCGTGAACGCCTCCGGCACGGTGCCGACCACCGTGAAGCCGAGCCGTCGGTACAGCTCCACCGCCACCTCGTTGGTCTCCACCACCGCGTTGAACTGCATCGCCGCGAATCCCCGGCGGCGGGCCCAGCCCAGCGCGTACTCGGCCAGCGCCCGGCCGACACCACGGTCCCGCGTGTCGGCGGCGACCATGAAGCTGGCGGTGGCCACGTGCGAGCCCGGGCCGGGCCGGTTGGCGCCCATCTTGGCGGTGCCGAGGATCCGGCCGCCGTCCTCGGCGACCACCGTGTGGCCGGGCGGCCGTTCCACCCACACATCGTGTACGACCTGCGCGGGCCACGCCGGGTCGTACGGGAAGGTCTCCCCGGCGGTGATGACGTCCTCGACGATCGGCCAGACCTGGGACCAGTCGGACTCGGTGAACTCGCGGATCCGCATCCCGCGCACGCTATCCGCCCCGTCGGGCCGCCCGCGATTCGATTTTCATCGCGCAGACCCGGCTACCGTGGCTTAGCGGGGCACGACGATGATGTGCACGTGCCCGAACCCGTCAACGAACTCGACCGCACCCCGGCCGGGGCATCCCCGACGCACGCGGTTCCCCCGCCACCCGGTCCGCGTACCGCCGGGCCGTGGCTGGCCGGCGCGGCCGTCACCACCGTGCTGCTGCTGTTCGCCGACCGGTACGGCTACCACCGCGACGAGCTGTACTTCCTGCTGTGCGGCCGGCACCTCGACTGGGGATACGCCGACCAGGGGCCCCTGGTGCCGGCCCTGGCCCGGCTGGCCGACACGATCGCGCCCGGCAACCTGGTGGTGCTGCGTACGCCGTCGGCGCTGATCGCCGGCGCGGCGGTGGTGCTGGTCGCGGCGATCGCCCGGGAGCTCGGCGGCGGTCGGGGCGCCCAACTGATGGCCGCGTTCCTCGGCGCCATCGCGGGGATGGTGCTCGCCCCCGGCCACATGCTCAGCACCACCACGGTCGACGTGCTGGTGTGGCTGGTCGCGGCCTGGTCCGCGGTGCGGATGCTGCGTACCGGGGACAGCCGGTGGGCCCTCGGCATCGGCCTGGCGCTCGGCGTCGGCATGCTCAACAAGCTGCTGCCCGCCCTGCTCGCCGTCGGGCTGCTGGCCGGGGTGGCGATCGCCGGGCCGCGCCGGCTGCTGCGCGACCGGTGGGTGTACGCCGCCGCTGGCATGATCGTCCTGCTGGCCGCCCCGTACCTGCTCTGGCAGGCCGCGCACGGCTTTCCCCAGCTGTCCGTGGCATCCTCGATCGCCGCGGGCAACAGCTCCTACAGCGGTCCCTTCGACGCGATCCTGCTGAAACTGGTCATCATCAGCCCGGTCGCGGTGCCGATCTGGGTCGCCGGGCTGGTGGCGCTGCTGCGCCGCCCCGCTTGGCGGGCGTACCGGGCGATCGGCTGGACCTGGCCGGTGGTGTTCGCGATCGTGCTGCTCACCGGCGGGAAGGGCTACTACGACGCGCCGCTGCTGCTGGTCACCACCGCCGCCGGCGCGGTGGTCACCGTCGACTGGGCGGCCCGGGGCGCGGTGCGGGCCCGTCGGGCGCTGCTCGCCGCCGGCGCCGCCGTGGCGGTGGCCGGCAGCGCGATCCTGCTGCTGCCGGTCCTGCCCGCCGACCGGCTGCCCGGCTTCGTGGTCGACGTCAACTACGACGCGGGCGAGATGATCGGCTGGCCCGCGTTCACCGACTCGCTCGCCGCCGTCCACCGTGGCCTGCCGCCGGAGCAGCGGCAACGCGCGGTGATCCTGACCGCCAACTACGGCGAGGCGGGCGCGGTGGCCCGGTACGGGCCGCAGCGGGGCCTGCCGCGGGCGTACTCCGGGCACAACAGCATGGCCACCTTCGGCCGCCCGCCCGAGGACGCCGACGTCGTGATCGCCGTCGGCTGGGACGCGCCCGACCAGTTGCGGGGCTGGTTCGCCGAGGTCACCGAGGCCGGCCGGATCGACGAGCGGGTCGACGTCGACAACGACGAGAACGGGATGCCCGTCTTCGTCTGCCGAGGGCTGCTGCGGCCGTGGTCGCAGATCTGGGACACCGAGGTACGCCACGCCGGCTGACCACATTCCGCTGATGCGGAAATCACGACGATACTGAAGGGACTCCAGGGTTGACCGACACCAGAACGAGGCTGCTGGCGGATCTGCGGCGGATCGAGGACGACGAGTACCAGCTCCGCCCCGGCGAGCAACCGGCGGATTTCCTTCCGACGTTGCTGGCCCACATCGGTGACCCGGCGCCGCAACTGCGCGACGAGCTCGTGTACCCGACCTTCCACGCGTTCGTCGAGGGTGACCGGCTCACCGAGGACGAGCTGCGCCGCCTGCTCGACACGCTGCTCGACGACCGGCACCTCTTCCACGGCATCGGCGGCGCCGGCGACCCGACGGTGTTCACCCGCACCTTCAGCATGCTGGTGGTTGCCCTGGTGCTGCGCCGGCACCAGCGCCGCCCGTTCCTCACCGCCGACGGGTTCACCCGGGTACGCGACGCCCTGCTGCGCTACCACCGCGAGGAGCGGGACCTGCGAGGGCTCGTCGCCGAGGGCGGCTGGGCGCACGCCGCCGCGCACGGCGCGGACGCGTTGACCGAGCTGGTCCGCTGCCCGGAGGCCGACCCGGCCACCCGCCACGCCGTCCTGGACGTGCTACGCGGCGTCCTGCACAACGGCACCACGATCTTCGCCGAGGAGGACGACGAGCGGATCGCCACGGTCGTGGACACCCTGGTCGAGGAGTCCCTGCTGCCAGTGCGGGATATCGCCGAGTGGCTGGGCGGGTTGGCCGCGTGCGCCGACCAGCCGCGCAGCCGAGCCCAGGTGGTGGCCCGGACCAACACGAAGAACCTCCTGCGCAGTCTGCACTTCCGGCGGCCCCGCACCGGGCTGGTCGCCGACGCCGTGCTGGCCGCCGAGACGCGGGTGAACAGGTTCCGGGCCGTCTGACGCCGCCGGCCGGGCGGCCCGGGCCGGCGCCGGGCGGCGTTGAATACTTGACGGCATGCTCTGGGATGTCAGCGGCCCGGCCTTTCTCCTCGACTACCTCGCCGGGGTGGCCGGGGCCCTCACGATCGCGCTGTCCGTCCGGTCGCTGATCGGGTGGCGGACGCGGGGCGGGCCGCTGTCGAGCGTGGAGCTGGCGTACCTCACCGACCGGTCGGGGCTGGCCTGCCAGGTGGGCGTGGCGGCGCTGCGCCGGGCCGGCGTGGTCCACCTCGGAGAGCTGGCGACCCTGTCGGTGGACGGCCCGCCGCCGTCCGGATCCGCGCCGCTGGTACGCGCCCTGCACGCCGCGCTACGCCGGCCGCAGACCTGGGCCGCCGTGCTCGCCGACCCGGGCGTGGGCCGCGCGCTGCGCCGGCTGGTGGGTCGGCTGGTCCGCGACGGCTGGCTGCTCACCCGGGCGCAGCGGCGCCGCATGATGTGGGGCACGGTGCCGCTGTTCGCGGTCGCCGTGGTCGGGGTGACCCGGCTGGTGGACAGCGCGGTCGAGGGGCGCGAGGCCGGCGGGCCGGCCTCGGTGGTGGGGCTGCTGCTGTGCTGCCTGGCCACCGTGCTCGGCGCCTGGTGGTTGTGCGAGGTGCCGGAGACGGGCTCGGCCGCGCGTCGGCTGTTGCGCCGGCAGCGCCGCGCGTACGCGCAGCTCGCGCCGCAGCAGCGGCCCGCGTGGAGCGAGCGGGGCACCGACGAGCTGCTGACCGCGATGGCGGTGTTCGGGCCGCGCCCGCTGCTCGCCGTCGACCCGGCCTTCGCCGAACTGGTCGGGGTCGACCCCGAGCACACCCGACCCCGGGAGTACGCGAAGACCGCACGCTGACCCGGCCCCGGTAACCGCCGCTAGCAGATCCCGTGGGCCTGGCTGCCGCCCGTACGGTCGAGGACCGAACCGCCGCCGGCGGTTTCCCCTGCCGAGGTCCGGGAAGGCAACGGCATGGCCGATTCTTTCGTGGATGAAGATCTGGCGACGCTGCGGGCCATCGCGTACGCCGCCGGGATCCCGGACAGCGACCGGATGCCACACGACGACCTTGTCGCCGCGCTGCGCCGGGCCGGCCTGGCCGAGCCGACCGGCGGGCCGATCGACACCAGCCTGGCCGATCCGGGCGACCCCGGCACGAACGAGGGCATATACCACGGGCAGGGGGTGGGGCGACGTGAGTCCGTCGGCGGCCCAGCCGCCCAGACCGCGGCGTCCCGGGCCGGCGGGCCGAAACCGGGACGTTCGGGCACCGACCACTGACGCGCTGTCGTTGCAGTTTGACAGCCACCACACGGGAGGCGACATGGGCAAGGACATCAACCGCGTGGCGAAGTCCCGAGCCGACCACCTGGGCGGTGAGACCGCCGGCCGGCGCATGGACGAGCGGGGCGTGACTCGGGGCCGCACCGGGGACTCCCGCGCCGCCGGCCCGCCGGACGGCACCGGCACGGTCTCCGGGGTGCAGGGCATGCCCCGCAGCGACCTCAACCTGGGTGACGAGAGCACCGGCGGCCGGGCCGCCGAGCAGGCGATCGGGGCCCGGCCCGGGGAGTCCGGCAGCGAGATCGAGGACCGTACGGAACGGTGAGGCACGGCGTCGGAGGCGGCCCCGCCGAGCGGGGCCGCCCAGCGGCATACCCTGACTGCATGCTGTCGCAGGTCAAGGGGCTGTCCCGCCACTTCACACCGGAGAGCCTGCGCGTGTACCTGGTCGACCGGTCGACGCGCCGCGACGACGGCTGCCTGATCGTGCGCGGCTACGGCGGCCGGCGCGGCGTCCACCAGAAATTGGCCGGACGCGCGTGGGCGCACATCGCCGCGTACGTGGTGTTCGTCGGCGGCTACGACCCGGCCCTGGACGTCGACCAGCGGTGTGGCGTGCCGGACTGCATCGAGCCCGCCCACCTGCGTCAGGTGAGCCGGGCGGAGAACTGCCGCACCCGTCGGCCCGCCGACCGGTGCCGCAACGGGCATGACCGGGAGGTCGACGAGACGACCGGCCGGTACCGGCGGGTGTGCCGAGGTTGCAACCGGGAGGCCCAGCGACGCTGGCGGGAGCGGCGGTCCGCCGAGGTCGCACAAGCCCGCGTCGAGTACGGCCGCAACCCGTCAGCCTCGGACGAGGGACTACCTGGCGGCCGGTGAGGCGGAGCCGGACGGCGCGTACGCCTGCTGCGGCAGGCGGTACGCCAGGTCGGTCGCCGTCTCGACTGCCTCGTCCTCGGCGAGCCGGTGCTCCACGACCAGGCGGGCGAGGTAGCCGGCGTCGATCCGTCGGGCGAGGTCGTGGCGTGCCGGGATGGACAGGAAGGCGCGGGTGTCGTCGACGAATCCGGAGGTGTTGTAGAAGCCGGCCGTCTCGGTCACGAGTTCCCGGAACCGGCGCATCCCGTCCGGGCTGTCGAGGAACCACCAGGGCGCGCCGAGCCGGACAGCTGGGTAGACGCCGGCGAGTGGGGCGAGTTCCCGCGCGTAGACCGTCTCGTCGACGGTGAACAGGATCAGCCGGAAATTCGGGTCACGGCCGAACGCGTTGAGCACCGGTCGGAGCGCCCGGGTGAACTCGGCGGTGATCGGGATGTCGAATCCCCGGTCGGGGCCGAAAAAGTGGTGGATGGCGGTGTCATGGTCTCGGAGCACGCCGGGGTGGATCTGCATGACGAGGCCGTCGTCCCGGGACATCCGGGCCATCTCGAACAGCAGGTGGCCGGCGAAGGCGGCCGCCTCGTCGTCGCTCGTCTCGCCCCGGCAGGCTGCCGCGTAGATGCGCTTCGCATCGGCCTCGGGCAGGGGTTCGGCGGCGGCGGTGAGGTGGCCATGGTCGGTGGCCCGGGCCCCGGCCCGGGCGAAGGCCTCACGTCGGGCGCGCAGGGCGGCCAGGAAGCCATCGTAGTCGCCGGTGTCGACTCCGGACAATTCCTGGAGCTTTTCGACGTGGCGGTTCCAGCCGGCGGTGTTGACGTGGGTCAGCGCGTCGGGGCGGAACGTGGGGACCACCCGCACGCCCAGGCCGTCGGCCCGCAACCGGGCATGGTCGGCGAGTGTCGACGTGGCCGGGTCGGTGGTGCAGATCAGCTCGATGTTGAAGGCGTCGAGCAGCGCGCGGGGACGGTAGGCCGGCTCCGCCAGCCGCGACTCGATGAGGTCGAACAGCATGTCGGCGGTGTCCGGGCCGGGCACCACGTCGATCTTGAGAATTTCGGCGAGCTCGTGTTCCAGCCAGTATCGGCTGGGGGTGCCACGGAAGAGGCGCCAGTGGGCGCAGAACCGTCGCCAGATTCGGCGGGGGTCGGTCTCGACGTCGCCACCATCGGTGCGGGGGATGCCGAGGTCCTCCAGCGGCACGCCCTGCGACACGAGCATGCGGGTGACGTAATGGTCGGGCACCACCAGCAGGCGCGCCGGGTCGGAGAACCGCTGGTCGTCGGCGAACACGGCCGCGTCCACGTGCCCGTGCATGCACAGCAGCGGCAACCCCCGAGTGGACTGGTAGATGCGGCGGGCAACGGCGCGGATGTCGTCCCCGGCGGGCAGGGCCCGGTCGGGATGCAGACGGAGCTGTGCCACGTGACCCTCCTCAGCGGCGCACCAATGCCGCACAGAATCCCATCGGCGGGGTGACCCGACAAGGGGCGGCGCGCGGCGTAAGTAGATATTCACGGATATTGTCTGTCCATGGTGAGCGATGGGCGGCTCCGCCTCGACACCCTGGCCCGGCTGGCTCATTCGGGCCAGGGCTGGACCGGCCCGGACGTCGATCCACGCGCGCTGCGAGTTGGAGTCGTACACCTCGGAATCGGGGCGTTCCACCGAGCGCACCAGGCCGTCTTCACCGAGCTGGCCGCCGCCGCGACCGGCCGCGACGACTGGGGTATCGCCGGGGTCACCCAGCGGTCGGCGGCCGTGCGCGAGCAGCTGATGCCGCAGGACGGCCTCTACTCGGTGCTCGAACGTGCTGCCGACCAGACCTTGCTGCGCGTGGTCGGCAGCGTGCGTGAAGTCCTCTTCGCGGGCGCCGACCCGGCGGCGGTGCTCGACCGCATCGCCGACCCGGCGGTACGCCTGGTCACGCTGACTGTGACCGAGAAGGGATACCGGCGTGACGGTGCCGGCGGGCTGGACCGGTCGGATCCGGAAGTGGCGGCCGACCTCGCCGGCCGGCCACCCCGGACCGCCGTCGGCCAGCTGGCGCGCGGGCTGCAGCACCGCCGGGCGCGCAGCGGCGCGCCGATCACAGTGCTGTCCTGCGACAACCTCAGCGGCAACGGCCAGGTACTGCGCGCGCTGGTGCACGACTTCGTGGACGCCCTGCCGTCGTCGGAGGCAACCGGCCTCGCCGACTGGATCGCGACCTTCACGCGTTTCCCGTCCTCGATGGTGGACCGGATCGTCCCGGCGACCACCGCCGAGGACCGCGCGGACGCGCGCCGGATACTCGGCCTCGAAGACCGGGGTGTCGTGGCCGCCGAGCCGTTCAGCCAGTGGGTCATCGAGGACGACTTCGCCGCCGACCGGCCCGCCTGGGAACGCGCCGGCGCGGTCCTGACCGCCGACGTGACCGGGTGGGAGGCGGTCAAGCTGCGGCTGCTCAACGCCAGCCACTCGCTGCTGGCCTACCTGGGCGCCCTGGCAGGGTACGACACCATCGCGGCCGCGGTCACCGACGACCGGCTTGCGGCAGCCGCCGAGGCCCTGATGGCGGATGTCACACCCACCCTGCGGACGCCCGACGGGCTCGACCTGGCCGACTACCGGCGCCAGGTGCTGACCCGCTTCGCCAACCCGGCGCTGCGACACCGCACCGTGCAGGTGGCGATGGACGGCTCGCGGAAGCTGCCGGTCCGGGTGTTGGGCACGGTGCGGGACCGCCTGTCCGCCGGGGCGGTGCCGCGACACGCGGCCCTCGCCGTCGCGGCCTGGATGGTGTACGTGGCGCAGGGCCGCGACACGCGGGGACGGAAGCTTCCCCTGGACGACCCCATGGCCGCTCGTTTGCGTGCCGCCGTGGCGGGGGTCGAGGGCCACCCGCACCGCCTTGTCGACTCGCTGCTGCGGGTGCCGGAGATCTTCGGCGCGGACCTCCCCGAGCATGAGGGATTCAGGGCGGCGCTGGTGGATCACGTCGCGCACGTGATGAAGGGCTGAACCGGCTGGAACGTCTCTGCGTCCAGGGCACCTGGCTGTTGATTGCACCATCCTAATGCATTACACACAAGAACTGTCATTATGATGTAGTACCGTTACGCCCGCTTTGCCCGGTTGAATTTTTGGATTGATGTTACCGGTAATCCAAAAATTCAACCGGATGGGCGCAGGTTGTCGCTTCCCAGATGAACTGGCGAGTGTCAGGTCTCGCTTGAACTGGCGGCATCTCAGGGGATCTGTCGGTGATGGTGGCGGCGTCTCATCAGATCTGGTGGCGAGTCAGGCCTCAGTCGAAGAGTGGGCGAGCTCGTAAGATGCCGTCTCGAGCCGTGGACATGAACGCGGCAGCGCCTCATGAAACCCGGAGATGGCTTCATGGGGCGCTGCGATCCTGGTCATCGCACGCCAGAGCAGGCCTCAGCGACCACCAGGTAGAACGTGAAGCCGGCGATAACGGAACCCTGAGCGAGTCGCTCAGGTCTCGGCCGATGGTGGGATTGGGGCCGAGGACGCGTTCCAGTTGCCATCCACGTTACGAAGAGATCTACCCCGAGCACCGGGGTGGCCGGGTCCCTATCAGCGGTCCGCCGACGCCACCCGCCCCGGCGACAACACCCCCGGATCATGCGTACGACAGGGGAAGTAAGTCATACCGGGCCGGGCGACCGAGGAGTCCCCGGCTGGGGACGATCAAGACGGTAACGGGGGCGAGCGCGAGGAGTACGCCGCGCAGCCGATGAGCTGGCGGCGATGGACTCCTGCGATTCAGCGCGCGCGGCGGTAATGCATGGCCACCGCGCCGCCGGGTCGGCTTCGCGTCGTGGATGGAACGTGATCACCTGGTGGCGTTGGACTTCGACCCGTCGGTGACCGGGATCGTATCGCAGCCGTTCTGGCTGCTCTGGCCCGTTCGTAGTCGTGATCACGTGGCGGGGAAGGACTGGACGGGATGATGCTCGGGCTTGTAGCTTGCAGTTGCCCGTGACACCGCCCAAGGAGGTGAGACCCATGAACGCTGTATCGATGTGGGTGCTCCCCCTCCTGGTCACGGTCGGGCGATTGACGTAGATGTCGCCGGGAGCGCCTCGCCAATAAGGCACTCCCGGAAGGCAACACCTATGGACTCTCTGCACTTCACCGCCGAGCCGTCGTCGACCGACACGGTCGAGCGCGACCCCACCGTGGGCGACGTCCCCGGACTTCCATCGCCGGCCGCCGACACCGATAGCACGCCCGTCATGTTCGACGTGATCATTGCCGGGTGCGGGCCGACCGGCGCGATGCTGGCCGCCGAACTGCGGCTGCACGATGTACGGGTACTCGTCCTCGAAAAGGAAACCGAGCCCGTGTCGTTCGTCCGCATAGTCGGTCTGCACATTCGCAGTCTCGAACTGATGGCAATGCGCGGGCTGCTGGAGCGCATTCTCCGACGCGGACGACAACGTCCGGCCGGCGACTTGTTCGCCGCCATCAACAAACCCGTGCCCAAGGGCCTGGATTCCGCGTACGCCTATCTGCTGGGCATTCCGCAGCCGGTCATCGTTCACCTGCTCGAAGAACATGCGATCGACCTGGGTGCGCAGGTCCGGCGCGGTTGTGCGGTAGCCGATTTCGAGCAGGACGACGACGGTGTGACCGTCGAGCTGGCGGACGGGGAGCGGCTGCGTTCGCGCTACCTCGTCGGCTGTGACGGCGGGCGCAGCACGGTGCGCAAGCTGCTCGGCGTCGGCTTCCCCGGCGAGCCCGCGCGGACCGAGACGCTGATGGGCGAGATGGAAGTGGGTGTGCCGCAGGAGGAGATCGCCGCCAAGGTGACCGAGATCCGCGAGACCCATCAGCGATTCTGGCTCCGGCCCTTCGGCGCTGGGGCCTACAGCGTCGTCGTCCCCGCCGCGGGAGTCAGCGATCGCGCGGAACCGCCCACCCTCGAGGATTTCAAACAACAGTTGCGCACCATCGCCGGAACCGACTTCGGCGTACACTCCCCGCGCTGGTTGTCCCGCTTCGGAGATGCCACACGGCAAGCCGAACGTTATCGGGTCGGGCGGGTGCTGCTGGCCGGCGATGCGGCACACATCCATCCACCCATCGGCGGACAGGGCCTCAACCTGGGCGTTCAGGACGCCTTCAACCTCGGCTGGAAACTGGCCGCACAGATCCGCGGCTGGGCGCCGGAAACACTGCTGGACACCTACCAGGCCGAACGTCATCCGGTCGCCGAGGAAGTGCTGGACAACACCCGCGCCCAGATGGAACTGCTGTCCACCGAACCGGGCCCGCAGGCCGTGCGCAGGCTGCTCGCCGAACTGATGGACTTCGACGAGGTGAACCGCCATCTGATCGAGAAGATCACCGCGATCGGTATCCGCTACGACTTCGGCGCAGGCCCCGACCTGCTCGGCCGCCGCCTGCGCGACATCGACGTGAAAGAGGGCCACCTCTACGGCCTGCTGCATCGCGGCCGCGGCCTGCTGCTGGACCGCACCGAACGTCTGACCGTCGGCGGCTGGTCGGACCGGGTCGATTACCTCGGGGATCCCACCGCGGCACTGGACGTTCCGTGCGTCCTGCTACGCCCCGACGGCCACGTCGCCTGGATCGGGGACGATCAGCAGGACCTGGACGACCACCTCTCCCGCTGGTTCGGTAAGCCGACCAACTAATTTCGCAGGTCAACCCGACTCAGCCTCGCCAATTCGAACGAAAAGAGCGATATGGAACTGAACGAGTATCAGCGCGGCGCCCTCCGCACGGCCGCTCCACGTGACAAGAGGAACGAACTGCTCCATCTGGTGCTCGGGCTGGTCGGTGAGTCGGGGGAGATCGCCGAAAAGTTCAAGAAGTGGGTTCGAGACCTCGACAGCGACGAGGCGCGGATCGACCGGGACGACATCGCCAAGGAACTCGGTGACGTGCTCTGGTACGTGGCGGTGCTCGCCGACTATCTCGATCTTTCGCTGGACGACATCGCGACGGGCAACCTGGCCAAGCTGGCCAGCCGCCAGGAGCGGTGCGTGCTGGGTGGCAGCGGCGACAACCGCTGAGCGGGGACCTGCCGGATGCCGGCCAGGCCGGGGTGGCCCTGGACCACCCCGGCGTGAAGATGTGGTCAGGCGGGCTGCCACAGCTCGATCCGATTGCCCTCAGGGTCGGTGACCCAGCCGAATCGACCGACACCCTCCATGTCCTGCGTCTCCTCGGACACGTCTGCTCCCTTGGCGCGCAATTGCGTGAGCATCGCATCCAGGTCGCGGACCCGAAAGTTGAGCATGGTTTGCTGGGCTCGGGACCCGAAGTAGTCGGTCTCGGACTCGAACGCCGCGAACACGGTGGGCCCGGTTCCCTGATGCCACAGTCCGTTCTCGTCGGCGTCCAAGCCTAGGCAATTGCGGTACCACGCGCTCAGGGCCGCCGGGTCGGCAGCCCGCATGAAGTATCCACCGATTCCAAGCACACGTTCCATGCCGCAATTTTGCCAGGACGGCGATCGGGCTGGCGCCGCACCTCTGCCGCCCCAAGGTCATCTCATCCGTCTGACTTCGCCGGCTGCAGGACACTGTCCGTCAGGCGGCTGGCCGCGGCCAGCCGCCTGACAGCGGCCTCGTACGGCAGGGCATGGCTGACTCGGCCGCCCACTCCCCTGGTGGTCGTGGCGGTGAAGATCGAGTTGAGCAACGCTTCCTCAACCGAATCCAGGACGGCGGCGAAGACCGGATCGAGCTGCGCGTCCGGGATCGGCGGCTGGTCGGGCCCGGCTGTGCTGAACGCGATCGCGTAGTCGCCGCTGCCGTTGCTGTACGACGCACCGACCCGTCCCATGGCGAAGATGGCCCGCCGGGCCAGGCGACCCAGCTGCCGGGCGTCCAGGGGCGCGTCGGTGGCCACCACGATCATGCAGGAATTGCCGGGCGGCGCGGTCCGGTCGGCGTCCGGGATCAGTTCCTCAACCGGCAGCGGGACACCCAGCGCGGTCAGCACGCCACCGAAGTTGGACTGGGTGAGGGCACCGATCGTCACCTGACGGTCGGCGGCGGGGACCGTTCTGGACGAGGTGCCGACTCCCGCCTTGTAGCCCAGGGCCGTGGTGCCGGTCCCGGCGCCGACGCACCCCTCCGCCGGCTGCTGCGCGGAGGCCCCGGTGACGGCGTCGAGGACATGCCGCTCGGTGATCGGGCGTCGCCGGATGTCCGACAGGTGACCGTCGTTGGTCTCGCCCACCAGCGGATTGAGCGACAGGACGTCCGGCCGTCGGTCCATCAGGTAGGTCAGCAGCGCGTCCGCGGCCCGGAACACCGACAGCGTGCCGGTCAGAACGATCGGTGATTCCAGGACGCCGAGCTCGCTCACCTGGGTCGAGCCGACGAGCTTCCCGTAACCGTTCCCGGTGTACACGGCCGCCGGCAGCGTCCACCGGTCGGGGCCGAGTTGGCCCGGCACGATCGCGGTGACGCCGGTGTGCAGGTCGGCGTCGTCCTCGATGGTGGTGTGCCCCACCAGCACCCCTGGGACGTCGGTGATCGCGTTGTGCGCTCCGGTGGGCAACGCTCCGACGACAACGCCGAGGTCGCGGGCGCGGGGCCGGTTGACGAGCGGGTTCATGGGACTCCTGGGTCGGTGTTGGCTTCAACAACAGAATCCAGGATGGCGTCGCGGCGGCCGGCGTACGGACGTCGCCCCCGCTGCACCGCAGCTCGAGCACCATCCGCGCCGGCAGGCCGGCCCGCTGGTGCGGGCTGTCAACGTTCTGGGTCAGCGCGCGCACCGCCGTGCCCGACCGCTGCAGCTCGGCGCGCCACGCGGGATGCTCTGCGTAGGTGCGCCAGATCCGTGCCCGGGCTGCCGAGTCCGCCATGACCGGGCGGGCGCCGCTGGTCGACCGGCCCCGGGGGAGCTGGCGGGCCGCGCTGGACTGAGGCAGGTCAGCGGCGCCGCCAGGGCAGCCGCCAGCACCGCCGCGCCCGGGGCACCTCGACCGGCGCAGGGTCCGCCGTCGCGGCGACCCGGTCGGCGGCGGCTGCCGCCCGGTCGGCCTGCCAGCGGCGTACGGTGTCGTCGGCGTTGACCGGGCGGACCACCACGCGGGGGCCGGTGGGGGTGCGCAGCCACGCCACGATCTGGGTGTTCAGATCGGCGACGAACGCCCGGACCGACTCCTCGGTGGGCAGGTCCCGCACCTCGTCGGGCAGCCGCTCCACTCGCCGACGCAGCTGTAACGGGGTGGGCAGCAGCAGGTCGCCCGGGATCCGCTCCCGCTCCAGGAAGCTCTTGATCCACCACGACTCGTCGTAGGGCAGGTTCCGCCCGGGGATCGGTTTGCCGGCGCCGGGCAGGTTGTCGAACTCGCCGCGCTCCTGAGCCGCGCGGATCTGCGCCTCGACCGCCGCCTCCCAACCAGCAACCACTGCTGTCACCTCCCGCACCCACCATATCCGCCGAGCCGGCCACCGTCAGCGCTCGACGGACTGCAGGTCGGGTACGGCGCGGGGTCCGAGTCGCACCCGGGTGGATCAGGGCCGTCGGCGGACGTGGCGGTGGCCGTCGCGGGGGAACGGCGGCCGGGCGGGCAGCACCTCCTGGAAGATGTAGCCGCTCTTCTCCGCCACTCGGCAGGAGGCCGGGTTGTCGATCTGGTGCATCAGTTCGAGGCCGGTCAGGCCGCTGGCGGAGAATCGGGCGAACGCCCACTCGCTGATCGCGTCCACGGCGCGGGGCGCGACGCCGCGACCGCGGGCGGCCGCCGTCGTCCAGTAGCCCACCTCGGCGTACGGTCGACCGGGTGCCACTTCCTTGAGCAGCACGTGCCCGGCCAGCCGTTCCCCCTCGGGTGTCGCCTCGGTCACGGCGAAGCTGAACCGGCGGCCGGCAGCCCAGCCCTGCTGGCTGTGGCGCAGGAACGCGCGGGCCTCGGCCGGGGTGGTCACCGGGTTCTTAGTCCGGCTCAACAGCACCGGGTCCCGGTACGCGGTCAGCAGCGCGTCGGCGTCGCCGCCGCGCCACGGCCGCAGCAGAAGGCCGGGCGCGGTCGGGGTGGACGGGGCGTGCAGCACGATCGACATGTCGGTAGTCTGGCCCACTTCGCCGCCCACGGCGGCCCCCGATGGGCCGACAACCGTTATCGCGGGTGCCTGAGGTGTCGCCGCCGGCTGCTCACCGGTCGGCGTTGTGCCGTTGGTAGTGGCGGGCGACGCGCGCCCGGTTGCCGCAGGAGGGTTTGCACCACTCCTGACGCGGATGGTCCTTGCGAGCCAGCCCCGCCGTGAGCCGTAGCCGGGCATCGTCCACCTCGGCGGCCCAGGTGAGGGTCGGAGCGGCGCCATCCGGCCAGCTGAGCACGGGACGGACCGGCGCCGCCGCGGCGGTCCGGTTGAGCCGCTCGACCGCTTCTGCCGGGGACAGCAGAGCGCTGGTGTCGGCCCGGCTCGGCGGCCCCGGCCGGACGGCTGCGGCGAAGAGGGTACGCACGGCGCGGCGCACCCTCACCACGTCGAGCCGGGTCTGCTCGTCTCACCCTGGTCGTCTCCCGCGTCGCGGGCGGCGGGCGACGGCAGGGCTGTGGTGGGTGATCCTGGGTACGGTGACCGGGCTGTACGCGCACGCCGTTCTCGCCGCCGTCGGCCTCGCGGTGCTGGTCCTGCGCTCGTCCCAGGCGTTCTGGGTGGTCAAGCTGGCCGGCGCCGCGTACCTCGCCGGGCTCGGCGTGTGGATGATGTGGTCCTCGATCCGCCGGACCGCGTCGAGCACCCCCGCCAACCCGGGCGGGCCGGACGGCCGACGGCGATGGCGGGCCCGCCATCCCTACCTGCAGGGTCTGCTCGGCAACGTGCTTAACCCCAAGGCCGCCGCCGTCTACCTCACCCTCGCGCCGCAGTTCCTGGCGTCGGGTCGACCGGTGCTGGGGCAGATGCTCCTCCTGGCCACCGCACACGCCGCCCTGCACACCTGCTGGCTCGCCGGCTGGGCCGCCGTCACCGGCGCCGCCGCCCGGCTGTGGCGGCTCGCCGCCGCCCGGCGCCTGCTCGACCGGCTGGCCGGCGGAATCCTGCTGGCCCTCGGCGTACGGGCCGCGCTGACGTGACGCCCGTCACGGCCACCATGGCCAGCCGGGGCATATGGTCACGACGGGACGAACCCGGGGAGGGCGTGTGGTCACGGTCGGCGCGGTGGCAGGGATCGCCCTGGTGGCGTTGGGTCTGGTGCTCACGCCCGGCCCGAACATGGTCTACCTGGTGTCCCGGTCGGTCGCCCAGGGGCGGCGGGCCGGGCTGATCTCACTGCTCGGGGTGGCCGTCGGTTTCCTGGTCTACCTGGCCGCGGCGGTCGCCGGGATCGCCACGATCTTCGTGCTGGTGCCCACGCTGTATGTGGCGGTGAAGCTGGCCGGGGCCGCGTACCTGCTGTGGCTGGCCTGGCGCACGCTGCGCCCGGGCGGCCGCTCGGCGTTCACCCCCGCGCCGCTGCCGCCGGACCACCCCCGGAGGCTGTTCACCATGGGCCTGGTCACGAACCTGCTCAACCCGAAGATCGCCATCCTGTACGTGTCGCTGCTGCCGCAGTTCATCGACCCGACGCGCGGGCACGTGGCGGTGCAGAGCCTCCTGCTGGGGCTGACCCAGATCAGCATCGCGCTGACCGTGAACGGGCTGATCGTGCTGACCGCCGGCACGGTGTCGGCGTTCCTGGTCCGCCGCCCCGGGTGGGCGCGGGCGCAGCGGTACGTGATGGGCAGCGTGCTGGCCGGCCTCGCGATCCGCATCGCCGCGGACCGGTCCCGGGCCGCCGTCGCCACCGGCTGATCGCCGCCGTCAGCCGGGTGGTTCGCGGAGCACGGCGACGCCGCCGGCCGGCACGGTCACCGCATCGTCGACCGGTTCGCCGGTGAGCAGGTCGGTCCCGGCGGCGGGCACCCGGTGCGGCCGGTCGGTGTGGTTGAGCAGGAACAGCCAGCTGCGGTCACCGTCGCGGCGGCGTACCGCCTCCACCCCGGGTGGCGCGTCCGGGCAGACCGGGGTGACCCCGGCCGAGCGGGCGGCCTCGGTGAGCAGCCGCTGGTAGGTGTCGCCGTCGGGGCGGGTGGAGACGTACCAGGTGAGGGCGTCGCCGACCCGGTGCCGGGTCACCGCCGGCCACCCGTTCAGCACCCCGCCGGCGTACGCGGCGACCGGCTCGGCCCCGGCCAGGTGCACGGTTTCGGTCCAGGTCAGGCCGTGTCCGCCGCCGGTCAGCGGCACCCGGTCGTTTTCGGCGAGCGGGTGGAACTCCTCGACGCGTACGCCGAGCAGGTCGCGGAACGCGCCCGGGTAGCCGCCGAGACGGATCCGGCCGTGCTCGTCGGCGACCCCGCTGAGCCAGGTGACCAGCAGGTGACCGCCGGCCTGGACGTGGTCGCGTACCCAGTCGGCGGTGGCGTCGGCGGCCAGGTAGAGGGCGGGCAGCACGAGCAGCCGGTACCCGTCGAGGGAGTCGCCGGGCACCAGCATGTCGCAGGCGATGCCGGCCCGCCACAGCGCGCGGTGGGCGGCGGCCACCTCCGCCTGCTGGTCGAGCCGCTGCGACGGCAGGCCCGGATGCTGCAACGCCCAGCCGCACGCGGCGTCCCAGCCGATCGCGACGGAGGCCTCCACCCGGCCGGCGTCGACCTCGGTGATCCGGGCCAGCAGGTCACCGAGCCGGGTGGCTTCCCGGAACACCCGGCTGTCCGGGCCGGCGTGCGGCACCAGCGCCGAGTGGAAACGTTCCGCGCCACCGGCCGAGGCCCGCCACTGGAAGAACATCACCCCGCGGGAGCCGCGCGCGACGTGGGAGAGGCTGTGCCGGGTCATCCGGCCCGGTTCCTTGGTGTGCATCCGCCCGGCGGTGTGGATCTGGTGGGGCGCGCTCTCCATGAGCAGCCAGCCGGCGTCGACCGTGCCCCGCCGGTACGCGCCGTGCCGGGCCCAGCCGCGGGCCAGGTCGGCGGCGAGCGCGGTCTGCTCCTCGGCGCCGCCGTCCACCGCCGACGGGTAGTGGTCGACGGCGACCACGTCCACCTCGGAGGCCCACCGGGCGTGGTCGACCGGCACCCAGTCGCCGAGCACGTAGTTGGTGGTGACCGGTACGGCCGGGTTCGCCGCCCGCAGCAGGTCCCGCTGCTCGGTGTACGCGGCCAGCAGGGTGTCGGACCAGAATCGGCGGAAGTCGAGCAGTTGACCGGGGTTGGCCAGGTACTGGGTGGCCCGGGGGGTGGTGATCTGCGCCCAGTCCGAGTAGTGCTGGCTCCAGAAGCTGGTCACCCAGGCGGCGTTGAGGGCGTCGAGGTCGGCGTACCGGTCGACCAGCCAGCGGCGGAACGCCGCCTCGGTGTGCGGGCAGTGGCAGGTGGTGCCGTACTCGTTGTGCACGTGCCACAGGGCCACGGCCGGGTGGTGGGCGTACCGGTCGGCGAGCGCGCCGGCGATGCCGCGCGCGGCGGCCCGGTACGTGGGCGCGGCCGCGCAGTAGGTGTCGCGGCTGCCGTGGTGCAGCCGTACGCCGTCGGCGGTGACCGGCAGCGCGCCCGGGTGGGCCAGGGAGAACCACGGTGGCGGCGACGCGGTCGGGGTGGCCAGCGCGGCCCGGATCCCGTTGACGTGCAGCAGGTCGAGCGCCTCGTCGAGCCAGTCGAAGGTGTAGCGGCCGGGGGCCGGTTCGAGGCGGGACCAGGCGAACACGCCGACGCTGACGAGGTTGACCCCGGCGCGGCGCATCAGCGCGACGTCCTCCCGCCACACCTCGGCCGGCCACTGCTCCGGGTTCCAGTCGCCGCCGTAGCGCAGCCGGCCGTCGTCGCGCATCCGTCAGCCCTTCACCGCGCCGGTGATCATGCCCTTCGTGAAGTGTCGCTGCACGAACGGGTAGATGATCACGGCTGGGAGCACGGTGATCACCACGACCGCCATCTTGACCGCGAGCGTCGGCGGGTAGGCGGTCACCCCGGGCAGGTTCACCGGCGCGCCGGTGACGTTGGGTGACTGCCCGGCGAGGATGTAGCTCTGCAGCACCCGCTGGATCGGGAACTTGTCGTTGTCGTCGATGTAGAGCACGGCGTTGAAGTACGCGTTCCAGTAGCCGACGGCGTAGAAGAGCCCGATCACCGCGATCACCGCCCGCGACAGCGGCAGCATGATCTTCCAGAGGATCTGGAACTCTCCCGCCCCGTCGATGCGGGCGCTGTCGAGCAGTTCGCCGGGGACGTTCATGAAGAACGCCCGGATCACCACCAGGTTGAACACGCTGACCGCGCTGGGCACGATCAGTGACCAGATGCTGTCCTTGAGCCCGAGCCCGGTGACCACCAGATAGCTGGGCACCAGCCCCGGGAAGATGAGGAAGGTCAGCAGGAAGAAGAAGAGCAGCCCCCGGTGGCCGACCGACCCGGGCCGGGACAGCCCGTAGGCGGCGAGCACGGTGAGTACCAGGCTGAAGGTGGTGCCGAACACGGTGATCAGGGTGCTGATCCAGACCGCTTGGCTGATCTGCCCACCGTTGAAGATGGTCACGTACGCCGACGGGTCGATGCCGCGCGGCACCATCACCATCCCACCGGCCTCGTCGATCGTCGTGCGGGAGGAGAGGCTGGTCACCAGGACCGCCCACAGGGGAACGAGGACCGCGGCGACGAGCAGCACCAGCAGGGCACCCTTGGCGGCCTGCCCGGCCGGCGAGGGTGGCTCCTCCCAGGCGGGCCGGCGGGAGCGCCGCGGCCGGATCGTCGGGGCGTCGAGTTGACTGGTCATGTTCGGGAATACACCCCCTGCTCGCCGAGCCGGTGGGCGACGTGGTTGGCGGTGAGGATCAACGCCAGCCCGACCGCCGCCTTGAACAGGCCGGCGGCGGCCCCGAGCCCCCACTGCTGGGTGACGATCGCCTGGTAGTAGACGAACGTGTCCAGCACCTCGGCGGCGTTCCGGCCGACCGCATCGCGTTGCAGGATGAACTGTTCGAAACCGACGGAGAGCGCGTCGCCGAGGCGCATGATGAGCAGTAGCACGATCACCGGACGTAGGCCGGGCAGGGTGATGTGCCACAGTCGGCGCCACCGTCCGGCCCCGTCGGCGGCGGCTGCCTCGTACAGGTTCGGGTTGATCGCCGCGAGGGCGGCGAGGAAGACGATGGCGCCCCAGCCGAGGTCCTTCCACACCGCCTCGGCGGTGACCAGCACGATGAACCCGTCCGGGTTGGTCATCACGTTCCAGGGTTCCAGGCCGCCCTGGCGCATCTGTTGGGCGAGCAGCCCGGCGCCGCCGAGCATCTGCACGAAGAACGTCACCACCAGCACCCAGCTGAAGAAGTGCGGCAGGTAGACGACGCTCTGCACGAAGCCGCGCACCCGGCCGGAGATCAGGCTGTTGAGCAGGATCGCCAGCAGGATCGGCAGGGGGAAGAAGAAGACCAGTTGGAACGCGGTGATGGTGAGGGTGTTGCGGACCGCGCCCCAGAACAGCGGGTCCCGGAAGAGGGCCTCGAAGTTGCCGAAGCCGATCCATTCGCTGTGCAGGAACGCGTCGATCGGGTCGTCGCCGATGAACGGGTTGTAGTCCTGGAAGGCGATGACGTTGCCCAGGGTGGGCAGGTAGTGGAAGACCAGCAGCAGCGCCGCGGCCGGTGCGGTCATGGCCAGCAGCGGCCAGTCGCGGGCCAGCCGGGCGCGCAGGGGCCGCCGGGCTCTTTTCCGGGTACGCCCCGGCGGTGCGGCCGGGGTGGCCGCCGGCGTGTCCAGCACGCCGGCGGAGCCCGGGGTGGTCGCTCGCTGGCGCTCGCTCATCGTCAACGGCCGTTGTCGGAGAGCGCCTTTTCGAAGAACGCGCGCCCCTCCTCGCCGCCGGTGGTGAGGAACTCCTTCCGCACCGTTTCCAGGTCGCTGAGCGGCCGGCGGCCGCGCAGGATGTCGAGGATCTTGTCGTCGGTCGGCTGGATGATCTTCGACCAGTTGGCGGGGAGCTCGAGCTTGATCCCGGCGAACAGGTCCTTCTCCATCAGATTGATGTTCTTCTGGTAGTAGCCGAGGTAGTCCTGCACGTAGTTCGGGGTGTCGGCGCTGCGGACCTTCACCGGCATCCGGCCGCCGATGTGGGTGTACTGGGCGCCCATCTCCTTGCGGCCCAGCTCGGTGGCGGCGGGGCTGCCGTCGGCGGCGCGGGTGAAGTGCTTGCCTTCGACGCCGTACTCGCGCAGCTCGAACTCGCGGCTGCCGAACGGGGCGGCGCACCAGTTGAGCACCCGCAGCAGCTCTTCGACGCGGTCCTTGCCGAGGCCCTTCTTGACGAAGGTGAAGAAGATCGGCTTTTCGCTGCCCCAGATCATCGGTTGGCCGCCGCCCGCGCCGAAGACCGGCAGCGGCTGCATGTCGAAGCTGGGCAGCACCTGCGTCTGCTCGCTCTGCATGCCCTGCCAGGCGCCGAGGCCGTCCTGGTACATCAGGATCTTGCCGGCCTTGAACAGCTGCTTCTCGTCGGCACCCTTGCTGGCCACGGTGTCGGGGTGGACCAGGCCTTCCTTGAACAGCTTGGCGGTGAACTCCAGGGCGGCGGCGAACGCGGGGTTCTCGAACTTGTGCTCCAGGCCGCCGTCGGGCCGCTTGCGCCAGGTCTGTTGGCAGCCGAAGAACTGCTGCACCATGTCGAAGACGCTGCCGAAGGCCCAGACGCCCTTGGCCGGGTCGGTGGCCTTCCTGCCCAACTCGTACAGCTCGTCGGGGCTGGTCGGCGCGGCCAGACCGGCCCGGTCGAGCAGGTCCTTGCGGTGGAACAGCGCCCAGGCGAACGGCCCGTCGGTGGGGAACGGCACCGCGGCCAGCCGGCCGCCCCAGACGGAGTACTCCCAGGCGCCGGTGGGCAGCGCGGCCAGGTACGGATACTTCGCCGCGGCGTCGCTCTTGAGGTGGTCGGTGAGGTCCTCGAAGAGCGCCTTGACCGCGTCGGAGAATCGGGCGATCTTGTCGACCTCCCAGTTGGGCACGCTGAGGATGTCCGGCACGTCGCGGGCGCCGAGCATCGCGTTGAGCTTGTCGGCGTACGTGTTGCCGTCCTGCAGGCTGGGGTCGACGTCGACGCCGAGCTTGGCGTTGACCGCCGCGAGGTAGGAGTTCTTCCCAAGGGTCGGCGGGGTGGGCCCCCACCACGGGCTCATGGTGCGGATGGCCGGCCCGCCTCGGCCGGGCTGTTCGGTGACCGCGTCCACCAGCTGTCGGGGATAGCTGAGGTAGCCGTCGGGGATCGGTCCCTCCCCGGGAATGTCCGGCTTGAGCAGCACGGCCGACTTACGGGTGGGCAGCACCGATCGGATGGTGTCGGCCTTGGTGGCGGTGCCCTTGCTGCCGGCTTCCCTGCTGCAGGCGGCCAGGGCGCCGCCGCCGAGGGTGGCGGTGGCGCCGAGGCCGATCAGCCGTAGCAGGGTCCGGCGGTCGGTGGATGCGCCCGGCAGGGACGGCTTCACGGCGCACTCCCTTCGTGGGTGGTGGGTTTGCCGAGGACCTGGAACCGGATAGGATTAGTTGGGGTTCTAGCCGAACAAACTAATCGACGGTGATCCCGCCCACAAGACAGCCCACCCACCCCGGGCGGTCGATCCGGGCCGACCGCGGAGGTAGGCGATGATGGGGGCCGCACCACCGGGAACGGCAGCGTCGGCGCAGGAAGCGGGCAGCTCGTGATCAGCATCCACACCCCACCCCAGCCCACCGACCTCGGCGACGTCCGGACGGCCAACCGGGCCGTGGTCCTGCGACACGTCCGGCTGCACGCGCCGTGCTCCCGGGCCGACATCGCCGCGCACACCGGGCTCAACAAGGCCACCGTCTCCAGCCTGGTCACCGAGCTGATCGACCGGCGACTGCTGCGCGAGACCGGGCTCACCGAGAACCGGATCGGGCGGCCCGCCACCATGCTCGTCCTCGACGGCGAGCCGTACGTCGGGCTCGGCCTGCAGGTCGGCGCCGACGAACTCGTCGTGGTCGCGGCCGACCTGGGCGGCAATCGGCTGCTCACCTGGCGGCGCGCCTTCACCGCGCCGGCCGTCGCCCCGCAGGAGACCGTCCGCGCGCTCGCCGCGCTGGCCCGCCGGGCGATCACCCGGGCCACCGGGCAGGGCCGCAGCGTGCTCGGCCTCACCGTGGGCGTACCCGGGCTGGTGGGCACCGACGACGAGGTTCCGCTGGCCCCCGCGCTGGGCTGGCGGGACGTGCCGCTCGCCGCCGAGCTGCGCCGCGCGCTGCGCGAGCCGGGCTTCACCGTCGGCGTCGACACCGACGCCAACCTCGCCGTCCTGGCCGAGCAGCGGCACGGCGCGTACGCCGGGACGGCCGACCTGGTGCACCTGAGCGGCGGGATCGCGCCCGGCGCGGGGGTGATCAGCGGCGGCCGGCTGCTGCGCGGCGGCCACGGCTTCGCCGGCGAGATCGGCCACGTGCCGCTGGACCCGGTCGGGCCGGCCTGCGCGTGCGGCCGCCGCGGCTGCCTGGCCGCGTTCATCGGGGTGGACGCCGTCGTCCGGGCCGTCCTGCCCGACGCCGGCCAGGACGGCCCGGTCGTCGACTATCTGCCGGAGCTCGACCGGATCCAGGCCCTCGCCGGCTCCGGCGACGATGCCGTCCTGACCGGACTGGCCGAGATCGGCCGGCGGCTCGGCCACGGGGTGTCCATCCTGGCCAACCTGATCGACCCGCAGGTGGTCGTGGTCGGCGGCCACCTCGCGGCGCTGGCGCCCTGGCTGCTGCCGGCGGCCCGCGGAGAACTGGCCGCCCGCACCCTCGCCGCCGGCGAATGCCGGTTGGAGGCCAGCACCCTCGGCACCGCGGCGACCGCGCTCGGCGGCGCCACCGCCGCGCTGGCCACGGTGGAGGCCGGCCGGCTACCGGCCGCCTGACCTCGCCGGTCAACGCCCGGCTGCGCACCGGGCCTTGACCGGATCGCCGCCCGGTGCCAACCTCGGTACCGCCACCTCGTCACCAGGGCAGCCGAGGCGGCATCTCTTTCCGCGGTCGTCGAAGCGCTTCACCAGCGTCCGGGCCGGCCACCGCTCGAATCCGCATGACCGAGGACCGCCGCTCGTCACGGCGGCCGTCGAAGCGCTTCGACATCCCGGCCAGACGCCCACGGAAGGCACCCGCCATGACCGACCGCATCCCCCACCACCACCTCGAGGAGCTGCTGGCCCGGCTCACGCTGCCGGAGAAGCTCGGCCTGCTGCACCAGTGGCAGGCACCGGTGCCCCGACTCGGGCTGCCGGCGTTCCGCACCGGCACGGAGGCGCTGCACGGCGTCGCCTGGCTCGGCCCGGCGACCGTCTTCCCCCAGGCGGTCGGGCTGGCCGCCACCTGGAACCCCGACCTGATCCGGGCGGTCGGCGCCGCCGTCGGCGACGAGGTCCGCGCCAAGCACCACGCCGACCCCGCGCGGGTCGGCCTCAACGTGTGGGCGCCGGTGGTGAACCCGCTGCGCGACCCACGCTGGGGACGCAACGAGGAAGGCTGGTCCGAGGACCCGTGGCTGACCGGCCGGCTGGCCACCGCGTACGCCCGCGGACTGCGCGGCGACCACCCGACCCGGATGCGCACCGCGCCGACCCTCAAACACTTCCTCGGCTACAACAACGAGACCGACCGGGCCACCACCTCCAGCAACCTGCCGCCCCGCGTGCTGCACGAGTACGAACTGCCCGCCTTCCGGGCCCCCATCGCCGCCGGCGCGGCGGTGGCCGTGATGGCCTCCTACAACCGGGTCAACGGGGTGCCGGCGCACCTGAGCCCCCTCATCGCCGCCGAACTGCGCGGCTGGGCCGACGACGAGATCATGGTGGTCGGCGACGCCGCGGCGGTCGGCAACATCGCCGGGGTGCAGGCCCACCTGCCCGACCACGTCGAAGGCTTCGCCGCCGCCCTGCGCGCCGGCATCGACAGCTTCACCGAGGACGACGAGGACAGCGGCCCGACGCTGCGGCGGCTGACCGAGGCGCTGCGCCGCGGGCTCATCACCGAAACCGACGTGGACCGGGCGGCCCGCCGGATCCTCGGCGTACGGCTGCGCCTGGGCGACCTGGACCCGCCGGCTGACGACCCGTACGCCGCCGTGACGCCCGAGGTCATCGACTGCCCGGCGCACCGGCGACTGGCCCGCGAGACGGCCCGCCAGGCGGTCGTGCTGCTGCACAACGACGGGCTGCTGCCCCTCACGAGCGCCGCCGCGCCCCGGGTGGCCGTGCTCGGCCCGCTCGCCGACACCGTCCACCTCGACTGGTACAGCGGCACCCCGCCGTACACGGTCAGCGCGTACGCCGGCCTGGCCGCCCGGCTGCCCGAGGTGACCACCCACCCGGGCGCCGACCGGATCACGCTGCGCCTGCGCGACCGCTACGTCCGCTGCCCGGACACCCCCGACGGCGGCCCGCTGACCCTCGACGCCGAGCCCACCGGCTTCGACGTGTACGACTGGGGCCGCGACGTGGTGGCGCTGCGCGCGGTCGGCAACGGCCGCCACGTCGGCGCCGACGAGGGCGGCACCCTGGTCAACGACCGTCCGGGCCCGGGCGGCTGGGTGGTCCGGGAGACGTTCCGCTTCCACCACCGCGCCGACGGCACGGCGCTGCTGCACCACCTGGCCACCGACCGCTATGTCACCGTCGACGTCGACGGCAGGCTGACCGTCGGGGCCGACCCGGCCGACGCCGCCCGGTTCACCGTGGACCTGCTCGTCGACGGTGCGGCCGAGGCCGCCGCGCTGGCCGCCGCCGCCGACGTGGCCGTGGTGGCGTTGGGCAACCACCCGATGGTCGGCGGCCGCGAGACCGAGGACCGCCTCGACCTGGCCCTGCCGACCGGGCAGGAGACGCTGCTGCGCGCCGTGCACGCCGCCAACCCGCGGACCGTGCTGCTGGTGACCAGCAGCTACCCGTACGCGGTCGGCTGGGCGCAGCGGCACCTGCCGGCGGTGCTGTGGACCTCGCACGGCGGTCAGGAGCACGGCAACGCGCTCGCGGACGTGTTGCTCGGCGACGCCGACCCGGCCGGCCGGCTCACCCAGACCTGGTACGCCGACACCGCCGACCTGCCCGACCTGCTCGACTACGACATCATCAGCGCCGACGCCACCTACCTGTACCACCGGGGCGAGCCGCTGTACCCGTTCGGGCACGGGCTCAGCTACACCCGTTTCGACTACGCCGACCTGCGGTTGAGCGCGACCGAGGTCACCGCCGGCGAGGTGGTCGAGGTGAGCGTCGCGGTCACCAACACCGGCGACCGACCCGGCACGGAGGTGGTGCAGCTTTACACCCGGCAGCGGCGCTCCCGGGTCAAGCAACCCCTGCGGCAGTTGCGCGACTTCACCCGGGTCGCCCTGGCGCCCGGGCAACGCGCCACGGTCACCCTGCGGCTGCGCACCGCCGAGCTGGCCTGGTGGGACGAGTCCCACGGCGCGATGGTGGTGGAGGACGCCACCCACACCGTGCTGGTCGGCCGGTCCGCCCGGGACGTCCGCCTGGTCGGCGCCCTCACCGTGACCGGCACGGCCCCGGCCTCGTCGCCGGCCACCGACCGGTGCGGCGTGGCCCGATGACCACCGCACCGGGTCGCGGCCGGACCGGCGGCGACCCCGTCACCATCGCCGACGTCGCCCGGCACGCCGGGGTCGCGGCGAGCACCGTGTCGTACGTCCTCAGCGGCAAACGGGCGATCTCCGCGGTGACCCGGGACCGGGTCCTGGCCAGCGTCCGCGCCCTCGGCTACCACCCCAACGCCGGAGCGCGCGCCCTGGCCAGCCGCAAGGCGAACGTCATCGCCCTGGTGCTGCCGTTGCGCACCGGGATGCAGGTGCCGGTGGTGATGCAGTTCGCCACCGCAGTGGTGACCACCGCCCGCCGGCACGACCACGACGTGCTGCTGGTCACCTCCGACGAGGGGCCGGCCGGGCTGCGGCGTATCGCCGCCGCGGCGATGGTCGACGGTGTCCTGCTGATGGATGTGGAGTTGGAGGACTCCCGGGTGCCGTTGCTGCGGGAGTTGGCGCTGCCGAGCGTGCTGATCGGGCATCCCTCCGACACCACCGCCCTGGCCTGCGTCGACCTGGACTTTCACCGGGCTGGTGAGGTCTGCGTCGAGCACCTGGCCGGGCTCGGGCACCGGCGGGTCGCGCTGCTCGGCGCCCCGGCGGCCGTCTACGCCCGGGGCACCGGCTTCGCGCATCGGACCCGGGCCGGGGTGCTGGCCGCGGCCGCCCGGCTCGGCCTCGACGCGGTGACGCTGCCCTGCGAGGAGGGCCGGACGGCGATCCGCCGCGACCTGGCGTCCCTGTTGGACCGTCACCCCGACATCCGCGGCCTCGTCGTGCAGAACGAGTCGGCGGTCGGGCCGGTGCTGGCCACGCTGCCGGCCCTGGGCCGGCAGGTGCCCACGGACATGTCGGTGGTGGCCGTCTGCCCGGATCAGCTCGCCGAGCAGGCGGGGCTCACCTGCGTGCCGGTGCCCGCCGAGGAGGTCGGCCGGCAGGCGGTGACGTTGCTGATGCGCCGGCTGCGCGACGAGCCGGTGCCGGAGGTGACGCTGCTCGAGCCACGGCTGGCCGTGCGGGACAGCACCGCCGGGCGCGGCCAATGACGGCCGGGCCCACCGGAAGCCGCTCGCGCTGTCAGAGGTTGTCGGGCCGGATGAGCGCCGGGTGCCGCTCACCCGGCGCGGCGTACCAGGCGTTGGTCTCCGCGCGCAGCGCGGTGTCGATCCGCAGCCGGCCCCAGTCGTCCAGCGCGGGCAGGTCGTCCGGGTCGAACCAGCCGACCGCGATGGACTCGTCCCCGTCGGTGGTGGCCGTGCCACCGACCGCGTGGCAGCGGAACCAGACGTTGAGGTATTCGCAGGCATCGCCGTTGGGGTAGACGACCGGGTGGGTGGCCACCCCGCCGACCCGGTCGATCGCCACCCGCACGCCGGTCTCCTCGAACACTTCGCGCAGCAGCGCGTCGGCCGGCTGCTCGCCCGGGTCGACCACACCGGCCGGCAGGGACCAGCGCCCGTTGTCGCTGCGGCGGGCCAGCAGCAGCCGCCCCGTCTCGTCGGTCACCACCGCGCTGACCCCGTACAGCATGAGCAGGTCTTGTCCGATGTGTCGACGCATTCGGGCGATGTACGGCGAGACGGGCATGGCCGCAAACACTACCCGGCGCGGGCGTGCCGCGCCGGCGGCGGACCGGCCGTTAGACTTCGCCCCCGATGGACGCCCAGCCCGCCCCCGACACCCGCCCGTGCGCCCACTGCGGACGGCAGGTGCCGCAGCGTGCCGGCGCCGGCCGGCCGTTCCGCTACTGCCGGGACAACGACGGGGCCTGCCAACGGGCGTCGCGCAACTCGCGGATGCGCCACCGCAACGCCCCCGGCCTGCCCGGCCAGGTGGCCCGCACCTGGGAGGCGGTGGACCGGCTCGACCAGATCGTGGCGACCCTCACCGAGGCGCTGCACGCCGAACTGTCCCCCGCCGGGGTGGAACGGCAGCTCGCACAGGTCCGCGCCGAAACGGCCACCCAGGTGGCCGCCGCGCACACCGAACGGGACGAGGCCCGCCGGGACGCCGAGGCTGCCACCGCGACCGCCGCCGGGGCCCGGCAGGAGGCCCAGGCGGCGCTGGCCGAGCGGGACGCGGCCCGGGAACACGCCGACCGCGCCGAGGCCGAGGCCGGCCGCGCCGCGCAGCGGGCCGAACGCGCCGAGGCGGCCCGGGACGCCGCCCGCGACCAGGCCAGCGCCGCGCAGGCGCTGCGGGCGCAGGCCGAACGGGACCGTGACGCCGCCCGCGACGAGCTGGGCGCGGCGCGCACGGAACTCGACGCGCAGCGGCGCCGGGTCACCGACCTGGCCGCCGAGCGGGACGCTGCCCGCGCCGACGCCGAGCGGGCCGCCCGCGCGGCCGGCGAGGCGGTGGAGCGGGCCGACCGGCTGCGGGTCGAGGCCGACCAGTCGCGGGCCGAGGCCGAGGCGGCCGGGGCGGCGGTCGCGCGGGCCGACGCGCAGGCCGAGCAGGCGCGGACGGAGGCCGAGCAGGCGCGGCGATCCGCGCAGGCGGCGCAGGCCGCCCGGGACCGGGCCGAGGCGGCGCGGGTCGAGGCCGTCGCGGCGGCGGCCACCGCCCGGGAGGAGGCAGCGGCCCGCGTCGGGGAGCGGGACGCCCTCGCCGCCGACCTGGCGGCCGCGCGGGCGGCCGCCGGCACGCTCGAGGCCCGACTGGCCGAGCTGGCCGTACGGCTGGCCGCCGTCGAGGCCGACCGCGACGCCGCCCAGCGCCGGGCCGGGCAGCTCGCCGACCAGGTCGGCGATCTGGCCAGCGCCCTGGCCCGGCTCAGCATCCGCGACGTCTGACCGCCCCGCCGGCCCGTCGACGCCGGTGTGCCCACCGTGACCCGGTCACCATCGGTTGCGGTCGGGCTCCATGAGCTGGGACGGGGACAGCGCGACGCGCCCGCGGCGGCGATGATGCGCAGCATGGGAAAGACGTACGAACGCATCGACGGCCGGCTGCGCGACTTCATCGAGGCGCAGCCGATGTTCTTCACCGGCACCGCCCCCTCGCGGGCGACGGCACGGTCAACCTCTCCCCCAAGGGCCTGCGCGGATCCTTCGTGGTGCTCGACGAGCACACCGTCGCCTACCTGGACTTCGCCGGCAGCAACGCCGAGACCATCGCCCACCTGCGGGAGAACGGCCGCATCACGCTGATGTGGTGCGCGTTCACCGGCCCGCCGAACATCGTGCGGGTGCACGGGCGCGGCGAACCGGTGTTCCGCGACGACCCCCGCTGGCCGGACCTGCTACGCCATTTTCCCGACATCGACACCGCCGTGCACGGTCTGCGGGCGATCATCGTGGTCCGCGCCACGCTGATCCGCGACACCTGCGGTTACGCCGTGCCGCTGATGACCTACGACGCCGACCGCGACCTGCATGGCCGGCGGTTCGCCCGGGAGGACGACGCGTCGCTGGGCGCCTACTTCGCCGGCAAGGAGCACGTGGCGACCAGCATCGACGGGCTGCCCGGCCTGCCGCTGCCGTTGCCGCCCACCCCGGCGGCATGACCCGGCGCCGGTCAGTGGATGCCGGCCATCAGCATCCGGATGTGCCGGGCGAACATCACCGCGCTCAGCCCCAGCACCACCGACGCCAACCCGAACGTGAGGAAGTAGGTCGCCTCCGACCAGGTCCCGGCCAGCCGGGCCACCTGGCCGCCGATCGCGTCGCCGACGGCGGAGGCGAGGAACCACAGGCCCATCATCTGGCTGGCGTACTTGACCGGGGCCAGCCTGGTGGTGGCCGACAGGCCCACCGGGCTCAGCGACAGCTCACCGGCGACCTGGATGGCGTACACCGCGACCAGCCACAACGGTGAGACCAGCCGGCCGCCGACGGCGGCCTGCGCCGCGGCGGCCATCAGCACGAACGACAGGCCGTTGAGGACCAGCCCGACGGCGAACTTCATCGGGGTGGACACCCGGTGGCCGAGCTTCAGCCACAGCCAGGCGGCCAACGGCGCCCCGATGATGATCAGGATCGGGTTCACCGACTGCAGCCAGGACGCCGGGAAGGTGAGACCGAGCACGCCCCGGTTGGTCTTGTCGGCGGCGAAGATGTTCAGCACCGACCCGGCCTGGTCGTAGATCAGCCAGAACGCGGCGGCGAAGACGAACAGCCACAGGTACGCCTTCATCCGGCTGCGTTCGGTGGCGCTGACCTCCCGGTCGGTGAGGATCCGGGCGAAGTATCCGGCGGCCACCAGCACGGTGACCAGGGTGAGCAGGTTGACCACCGTGTTGACGGTGAACAGCCCGGCCAGGGCCAGCGCCGCCAGCACCGCCAGCACCACCACGACGGCCACGCCGACGTGGGTCAACGCCCGCCGCCGGTCCGCCCCGAGCAGCGGGTCGACGGGCCGCGCGCCGGCCTCGCCCAGGTTGCGGCCGCCGACGACGTACTGCACCACCCCGAAGGTCATGCCGATCGCGGCGGCGCCGAACCCCAGATGCCAGTTGATCTTCTCGCCGAGCAGGCCGGTGACCAGCGGGGCGATGAACCCACCCAGGTTGATGCCCATGTAGAAGATCGAGAACCCGGCGTCGCGGCGCGGGGAGTCCCGGTCGTACAGGTCGCCGACCATGGTGGAGATGTTGGGTTTGAGCAGCCCGGTGCCGAGCACGATCAGCGTCATGCCGCCGAACACGCTCCACCGCGTCGGCACCGCCATCACATAGTGGCCGGCCGCGATGACCACGCCGCCCCACAGCACGCTGCGCCGGGCGCCGATGAGCCGGTCGGCGATCCAACCGCCGGGCAGCGCCATCAGATACACCATCGCGTTGTAGGCGCCGTAGACGGCGTTGGCGGTGGACTCCCGGATGGCCAGCCCACCGTCGGCGACCGCTGCGGTCAGATACAGGACCAGGATGGCCCGCATGCCGTAGAAGCTGAACCGCTCCCACATCTCGGTGAGGAACAGGGTCGACAACGCCCGCGGATGACCGAAGAACGTCTTCCCGCCGGGCGGTCTGGCCCCGGCCGGCATGTCACTGGTCATCGTCACCTCCGGCGCCCCCTGGGCGGTTAACATCCCCAGTGACAGCCGAAACACTCCACCCATTCGACCCGGCCGGGGACGACCCCGCCGGGCACCTCGCGTGGGCGGCTACCCTTGCAGGGTTCCGACCCGCGCGGGTGACGCCGGCGTGGGCGGGAATGGCCCGGCGGGGACGAACCGTTACACCGAGAAGACCAGCACCACCAACGAGGGGAAATCGATCATGGGCGAGCGCATGCTGCGCGGAAGCCGACTGGGCGCGGTCAGCTACGAATCCGACCGCAACACGGAGCTCGCGCCGCGGCAGACCCGCGAGTACCTCTGCGCCAAGGGGCACCAGTTCGAGGTGCCGTTCGCCGTCGACGCCGAGGTCCCGGCGACCTGGGAGTGCAAGTTCGACGGCAGCGTCGCCCGGCTGGTCGACGGCAGCGAGCCGGAGCAGAAGAAGGCCAAGCCGCCGCGCACCCACTGGGACATGCTGCTGGAGCGGCGCTCCATCGCCGAGCTGGAGGACATCCTCGCCGAACGGCTCCAAGAGGTCCGCACCCGACGAGGCCGCGCCTGACCAGCGCAGCACCAAACGACCGAAGCGCCCCCGGGGTCATCCCCGGGGGCGCTTCGTCACGTTTCAGCCCCGCGCTCAGGGCCGCCGGGGTTCGACGATCTCACCCTCGATGGCCGCACCCGGCTCCCCGGCCGGCTGCTGCTGCGGCGTCGCCGGCGGCTCCTGCGGCGCGCCCCGGTACACCCGCACCCGGCGGGGGCCGAACAGGTCACCGGCGACCATCGACGACACCCGACGCTCCGTGGCCCGTTGCGTGCCGGCGCGGACCCACCGCCGCACCGGCGGCACCAGCAGCAGCAACCCCACCGCACCGGTGATCAGGCCGGGCAACGCCAGCAGCAACGCCCCCGCCAGCCCGACCAGGCCGTCGGTGACCCGCTGACCCGGCGGCTGCCCGGAATCCACCGCGGCGCGGAACCCCCGCCACGCCCGCATCCCCTCCCGGCGCAGCAGCGCCACGCCGAGCAACGACGCCCCGAACACCAGCAGCAGCGCGACGCCGAAGCCGACCGCCCGGCCCACCAGGACGAACACGATCAGCTCCAACACCGCCAACAGCAGCAGAGCCGGCGGCACATACCTCAGTCTCAGTCGGCGCATCTCACCTCATCAGCCACGGGCGTCATCACGCTCCTCCAGCATGACACGGCCGCCACTCACGGCCATCGGGCCAGCTCGTCGGGCCCGCCCCGCCGCAGCGCCGTACGCCGGTCCCGCACCCCCCAGCTGGTGATCCGCCACAACGCCTCGGCCACGATCAGCGGGCTCATCTTGCTGTCACCGTGCTCCCGCTCGGCGAACGTGATCGGCACCTCGACGATTCGCACCCCGGCCCGATGCGCCAGCCGGGACAGCTCCACCTGGAACGCGTACCCCTGGGACCGCACCGAATCCAGGTCAATCGCCTCCAACACGGCCGTCCGGTACACCCGGTAGCCGCCGGTGGCGTCGGTGACCGGCATACCCAACGCCAGCCGCGTGTACAGGTTCGCGCACCGCGACAGCAGCAGCCGCCGCAGCGGCCAGTTCACCACCCGCGCCCCGCGGGTCCATCGGGAGCCGATCACCACGTCGGCGTCGCGGGCGGCGGCCAGCAGCGCCGGCAGGTCCTGCGGGGCGTGCGACCCGTCGGCGTCCATCTCCACCACGGCGTCGTAGCCGCGCTGGCGCGCCCACGCGAAACCGGCCAGGTAGGCCGCGCCGAGGCCATCCTTGCCCTGACGGTGCAGCACGTGCACGCGCGGGTCACCACGGGCCAGATCATCGGCGATCGCCCCGGTGCCGTCGGGACTGTTGTCGTCGGCCACGAGGACGTCCACCGTCGGGGCCGCCGCGTGGACGCCCGCGACGATCCGGCGGACGTTGTCGGCCTCGTTGTAGGTGGGGATGACCACGAGCACCCGCCCCACCCCGGGATGCCCGGACGTCCGCCGCTGCGCTGCCACGCCCACCGCCGTACCACCCTCCCGCCGGCCTGCCGGCGCCTCGTCCTACCCGGGGGCGCCCTCCCGACGACGGCGCAGCACCGCCGCGCCGGCCAGGGCCGCGACGGCCAGCGCCGCGAGGGCCATCTCCGGCCACACCCCCGCCCGGGTCGCCGGGGTCCGCCCGTCGCCCAACCGCATCTGCCGGACCACCACCGCCGCGGTGTTGAACCCCGTGGCCCCGTCTACCCGCCCGTCGGGGGTAACGAACCCGGACACCCCGACCGTGGAGGCCATCAGCGCCGCCCGGCCGTGCTCGACGGCGCGCAGCCGCACCATGGCCAACTGCTGGCGGGCCTCGGCCACGTCGAAGGTCGCGTTGTTGGTCTGCACCACCAGCAGCTGCCCGCCGCCGGTGACGGTGTCCCGGACAATCCCGTCGTAGGCGACCTCGAAGCAGATCACGTCCCCGACGGTGACCGGCCCGGCGTCGAGCACCCCGGGCGTGGCGCCGGCCACGAAATCGGTGCGGACCCGGTCCACCTCCGCGCTGACCATCCGGGCGATCCGGCGCAGCGGCACGTACTCGGCGAACGGCACCGGGTGCCGCTTGACGTACATCTGCGCCAGGTCGACACCGCTGCCGGGCCGCCACAGCAGCCCGGCGTTGCGGACCTGCCCGGGCCCGGGGCCCAGCAGCACCGCGCCCACCAGCACGGGCGCGCCGACCGCCTCAGCGGCCTGGGAGATCCGGTACCCGGCGTCCGGGTTGCGCAGCGGGTCGATGTCGCTGGAGTTCTCCGGCCACACCACCAGGTCGGGGCGGCGTTGCGCGCCCGCGGCGACCTGCTCGGCCAGCTTCAGGGTGGCCTCGACGTGGTTGTCGAGCACCGCCTCCCGCTGGGCGTTGAAGTCCAGCCCGAGGCGGGGCACGTTGCCCTGCACGATGGCGACGGTGACGGTGTCGCCGCCGCCGCGCACGCCGACCGGGACCGCCGCCGCGGCGGCGAGCAGCGCGGTCAACGCGGCCGCGGCCCCCGCCACCGGCCGCCACTGCCCGGCCGGTGGACGCCAGTCGCGCCACGCGGCGGTGACCAGCAGCCCGCCGGCCACCGCGACCGCGCAGGTGACCAGCGGGGCGCCGCCGAGCGCGGCCAGCCGCAGCAGCGGCGACGTGTCCTGGCTGAACGCCAGCCGCCCCCACGGGAACCCGCCGAACGGGGTGCGGTCACGCAGCGCCTCCTGCCCCACCCACAGCACCCCGGTCAGCAGCGGCCACACCAGCCGGCGCCGGTCGACCAGCGGCGACACCCAGGAGGTGGCCGCGCCGAGCAGCGCCACATAGCCGGCCTGCAGCAACGCCAGCAGGATCCACGGCAGGTAGCCGGTGTGCAGGTTGGTCCATTCCAGCAGCGGCGCGAACAGCGCCACCCCGGTGAGGAAACCGAGCCCGGCGCCGGCGCGCAGCCGCCGCCGGTGCGCCGCCGCGGCCAGCAACGCCACCCCCACCGGCGCCAGGGGCCACACCCCGTACGGGGGGAACGCGGCCAGCATCGCCAGCCCCGCCAGCACGGCCAGCGGCACGGCCACCGGCAGCGGCAGCGGACGCCGCGCCGCCACCGGGTCGGGTGCCCCGCCCGCGGTGCGCGCCTGCGGGCGGTCGAGGGTGGTCACCGGCGCTCCATCACGATCACGCGCCGAAGGCTACCCGGCCGGCCCGCGCCGCCGCCGGTGGACGCCGTGGCCCCGCCACCCACACGGCCGCTCAGCGCGCCGGAGTCGGCGTGCCCAGCCGCCCGTCGCGCACCTGCACAACCCGGTCGACGGCGGCCAGGTGGGTGCGGTCGTGGGTGACCAGGACGGTCGCGGCGGCCTGCTGGTGGGTGAGACGGACGATCAGGTCGACGACAGCGGCGCCACGGTCGTGGTCAAGGGCGCTGGTGGGTTCGTCGACCAGCAGCACGGTGGGCTCGTGCATCAGGGCGCGGGCGATGTTGACGCGCTGACGCTGCCCGCCGGACATCTGGTGGGGACGCCGGCCGGCCTCCCCAGCGAGACCGACAGCGTGCAACAGTTCCATCGCCCTGGGCCGGGCCCGGGCGGGGGACCGCCCACCGATCTGCGCCATGACCTGCAGCTGCTCCACGGCGGTGAGCGAGGGCAGCAGGTTCGGCTGCTGGAAGACGACGCCGATGCGCCGCCGCCGCAGGTCGGCCAGTTCCGCCCTGCTCAGGCCGGTGGTGGCGGTCCCGTCGATGGTGACGGTGCCGGCGTCGGGAGTGATGAGGGCGGCGGCGACGGCCAGGAGGCTGGACTTGCCGGACCCGGACGGGCCGACAACGGCGGTGAGGCTGCCCCGCGGCACGTCGAGGGTGACCTGGTCCAGCGCGGTCAACCGACCCGCGCCGTCGGGATAGGTGAGGGTGATATCGGAAAGGTTGAGGCTCATCGGGAGCTCCCCAGGGCGGTCAGCGGATCGACGGACGTGACACGGCGGATGGCCAGGGCCGCCCCGAGCGCGCCGAGGACAACGATCACGGCGGCCGGCGCGAGGACCGTGGCGGGGGCGAGGAGAAACGGCACGGCCGACGCCGCGACGGCGGCGCCGAGGGCGACGGCGACAGCGCTGCCGACCAGGGTGCCCGCGGCCAGCAGGACGACAGCCTGACCGAGCGCGTCACGCAGCAGATTCCCAGTGGAGGCGCCCAGCGCCTTCAACACGGCGACGTCGGCGCCGCGCTGGATGGTCCACACGCTGAAGAACGCGCCGATGACCAGAGCGGCAATGACGAACAGGAAACCCCGCATCAACTGCAGCGAGCTGTTCTCCGAGGCGTAGGAGCCGATCGCGGACAACGAGGCGTCGACCGTGACGGTGCTGGTGCCGGCAGCCGCGTCGGCGGCCTCGACGTCGACATCGCCGGTGGTGGTCAGGGCGATGACCGTGGCGGTCGCGACGTCGGCGGCGCCGGACCACGGCGCAGCCTGCCGCCACGTGTCGAGGCTGACCCAGATCACCGGGGTGTGGCTGTAGGAGGCGTCGCCCCGCACCCCGGCGACCGTCAACCCCCGCCCGGCGACGGTGACAGTGTCACCGGCCCCCACCTGCAGATCGTCGGCGGCGGACGCCGACAGCACCACCGACCGGCCGTCGATCCGCGCGCCGTCGGGCGCCAACGCGGATCCGGGCAGGACCCCGAAGACGGCCACCCCGGCGCCCACGTCACCCGCGGCGGCCCGGGTGACGGTGATCCCCAACGGTTCGGCCCGGCTCACCCCGGGCACCTGCGCCCACCGCCGCCACTGCTGCTGCGTGACCGTGGAGTCGGCGTACGACACGTCCTGCCCGCCGGCGGGCGCGGCGAAGGCGATCCGGTCCGCGGGCAGGTCGGTGATCGCGGAAACGTTCTGGCGGCCCAGACCGGCGGTGAGCCCGGACAGCAGCCCGACCAGCATGCTGATCAACGCGACGACGGCCCCCATCAGGGCGAACCGCCCTCTGGCGAACTTGAGATCTCTCCAGGCGACGAACACGACAGGTCCCGGCCCTTTCATGAGGCAGTAGCGGTGCCTGTCCAGCGTCGCCCCCGCGTGCGCCGGCGACATCTGACCCAGGACGGGACTTCACGGACCGAACGGCAGCGGTCGGGTTGCATCTTTTGGCAGAGAGCGACCACGCCGGCCAGCGCCTAGGCTGGAAGAACCGTGAACACCACCACCACCTCCGCCCCAGGCGTCCGCGCCCTGGCCTGGTGCCTGCACCTGCTGGTCGTCGGCCTCCTCACCCTGACCGCCGGTCGGGCCGTGGCCGCCGCCCCGCACGCGGCCGGCGTGGTCGCCGCGTCGGCGCTGCTGATGCTGGTCTACGCCGCCGGTGGGCTGCTGCCGCGCGCCCACGCCGCCCGCCGGGCCGCCGCCGGGTGGCTGGCCGCCGTGGGTGTGCTGTGGCTGTTGCTGCTGGTCCTGTCCGCCGACGCGGTGTGGCTCGCGTTCCCGTTCTATTTCCTGCAGCTGCATCTGTTGCCACGCCGGGCGGGTCCGGCAGCGGTCGCCGCGACCGCGCTCGCGGCGATCCTCGCGTTCGCCGCCCACCGGGGCTCATTCGCCCTGGCCACCGCCGTCGGCCCGGCGCTGGGCGCGGCCGTCGCGGTAGCGGTGGTGTGGGGGTATCAGACCCTCTACCGGGAAAGCGAGCAGCGGCGCCGGCTGATCGAGGAACTCACCGCCACCCGCGCGGACCTGTCCGCCGCCCAGCACACCGCCGGGGTGCTGGCCGAACGCGAACGCCTGGCCCGGGAGATCCACGACACCCTCGCCCAGGGGCTGACCAGCATCCAGCTGTTGCTGCGCGCCGCCGAGCGGTCCCTGCCCGACGGGGCCGCCGCCCGCCACGTGGAGCAGGCCCGCCAGGCGGCCGTGGACAACCTCGCCGAGGCCCGCCGCTTCGTCACCGCCCTCACCCCGCCGGCCCTGCAGGACACCACCCTGGCCGACGCCCTGCGCCGGCTGTGCGCCACCACATCCGCCCGGCACCGGCTCGCCGCGCGGTTCCACCTCACCGGCGACCCGCTGCCGCTGCCCACCGCACACGAGGTCGCCCTGCTGCGCATCGCCCAGTCCGCCCTGGCCAACACCGTCCGCCACGCCCACGCCACCACGGTCGAGGTCACCCTCGGCTACCTCGACGAACAGGTGACCGTGCGGATCGCCGACAACGGCGTGGGTTTCGATCCGGACGCCACCGGTTTCGGCCTGGCTGCCATGCGCGCCCGCGTGCACGACCTCGGTGGCGCCCTCGACGTCACCTCCACCCCCGGGCAGGGCGCCACCGTGACCGCCCGGCTACCGGTCATCGTGCCCGTTCCCGGCGCCGAGGTGAACCGGTGACCGACCTTCGCCTGCTGGTGGCCGACGACCACCCGGTGGTCCGGGCCGGCCTGCGGGCCGTGCTGGAAACCGAACCCGGCCTGCTCGTGGTGGCCGAGGCCGCCACCGCCGAAGACGCCGTCGCTCGCGCCGCCGCCGGCGACATCGACGTCGTACTCATGGACCTGCAGTTCGGGCGGGGCATGAACGGCGCCGAGGCCACCGCCGCCATCACCGCCCGCCCCGACGCGCCCCGCGTCCTGATCGTCACCACCTACGACTCGGACGCCGACACCCTGCCGGCCATCGAAGCCGGCGCCACCGGCTACCTGCTCAAAGATGCCCCGCCCGAGGCGCTCGCCGCCGCCGTGCGCACCGCCGCGGCCGGCCGCACGACACTGGCCCCGGCCGTGGCCGACCGGCTCATGAACCGGCTGCGCGCCCCCGCCACCGCCCTGACCGGGCGCGAGACCGACGTGCTCGTGCTGGTCGCCGAAGGGCTGTCCAACCGGGCCACCGCCGCGCGGCTGCATCTCACCGAGGGCACCGTCAAGTCACACCTGGCCCGCATCTACACCAAACTCGGCGTCGACTCCCGCACCGCCGCAGTCGCCGCCGCCACCAGCCTCGGCCTCATCCGCGCCCGCCCCGGCCCGCGTCACACCGCCGGCCGCCCGCCGCGCCGCTGACCCAAGCGGCCGCAAACGGAATCGGGGCGCGGCCTGCGCCGCGCCCCGATGCTCCCAGGCCCCTCCCGGCCGGTGGGGCGAGGATGACCGGCGCCGACCTTCGGACCGACCGGACGTGGACTGGCTGCCCCCGCCTGGCCGTTGTCTACTGGCCGTGCCTTTCACCCTGCCCGTACACCGGTAACCGCGGCCGGTTCGCGCCGCCCCGCCGACCCCCGCCCGCTGGACCTGGCCGCCGCAACCACATCGGGTCGCTCGGCCAGCGGACGAAGGGACGAAGCGAACAGCAGCCGCTTCCCGTGATAGGACTCAAAGACGGTACGGCGTGCACCCCCGCCGCTGTCAACCCACCCCGGCCTGTCGTGTCTCACACCACGGCGTGTCGCGTCGGCGCGTCCCGATCCGCTGCCACCACATCCGCGGCGAGGTGGCGGCGCAGCAACCCGACCGCCGCCCCCGGATGCTCGGCGGTGAGCAACCCGCCGGCCGCGAGGACGTAGTCGACGTCGACGACCGCGCGGGCCGCCCGGGGCAACGGCCACCCGCCGGCGTGGTCGCCGAGCACCGCCGCGAGCACCCCCGCCGCGTCACCGGCGTCGGCGTGCCGCAGCACCCCACCGGAGCCGACCATCAGCTTCACGTCACGCAGATCCCGACCGGCCCGCTCCCCGGTGGCCGCCCCACGGGCGTGCCGCCGCACCGCCACCGTCGCCGCGAGCGCGGCGATCCGCCGGTCGGCCGCCCGGTCGGCGTCCCCGCCGGGCAGGAAACCCGGGTCAGCGGCCCGCACCGCCGCGACAGCGGCCAACTCGTCCGCCTCCCCCGGGTCGAGGAGACGTTCCTCCACGGCGGCGCGCACCACACCGGGCGCGCTCCACCGCATGCCCAGGTCCCCCTCGACGGTGCGGGCCCGCCACAACGTCCCGGCGACCTCCCGACCCGGCCCACTGTCCCGCTCGTCCGGAGTCAGCACCGAGTACACATCGGTGGTGGCCCCGCCGACATCCACCACGACCAGGTCCCCACCGAGCGCGTCGGCGAGCACCTCCACCCCGGTCAGCACCGCGTCCGGGGTGGCCGCCCGGACCAGCCGCGCGAACCGGCCACCCCGGGACAACTTCTTGCCCCCGATGACGTGCCGCAGGAACACCTCCCGGATCGCCGCCCGCGCCGCCCCGGGGGCGAGGACCCCGATCCGGGGCAGCACATTGTCGGCGGCGGTCACCGGCACTCCCGCAGCCACCAGCAAGCCGTGCAACTCGTCACGGACGTCACCGTTGCCGGCGAGCACCACCGGCACCCGCCACCGGGCCTTCGCCAGCCGGGTCGCGTTGTGCGTCAACACCTCCGCGTCACCGCCGTCGGTGCCCCCGACCAGCAGCACCACGTCAGGGCGGGCCGCGCGCAGCCCGGCCAGATCGGCCGCGCCGAGCCGCCCGGCGGCCACGTGCACCACGTTCGCCCCGGCCGACAACCCCACCCGCCGGCCCGCCTGCGCGGTGACCAGCGGCTCGTAACCGACGACGGCCAGCCGCAACCCACCCCCGGCCGACGAACACACATACCAGGCCACGTCACCGCGCACCCCCGCGCCGGCGGTCGCGGCCGCGACCGCGGCGTCCAGGCCGTGCAGCACATCCGTGCCCACGCTGGTCGGCGCGGCGGCCGCCCCGACCAGCCGACCACCGTCCAGATCCACCACCGCCGCCTTGGTGTACGTCGACCCGACGTCGGCGCAGACGGCGACGTTCACGTCGCCGAAGGCACGACCACGGTGCCGGTCGCGGTGACCGCCACGATCGGCACCTCGAGGACCTCCGCGGCCGACTCACCCCGGTCGGGGCGGCCCCGGCACACCACCCGGGCCTCGAAGTCGATGGTGCGGCTGCGGGTGCCCACCCGGGTCACCGTCGCCACCACCTCCAACACGTCCCCGGCCTTCATCGGCGCCTTGAACTGCACATCCTGGTACGAGGCGAACAAGCCCTCGTCACCGTCGCCGCGGACACACACCTCCGTGGCGACATCCCCGAACAGGCCCAACGCGTACGCCCCATCCACCAGGTTCCCCGCATAGTGGGCGTGCGCGTACGGCACATAACGACGGTGAGTGACGGTCAGACCGACCCGCGAACCGCTCATTTCTTCGCCTTCTTGTCCGTGATCAGGGCGTGCACCAGATAGCTGGCGACCTCACCGGGAGTGGTGCCCCGACCGAAAATCCGGTCCACCCCCAACTCCTGCGTCATCGTCTCGTCGAACCGGGGCCCACCGACGATCAGCAGCGGCCGCCGACCCGCCGGCATCGCCTCCCGGAACGCCGCCGACATCTCCCGGGTGTTGTGCAAATGCGCATCACGCTGAGTGACCACCTGCGAGACGAGCACCGCGTCGGCCTTCTCCCGCCGCGCCGCCTCCACCAACTCCGGCACACTCACCTGCGCACCCAGATTCGTGACCTTCAACTCCCGGTAGTACTCCAGGCCCTTCTCCCCCGCGATGCCCTTCACGTTGAGGATCGCGTCGATACCGACCGTGTGCGCGTCCGTGCCGATGCACGCCCCCACCACCGACAGCTTGCGCCGCAACCTCTGCTTCACCACCCCGTTGACCTCCTTGGCCGACAGCAGCGGAAAGTCCCGCTCCACCACCTGCACCGCCGAAAGGTCCACCAGATGGTTCACCCGCCCATACACCACGAAGAACGTGAACCCGTCCCCCATCTGCTTGGCGTGCACCAACATCGCCGGGTCAATGCCCATCCTGTTGGCCAACTGCACCGCAGCGCCCTCGGCCCGCTTGTCGTGCGGCACCGGCAGCGTGAACGACACCTGCACCATGCCGTCACCCGTGGTGTCCCCGTACGGCCGGACGATCGTCTTCTCCGAGGCGCTCACGCCGCCGCCTCCAACATCTCCGTCGCCGGGTTGTAGTAGTCGGCCTCATGCCGGGCCACCCCGTCCAGGCCCTTACCACGGTCCGCCGGCCGCTTCATGATCCCGAACGTGCCCTCGGCGATCGCCGACAACAACGACTGCTCACCAATACGGTCCAACAGGTCGACAGCCTCGCCCAGAACCCGGTGCGCGCGCTGCTGAATGAACCCGCCCGGCGCCGGCACGAAATCCTCGTGCAACCCACCCGCCGCGCCCAACACGTAACGAACGTTCTGCAAGGCGATGTCCCGGTCCGACAACCACGGCGTCACCACCGCCTCGGTCATCATCCCCACCAACAGAATCCCCTGCCCGGTCATGGCGCCCGCCAGGTTGAAGAACCCGTCCAACAGGTTGCCCCGGAACACGTCACCGGTCATGTGCTTCGTCGGCGGCATCCACTTCAACGGCGCCTCCGGGAACAACTCCCGCGCCAACAACGCATGCGCCAACTCCAGGCGGAACGACTCCGGCACATCCGGGTTGATCTCGAACGCGTGCCCCAGCCCCAACTGCCAGTCCGCCAACCCCGCCTCGTGCGCGAAATACTCGTTCAGCAGCTGCGACACCGTCACCGTGTGCGCCTCATCGACCGCGTCCGCGGTGGTCAGGTAGTTGTCCTCACCAGTGTTGATGATGATCCCCGCCCGGGCGTGCACCTGCCGCGAGAACCGCTGATCGACAAACGTGCGGATCGGATTGATGTCACGGAACAAAATCCCGTACATCGAGTCGTTGAGCATCATGTCCAGCCGCTCCAGGCCGGCCAGAGTCGCCATCTCCGGCATGCACAGACCCGACGCGTAATTCGTCAACCGCACATACCGCCCCAACTCCCGCGACGACTCATCCAGAGCGGCCCGCATCAGCCGGAAATTCTCCTGCGTCGCGTACGTGCCGGCGAACCCCTCCCGCGTCGCGCCCTCCGGCACATAGTCCAGCAACGACTGCCCCGTCGACCGGATCACCGCGATGATGTCCGCGCCGGCCCGCGCCGCCGCCTGCGCCTGCGGAATATCCTCATAGATATCGCCCGTGGCCACGATCAGATACACCCACGGCCGCTGCTTCGGATCCCCGTACCGCCTGATCAGCCGGTCCCGCTCCGCGCGCCGCCGATCGATCTGCCGCACACCCGCAGCGACCGCCCGGCGAGCCGCCTTCCGCGCCGCGGCGCCCGCCTTGCCAGTGGGCACCGCGAACCGCACCGACCCCGCCGCCGCCTTCTGCGCCAGCAACGTCACATCGGTGATCTCCTCCCGGGCGAGGGCGTCGAACACCGGCACCGCCACCCCGTGCCCCAACCCCACATCCGCAACCACCGCGTCCACGAGGCGGTTCACCCACGGAATACCGTCCGGGTCCGCGCCGGTCACCCCCGCCAGCCGCAGCACCGCCCGCTCCACCGACACCGTGGTGTGGCTACGCGCCAACTCCACCACCGGCTGCCCCGCACGACGCGCCAACTCCCGCGCCCGCACCACCAACGCCGGGTCCAGCCCAAGCTTTCCGGTCACGAACTACCTTCCTCATAGATCACGTCACCGCGCAGCACCGTCAACCGGCACACCGGCAGCGGCGTCGGATCATCCGCGCCCCGCAACTCCGGATCCTCCGCCTCCAGCACCGGCAGGCCCCGCTGCACCCCAGCCGGGGTCGACCACACCGCGAACGTCGCCGCCGCACCCAACGCCAGCACACCCTCGTTGTCCAGGTGCACCGCCCGCCACCCACCACGGGTGTGCGCGGCGAACGCCGACCGCACACTCATCCGCTGCGCCGGATTATGGTGCGCCGCCGCCGCCCGCACCGAACCCCACGGATCCAACGGCGTCACCGGCGAATCCGAACCGAACGCCAACGCCACCCCGACCGAATGCATCGCCCCCATCGGATTGGACTCCAACGACCGGGACAAACCCAACCGCGACTCATACATCCGACCCGCGCCACCCCACAACCGGTCAAACGCCGGCTGCATCGACGCGACAATCCCGTACTCCACAAACCCGGCGATCAGCCGCTTACTCATGATCTCCGCGTGCTCGACCCGATGCCGGGCCGCCCGCAGCCGATCCACACCCACCCGCTGCGCCGCACCCGCGAACCCGTCGAGGACCGTCGAGATCGCCGCATCACCGATCGCATGGAAACCCCCCTGCAACCCGTGCGCCGCACAATCCAACAGATGATCACGCACCTGCTCAGCCGTCACGTACCCGTGCCCACAACCCCCCGACTCACCATCCAGGTACGCCGCCGACACATGCGCCGTCCGTGACCCCAACGCCCCATCGGCGAACAGATCACCACCGGCACCCACCGCCCCCAACTCCCGGGCCCGCGCCGCACCCAGCAGCTCACCCCAGTAGCCGTACACCTCCGGCAACCCGACACCCGAGATGCCCAACAACCCGGTGAAATCCTCCTCGTCGGAAATCTCCGGACCACCGCACTCGTGCACCGCGGCGATCCCCAACGACGCCGCGTGCGCCAAGGCCCGCCGCTGCGCGGCCACCCGCTGCAACCGGGTCACCGACCCGAACGCCGCCGCCCGCACCACATGGTGCGCGTCCCGCCGCAACCAGCCCGACGAGTCGTACCCGACGGCGCCCGCCGCCTCCGGACAGGCCGCCAGCAGCGCCCGCGACACCAGCGCCGAATGAATCGACGCCTGCGACAGATACACCCGCCGCCCCCCGGCCGCCCGGTCCAACGCCGCCGCGTCCGGCAGCGCCCGCTCCGCCCAGGACGACTCGTCCCAACCGTGCCCCAGCACCACCGCGTCCCCCGGCACACCAGCGGCGAACGCCGACACCGCGGCCAACAACTCACCGGCCGACCGCACCCCCGACAAATCCAACCCCGACAACGCCAGCCCGGTATCCGTGGCATGCACATGCGCATCCACGAACGCCGGAGTCACCAACGCCCCGGCCAGATCCACCACCCGGTCGGCCGACGGCGCATCCGCGTCCTCACCCAACCAGGCGATCCGACCATCACGCACCAGCAACGCCGTCGCGCGCGGGTCAGCCGGACAGTGCAGCATCCCGCCGCGATACAAAGTCGAGGGGTTCGTCATGACTGTCAGTCTGCCGCCAGCCGAGCCTCGAACAGACGCCGCACCCCCGGCTCGGCCCGCAGCAACCCCAACGCCAACTCCGCATGCCCCGGCACGTACCCGTTACCCACCAGCATCGTCACATCCGCCGCCAGGCCCTCCGCGCCCAACGCCGCCCCGGCGAAACTCGTCGCCATCGAGAAAAAGATCACCGTGCCGCCGTCCTCGGTCGCCAGGATCGCCCCGTGCTCGCAACCCGGCACGTCCACGCAGACCACCGTCACATCCGCCGGGGCCCCAAACGCCGTGGTCACCGCCGTGGACAACCCCACCGGATCCCGCGCGTCGGCCAACGCGACCGCGTCGGCCAGACCGGCCGCGACCAGCGCGTCCCGCTCCGCCGCCACCGGCACCACCCCGACCGTACGACCCGCACCCGCCCGCCGCGCCGCCGCGAGGGACAGCGACCCGCTCTTACCGGCCCCGCCGATCACCGCCACCCGCACCGGCCGGGCGTCCCCGGCACGCTGCCGCCGCTGCACCTGCTCCGCGACCACCCGCGCGGTCAACGCCGGCGCCCCGCACACGTCCAGCACCGCCAGAGACAACTCCGGGTGCAGGTCCGCCGGCAGCACCGCCGCGATCGACCGGGCGAACAGGATCGCGTACCCGTCGCACGGCACCTGCTCGCTGCGCCCGTCCCACCGGGCCAACCCGTCGAGGATCATCAGCGGGGTCAGCGTCAGCGACACCAGCGTCGCCACCCGGTCACCCGGCCTCAGCCCCAACGGCGACCGCCGCCCCGCCTCCTCAACCGTGCCGATCAGCATGCCGCCCGACCCGGTCACCGGGTTCTGCATCTTCCCCCGAGCAGAGATGATCTCCAGCACCTCGGCGCGGACCTTCTCCCCGTCACCGCCGTGCTTCTCCGACAGCTGCCGGAAGCTCGCCGCGTCCAGGTTCAGCCGCTCCACGCGGATCCGCACCTCGTTAGAGGCGATCCGCGGATCGGCGTCCAGCCGCCACGCCGCCTGCGGCAGCACTCCCGCAGGTTCCACGACGCGGTGCAGACCCACCGGTGACGTCACGCCCAACCCCCTCCGTCCACCGCCCGAACCCCCTGAGCAGGGGTCGCATCGCGGGAAAACTTCCGGCAGACTAATTTCTTCACCGGATATTTTCCAGTAGCCTTCGGGACCATTGATCAACCCGCACCACAACCAGGAGGGGCCGTGACCCAGACCCAACCGGTGGAGACCATCCCTGCGCCACGCCCCGCGCCGGTCGCCGTCCCCACCGCCGGACAGCCCTACGAATACCGCCGCAACCCGCTGGTCGAGCCCGACTGGACCCGCTTCCCCGGCTGGCGCCACGTCACCCGCGACCAGTGGGAGAACGCCCAGTGGCAGCGGGTCAACTGCGTCAAGAACATCAAGCAGCTACGCACCGTCCTCGGCGACCTGGTCGACGAAACCTTCTACGCCGACCTCGAGGCCGACCAGAAGGCCCTGGCCACCATGTCCATGCTGGTGCCCCCGCAGATGCTCAACACCATGGTGCCCTTCGAGCCCATGACCACCGAGGCGCTCCTGGCCGACCCGGTCCGGCGCTACATGATCCCCGTCGCCTCCGACCGGCGCACCGACTGGCCCTCCCACCCCTACGCCAGCCGCGACAGCCTCCACGAACACGACATGTGGGTCGCCGAAGGCCTCACCCACCGCTACCCGACCAAAGTCCTCGCCGAACTGCTCTCCACCTGCCCGCAGTACTGCGGCCACTGCACGCGGATGGACCTCGTCGGCAACTCCACCCCCGCCGTCGACAAGCTCAAGCTCACCCTCAAACCCGTCGACCGCTACGACGCCCACATCGCCTACCTCAAGGCCCACCCCGGCGTCCGCGACGTCGTCGTCTCCGGCGGCGACGTGGCCAACGTGCCGTGGAAAAACCTCGAGTCCTACCTGATGCGACTGCTCGAGATCGAAACCATCCGCGACATCCGGCTCGCCACCAAGGCCCTCATGGGCCTGCCCCAGCACTGGCTCCAGCCCGACGTCGTCGAAGGCCTCGAACGGGTCGCCCGCACCGCCTCCCGCCGCGGCGTCAACCTGGCCATCCACACCCACGTCAACCACCGGCAGTCCATCACCCCGCTGGTCGCCAAAGCCGCCCAGACCGCCCTCGACGTCGGCGTCCGAGACGTCCGCAACCAGGGCGTCCTCATGCGCGGCGTCAACGCCACCGCCGCCGACCTGCTCGACCTCTGCTTCGCCCTCCAAGGCGAAGCCGGCATCCTGCCGTACTACTTCTACATGTGCGACATGATCCCCAACGCCGAGCACTGGCGGGTCCCCGTCTGGCACGCCCAGCAGCTCCAGCACGACATCATGGGCTACCTACCCGGCTACGCCACCCCGCGCATCGTCTGCGACGTGCCGTTCGTCGGCAAGCGCTGGGTGCACATGCTCACCGAGTACGACCGCGAACGCGGCGTCTCCTACTGGACCAAGAACTACCGCACCTCCATCGAGTCGACCGACCACGAGGCGCTCGACAAGCGCTACGCCTACTACGACCCGATCGACACCCTGCCCGAGGCCGGCCAGGCCTGGTGGGCGGCCCACCGCAACGACTGACCTGTCCGGGCAAGCTCGCCCACGTCAACAGCGATATGCCGCTGAGGAATACTTATGCCTCAGCGGCATATCGCTTCCGGCACACCGCCGTCGCCCTGATCCGCCGGCGTCAGCTCCGCGGGGCGTACATGATCACCGCGACGCCCAGCAGGCAGATCGCGGCGCCCACCACGTCCCACCGGTCCGGGCGAAACCCGTCCACCACGATCCCCCAGGCCAGCGACCCGGCCACGAACACGCCCCCGTAGGCCGCCAGGATCCGCCCGAAGTGCGCGTCCGGCTGGAACGTCGCCACGAAGCCGTACGCCCCCAACGCCAGCACCCCGGCCGCCACCCACCACAGGCCCCGGTGCTCCCGCCAGCCCTGCCAGACCAGCCACGCCCCACCGATCTCCGCGAGCGCGGCCAACACGAACAGCAGCAGAGAACGCAGGACGACCATCCTGCGACCCTAGATCCTGGCGAAACGCGCGGCGGCGGGCCCCCAACAGGGGCCACATCGCAATAGAACACCTAAGAACACCAGTCACACACTAGATGAACGAGAATC